>NZ_VFNP01000002.1:1267667-1584583 GCF_006715635.1 Streptomyces sp. SLBN-118
CTCGGACCACAGGACCGGGGCGGCCTTGACGCGGTTGGTGGTGAAGACGCCCGCGGCGGCGCGGCGCGGACCGTTGTTGACCACGAGGGCCAGGTCCGGATTGCCGTTCTCCTTGATCCCGGCGGCGATTCCGGCCGCCGTGAATCCCTTTGCTGCCGTGACGCTCACGGTGCCACTCCGATCGTGGAAAGTCCTGTGTCCTCGGGGAGCCCGAGGGCGATGTTCATGCTCTGCACCGCGCCCCCGGCGGTGCCTTTGGTGAGGTTGTCGATGGCGCTGATCGCGATGATGCGGTCCGCGGCCCCGTCGTACGCGACCTGGACCTGAACGGCGTTGGAACCGTGGACGGACGCGGTCGACGGCCACTGTCCCTCCGGAAGGAGGTGGACGAACGGCTCGTCCGCGTACGCCTTCTCGTAGGCGGTCCGCACGTCGGACGCGGTCGTGCCCGGTTTCGCCTTCGCACTGCACGTGGCGAGGATGCCGCGGGGCATCGGCGCGAGGGTCGGCGTGAAGGAGACGGTGACCCGCTCCCCTGCCGCCGCGCTGAGGTTCTGGATCATCTCGGGCGTGTGGCGGTGGCCACCACCGACGCCGTACGGGGTCATGGACCCCATCACCTCGGAACCGAGCAGGTGCGGCTTGGGCGTCTTGCCCGCGCCGGAGGTTCCGGACGCCGCGGTGATCACGGCCTCGGGCTCGGCGAGAGCGGCCGTGTACGCCGGGAAGAGCGCGAGCAGCACGGCGGTCGGGAAGCAGCCGGGCACCGCGATGCGCTTGGACCCCTCCAGCGCGGCGCGGGCGCCCGGCAGTTCGGGCAGGCCGTAGGGCCAGGTCCCGGCGTGCGGGGAGCCGTAGAACGTCTCCCAGTCGGCGGCGTTCGCGAGCCGGAAGTCGGCGCCCATGTCGATGACGAGCACGTCCTCGCCGAGCTGCTCCGCGACGGCGGAGGACTGCCCGTGCGGGAGGGCGAGAAAGACGACGTCGTGCCCGGCAAGCACCTCGGGGCTGGTCGGTTCGAGCACCCGGTCGGCGAGCGGCAGCAGGTGCCGCTGCAGGCCACCGAGCTTCTGGCCTGCGTTGGAGTTGCCGGTGAGGGTGCCGATCTCTGTCCCGGGGTGGGCCAGGAGGAGCCGGAGCAGTTCCCCGCCCGCGTATCCGCTCGCCCCTGCGACTGCTGCTCGTACTGCCATCGAACCCTCCATCAGTGATGGCATGACTATACGCAGCACCGCACTTTTATGCAATTAGCTTCAGGGGTCGCCGCCTCCCCCGTGACCGCGCCGAGCACCGGTCACGTGCAGGAGAAGAGTCCCCCTGGAACGGCTGCTCGCGACCTCCTGCCGGCGCAGATCGCCGAGTACGCGCGGCACTGCGGCCACCCGGACCTTCTGCGCGAGCGGGTCGACGGCCGAGTGGGCCAATGATCACCGCACCCCGGCCTCGCCGCGTCAGACGGCCGGGTCCAGGCGCAGGTTCCAGCGGCCCGCCCAGCCGGCCAGCGTCACGGTCGACAGGGGTCGAACGTCCACGTTCCAGTACGAGGACGGCGGCGCCTTCAGCGCGTAGACGAGAGCGGCCCTGACAACCGCCGGTTCGGCGACAGCGACCATGGAGCCGCCGTCCTCGCCGGGCCTGGTGTCCAGCCAGCCCCCTATGCGCGTGATGAACGCGAGCAGCGGCTCACCGCCGTGCGGCGCGGAGCGCGGGTCGGCGAGCCAGGCGTCGACGGCGGCGGGCTCGCGCGCCGCGACCTCGGCCAGGGTGTAGCCACGCCAGCGGCCCATGTCGCAGTCGCGCAGCGCGGGCTGCGCGATCGGCGCGAAGCCCAGGGCCTCGCCGGTCGCCCGGCTGCGGGCGGTCGGCGAGCAGTACCGCAGCTCGGCCGTATTGAGCGGCACCAGGGAGTACCGGGCGAGCTGCACCTCGTGCCAGCCCGCGTGGTCGAGTGGCCGGTCGTCGTCGAAGCGCTCCGCGAGCAGGGCGGAGCTGCGGGCCGCGGCGACCAACGTGATCCGGACAGTCATGGCGTGATCGTGGTTCCCAAAGCCCCGCAGGTCAAGAGGCGACCGGAAGGGCGCGCTCCGGACAGTCCGCGGGCGCGGCGGGGGTCTCGCGGCTCAGGACTGCCCCGTCTCCGGGGGGTGAGGCAGCTCTGCGGGATCGCTGCCGACGGCCCGTCGGCCGAGCACCTCGTCGAAGGCGGCCCGCAGTCTTCGGACGCCCTCGGCGATCTCGGTCGGGCCCGCCACACCGGCGAAGCTCAACCGCACATGTCCGGCCGGGGGTTCGGCGCAGAAGTAGGGACGTCCGGGGGCGAGGGCAACGCCTGCGCGGAGGGCGGCGGAGTGCAGGGCCGCCTCGTCCGTGCCGTCGGGGAGGCGGAGCCAGAGATGGTAGCCGCCGGACGGGATGTGCGGGAGGGCGAGTTCGGGCAGGCCGAGGCACAGGGCGGCTGACATGGCGTCACGGCGGGCCTTCAACTCGACGGCCACGGCCCGCAGATGACGGTTCCATGCAGGTGAACCGACCAGCTCCAGGGCTGCCTCCTGGAGCGGACGCGGTACGAAGAAGGTGTCGACGACATGGATGGCGCGCAGCCGTTCCAGGACCGGGCCGCGGGCCGCCAGCATGCCCACCCGCAGGCTCGGCGAGGTCGCCTTGGTGAGGGAGCTGACATGGACGACGACACCGTCGTGATCGTCCGCGGCGAGCGGGCGGGGCAGCGGGCCCGCATCCTCGTGCACCAGTCGGCGGGCGAAGTCGTCCTCGACGACAAAGGCCCCGGACTCGCGGGCGATGCGCAGCACCTCGCCACGGCGCTCGGGCGCCAGCACCGCGCCGGTCGGGTTCTGGAAGAGGGGCTGGCAGACGAAGACGCGGGCGCCGGTGGCCTTGAAGGCGGCGGCCAGCAGTTGTGTACGCACCCCTCGGGCGTCCACCGGGACGGGCACCGGCCGCAGCCCGGCGGCCCGGGCGATCGCCAGCATGCCCGGGTAGGTGGGGGACTCGACGAGGACCGGGGCACCGGGCGGGGCGAGGGCCCGAAGGGCGGTGGTCAGCGCCGACTGACCGCCGGCCGTGATCAGCACATCGGCCGCGCCGCTGTTTTCGCCGAGACCGCGGGCGAACCATTCCCGCAGCTCGGGCAGCCCGCCGGTGGGCGGCCGCCCCCAGGCGCCGGGACGCCGTCCGGCCCGGGCCAGTGCGGCGGCCATGGCTCGTTGCGGCTGGAGGGAGGGGTGCAGATAGCCGCCGTTGAACTCCACGACGCCGGGTGCCGGAGCGGCGAGCGTCGCGAGGACTCCGGAGGCGTCCACGGCACGCGGCACCACCTCGGCCGCCGCGCTCGCGCTGAGGGTGACCTCCTGCCAGGAGGTGTCCCCTGGCGCGGGGCCGGTGCCTGTGCGGGGCTGTGCCCGGAAGGCTCCCGCGCCGGGGCGGGTGACGACCAGACCCTCGGCGGCGAGCTGGGCGACGGCGCGCGAAACAGTCACCGGGGAGACGCGGTAGCGCTCGACCAGTACCCGGCTCGACGGCAGCTTCTCCCCCGGGGAGTAGCGGTCGAGCTCATGCTTCAGGGAGTTCGCCAGATCCGCGACACTGCTACGCTCATGCATGAAGACAAAGGATAGCGCTACCGCAGCTACACCGATAGCGGTCACCGACTCGGCGCCCCGCACCACGGCCGGCCGCGCCGACGCCGCCGCACTCCGGCACCGGAGGCCCGCCGCGGGACACAGCGGCACGCTCCTGTCCGCACTGGGAGTCGTCGCGTTCTCGCTCACGTTCCCGTCCACCGTCTGGGGCCTGGAGAGCTTCGGTCCCTGGTCGCTGGTCGCCGTTCGCAGCGTCCTGGCGGCCCTCGTCGCGGGCGCGTTGCTGCTGGCGCTGCGCGTCCCACTGCCCGAGTCCCGCCACTGGGCGGGCCTGGCGGTAGTGGCGGGCGGCGTGGTCATCGGCTTCCCGCTGCTGACCACGCTGGCCCTGCAGACCTCCACCACCTCGCACGCCGCCGTGGTCGTGGGACTGCTTCCGCTGACGACCGCCGCCTTCGCGGCACTGCGTACCGGCCGCCGCCCCTCGCGCACTTTCTGGCTGGCGGCGCTGGCCGGTGCGGCCGTGGTGATCGCCTTCACCGTGCAGCAGAGCGGCGGCGCACTCCAGAGAGGCGATCTGTATCTCTTCGGCGCGCTGCTGGTCTGCGCGGCCGGTTACACCGAGGGCGGCAGGCTGGCGGGCCGGATGCCGGGCTGGCACGTGGTCGGCTGGGCCCTGATCCTCTGCCTCCCGCTCACGCTGGCGGGTTCGGCTCTCGCCCTGTCCGTCGAGCCGGTCCGGCTCACCGCGCACGGCGTGATCGGACTCGCCTGGGTCGCTGCCGGCTCAACCTTTTTCGGTCTGTACGTCTGGTACCGCGGCATGGCCTCGATCGGCATCGCCAAGGCCAGCCAGCTCCAGCTCGCGCAGCCCCTGCTCACGCTGGTCTGGTCGGTGTCCCTGCTGGGCGAGGGGCTCTCCCCCGCCGCTCCGGTTGCGGCCACAGCGGTCCTGGTGTGCATCGCGGTCACCCAGCGGGCCCGTAGCTGACAAGCGGGCGCCGGGAGTCACCGAGTGCCTCGGGGGTGCAACTCCCGGCCCCGGCCTTAGACTCGAAACACGGACCACCCCCTTTGAGGAGGTCACTCCCGATGCAAGCGAACGTGGGCGACACACTGCTGGTCCACGGCAGGGTCGTGGGGCAGCACGACAAGACCGCCGAAGTCGTCGAGGTACTGGGGCAGGAAGGCAACCCCCCGTACCGGGTGCGCTTCGACGACGGCCACGAGGCTCTGCTGTCTCCCGGCCCCGACACTGTCGTACGCCACCACGAGCAGGCCTGACTCAGTCCGGCGGCCGAACTCTGGTCGGATAGTGATCGGCCACCACCCTGGCCATCGCCCCGATCTGGTCCGACATGACCTCCTTCGCCGAGAAGAAGCAGTGCCCGCGCACTCCTTCGTACGCGCGAGCCAGCGTGAGATGGCGTGAGAGTTCGGCGGGGTCCTGCCAGGGCGCGGGCTGGGCGGGGTCACCCGCCTTGTAGAGGGCCTCCCCGGCGTAGAGATCGACGTCCGTGTCCCGTACGACGTCGTTCCACCAGGGGATCAGCCGGGCGTAATCGGCTGCCGGGAACCCGATGTTCCAGTAGATCTGCGGGACGACGTAGTCGATCCAGCCCTTCTTCACCCACATACGGGTGTCGGCGTGCAGATCGTCGTAGGTCTGCACGCCCGCCCTGGTGTCCGAGCCGAGCGGATCGGTGGTGGCATTGCGCCACACCCCGAAGGGGCTGATCCCGAAGGGGATGACCTTGCCGGACCTCCTGATCCGGTCGGCCATCTCGCGCACCAGCCGGTCGGTGTTGTCGCGCCGCCAGGCGGCCTTGTCAGGGAAGCCCGCGCCGTAGCGCGCATACGTCGCGTCGTCGTCGAAGACCTGGCCGGCGACCGGATAGGGGTAGAAGTAGTCGTCGAAATGAACGCCGTCGATGTCATAGCGCCGGACGGCGTCCATCATCGCGTCCTGGACAAAACGGCGGACCTCGGGAATGCCGGGGTTGTAGTACAGCTTCCCGCCATACGGAAGAACCCACTCCGGATGTACCCGGGCCGGGTGGCTCTCGACCAGCCGGGACGGATCGGTGTGCACGGCGACCCGATAGGGATTGAACCAGGCGTGCAGCCGAAGCTCGCGCCGGTGGGCCTCGGCCACGGCGGCGCCGAGGGGGTCCCAGCCGGGGTTTCGCCCCTGTGACCCGGTGAGGTACTGCGACCAGGGCTCGTACGGCGACGGCCACAGGGCATCCGCGGTGGGCCTGACCTGGAGGACCACGACGTTCAGCTTGCGGGCGACCGCGGTGTCGAGATGGGCGCAGAGTTCGGCGCGCTGCTGAGCCGGGGTGAGGCCGGGCCTTGAGGGCCAGTCACGGTTGGCGACGGTCGCCATCCACATCCCTCGGAACTCCCGGGCCCTCGCACGCCGCGGCCACGACCCACGATCCGCGGTCCGGGCGGCCGCGTCCCCGGCCGTCCCCAGTGCGGCCATGGCTCCGGCCGCCGCCATCACGAACCCTCTTCTCCCGATCTGCCCCATATGCCGCCCTCAGCTTTCTCGCTGCCGACCGTCGTATCCGCCCAGCATGCCCGCCCCCAGGGGGTGTCTTTCGGATCAAGGCCGGATCACGCGGGGTTCGCCTGGCCCGGCACGCCCGCTGATCCGGCCTGATCCGAAGGACACCCCCTAGCCATCCTGCGCGCACACATCCGGAGTAACGTCGGGGCGTCGAGGCGGGCGCCGGAATCACACGGGGGACTCGCCGCACGAATCAGCGAAAGGCACGAGGTGACGGACTCAATGGCCGACATTGCACGCGTCGGAGTGGTGGGCTGCGGCCAGATGGGCGCGGGCATCGCGGAGGTGTGCGCCCGCAGCGGCCTGGAGGTGAAGGTCGCCGAGACCACGGGCGAGGCCCTGGAGATCGGTCGCACCCGCCTCTACAACTCCCTCTCGAAGGCCGCCGAACGCGGCAAGATCACCGAAGAGGAGCGCGACGCGACCCTGGAGCGCCTCAGCTTCACCACCGACCTCGGCGAGTTCGCCGACCGCGATCTCGTCATCGAGGCCGTCGTAGAGAACGAGCAGGTCAAGACCGAGATCTTCCAGGTGCTCGACCAGGTGGTGACCCGGCAGGACGCGATCCTCGCGTCCAACACCTCCTCCATCCCCCTGGTGAAGCTGGCCGTCGCGACCAGCCGCCCGGACCAGGTCATCGGCATCCACTTCTTCAACCCGGCCCCGGTCCAGAAGCTCGTCGAGCTGATCCCGGCGCTCACCACCTCCGAGGAGACGATCAAGCGCTCCGAGGCCGTGGTGCAGCAGATCCTCGACAAGCACCCGATCCGCGCCCAGGACCGCTCGGGCTTCGTGGTGAACGCCCTGCTCATCCCGTATCTGCTCTCCGCCATCCGGATGTTCGAGTCGGGCATCGCCAGCCGCGAGGACATCGACAACGGCATGGAGCTGGGCTGCGCCCACCCGATGGGTCCGCTCAAGCTCTCCGACCTGATCGGCCTGGACACCGTGGCCTCGGTCGCCGACTCGATGTACGCGGAGTTCAAGGAGCCGCTGTACGCCGCTCCCCCGCTGCTGCAGCGGATGGTGGACGCGGGGCGCCTCGGCCGCAAGACGGGCTCCGGATTCTATCAGTACTCCTGATTCACACGGAGTGTGCGGGGCGTGCCCGCATATGCCGTGCGCACACGCTCCCGCCCTCCTACCAGGGAGAGTTGACTCGGTTCCGCTCAGCCAAGGGCCCGCTGTACAACCTTCCGAAGAGGAGCTGAATCCGTGACCACCGACCCTGATCATTTAGTGGTCGTCGAGGAGTTCGCCGAGTTACGCCGCAGCCTCGACGTCGGCCTCGCCCGTATCGACGGGCATCTGGCACTGCTCGCACAGCGCAACGACCAGATCGACCGCGATCTCACCGATCTGGCCGCGCGCGTCGGGGCACTTGAGCACGCCAGGTGGCCGCTGCCCGCCGTGGCCGCGCTGACCGCGCTCGGAGCGCTGGCGGTGGCGGTCTGGCAAGCGCTCGGCCAGTAGGCAGCCGGGGCATGGCGCCTGGAGCCGGCGGTCCGGCCCGGACCGTCAGCCGAACCGCAGATGGTGGAGCATCAGCAGCCCGGCCGCCATATTGGCGGCCGGGACCTCACCGCGGGCGATCATGTCGGGGACCAGCTTGAGCGGTATCCACTCGCGGCGCGAGGACTCGAAGTCGTCCTCGGGGTGCCCGATGTACGTCGCGTCCTCGGACCAGTAGAGATGGTGCCGGGCGTCGGTGAGGCCGTTGGACGGCTCGACGGTCATGAGGTGCTGGAGGGGGCCCGGGCGCCAGCCCGTCTCCTCCTCCATCTCCCGGGCGGCCGCGGCCTCGATGTCCTCGCCGTCCTCGACGACCCCCGCGGCGAGCTCCCAGCCCCAGCTGTTGGTGATGAAGCGGTGCCGCCAGAGCATCAGCACCTCGTTGGCCCGGTTGACCGCGGTCGCGACGGCGACCGGGCGGAGCCGTATGAGGAAGTGGTCCAGGTGTCGGCCGTCGGGGAGTACGACGTCCGCCAGGTTGACCTTGAACCAGCGGTTTTCATACACAGTTTGTTCGCCTAAGTTCGTCCACTGCACTTTTCTGCCACCTTCCGACAAGTCGATGGCAATATCGCAGCAGGAGCTAGGTCAGAGGGGAACGCGGAGTGCCCCGTCGATGAGTTCGGCCGCCTCGTCCGCGTTGGTGCAGCCACTCGCCACAAGGTGCTCCCGCACCGCTCGCAGCCGGTCCCTCAGACGCTGGGACTCCATCCCCCTCGCCCGCTCCACCATCTCCGCGGCCGTGTTCGCCGCCCGGTCCACCTCGCCCTGGCGCAGCTCGATCTGGCTGAGCATGGCGAGCCGGTGGACCCGGCCGCGGTCGTGCGCGGGGGTTCCGACGGCAGCCGCGGCGTGCTCCCGCGCGGCGGGGAGATCACCGAGACTCAACAGGGCCTCCGCGACCTGGACGTTCACCAGGCCCGGCTGGACATAGCCCGTCTCGTCCGGCTCGTGCCCCGGTCGGATCCGTTCCGCCTCCAGCTCGGCCCGCCGGATGCACCGCAGTGCGCTGCTGCCGTCGCCGAGATGCGCGTACGCCTTGGCCTGCATCGCGTACAGATCGGCGGCCAGCGCCGGGGTGATCTGCTGTCCGGCCGCCCGCAGGGCCGCTTCCGCGAAGGCCACCGCCTGGCGGTGCTCGGCCATGAACAGCGACTGGTTGACCAGCAGCGCGATGACATAGGCACCAAGTCCCCTGTCCCCACTGGCCTTTGCAAGCCGCAGCGCCTGATGGAAATAGCGCTGGGCAAGACCGTGCGCGTCCGAGTCGTACGCGCAGATACCGGCGACCGCCACCAGACCGCCCGTTGCCCGGTGCAGTTGGCGGCCCAGCGCGTCGCTGTAGCCGCCCCGCAGCAGCGGCGCGGTCTCGGCGTTGAGAAAGCCGACAATGCGGGCGCGGGTCGCGATGCCGCCCGCCTTGCGGTACATCAGCTCGTAGTGTGCCCGTGCGGCCCGCAGCATCTTGATGTCGGCCATGCTGACGCAAGTCTGCCCGGAGCGCGAGACGTCAGAGTCCTCAGGCGGGTTCTCCCACTCCCATACGGGCATCACGGCGGGGGTGCCGGTGACGGCGGGCGCCTCGATGATGTGCGGCCGCTGCTGTTCGTCGCAGCGCCACAGTGCGGTGGCCCGCTCCACGAAGCCGCACAGCGGCGAGCCGGGCGGTGCGACCGGCTCGCCGGGTCCCCCGAGGCCGATGTCGCCGAGCGTTATGGCCCGGTGCAGCCGGCCGGCCAGGACCTCACAGATCAGGTCGGGCACCTGGCCGCGCGGACGCTGGCCCTTCAACCAGCGTGACACGGCCGTGTGTTCGTACCGCAACGACAGGCCTCGCGCCCTGCCCGCCTGGTTGACGCGGGCGGCGAGGCCCGCATTGGAGATACCCGCCTCGTCGAGCAGGGCGTCGAGCAGGGTGTTGGGCTGCATGGGGCAACTCCGGTGGCTCGGTGGCCTCAGCATAGTCAGGAGGGCTTCGCACGGGGTGTGAACAGAGTGCCCCGATCTGTGCCTCGCGTGCTCTGCCGCCGTACCGCGCACGCCGGTTGACTGAAATGCCTCTCACAGAGGCGGCCGGGCCGCCGGCTCCCCCTCGTACAGTGCGGCGGCCCTCGATCGCGTCGTCTGCCCTGCTGATCTGCCCGACACTCCGCGGCAGGGCGGGCGGCGCCGGCCGCACGGCAATCCCCTGGTTGCCGAAGCTGCACATGGCTGCAGGTGACGGCTATCGATTGGAGGGTTCGCGCCGGGTTCGGCGCAGTGTGGCGTCCCCGCACTGCGCCGGCACCCGGGAGCGGTCATTGCGCAGCGCCGGCAGCGCCGCATCGTCGGCGAGCCGCCCACGGGTGTGCCGCATCAACTGGGAGTGAACGGTGGACAGGACGGCGGCGGGGGAGACCGGCGAGCCGAGCTCCGCCTCGGCGAGCACGGCTTGAAGTGCGAAGAACTTCCCCGACGCATCACGGGCGTGGGCCGCCCCGTCCGTATGCAGGACATCGATCGGTCGCGCCCCGGGGGAATGTCGCCCGGCGTTCTCACCTCAATGAGTGAGGGGCTCACCCCGGTGGTCCGGGTGAGCCCCTCATCAGGCAGTACGGCGGATCACGCCGCGGTCAGGCCCCGCGCAGGACCGCCCCGGTGCGCTCGGCGGCCAGCGCCACGGCGGCGTCCCGGGCGGCCGAGGCCTCCTCGACCGTGAGCGTGCGGTCCGCGGCACGGAAGCGCAGCGCGTACGCCAGCGACTTCTTGCCCTCGCCGATCTGCTCACCGGTGAAGACGTCGAACAGCCGGATGGACTCGAGCAGTTCACCCGCGCCCTGAGTCAGCACCCGCTCGACCTCGGCAGCCGGCACCTTCTGGTCCACGACCAGCGCGACGTCCTGGGTCGCCACCGGGAAGGTGGAGATCCGCGGCGCCCGGAGGGCACCCTGGGACGACCGCTCCAGCAGGTCCAGGTTCAGCTCCATCGCGCAGCTGCGCGCGGGCAGATGCAGCGACTTGACCACGCGCGGGTGCAGCTCTCCGGCGTAGCCGACGGTCTGCTCCGCTCCGTCGGTCACCACGGCGAGCTCGGCGCAGCGGCCCGGGTGCCACGGTCCGTACTGGCCCTGGCGGACGATCAGTTCGGCCCCGGCCTCGCGGGCGACCGTGCGGGCCGACTCGACCGCGTCGGCCCAGTCGGCCGGGCGGCCCTTCCCCCACCAGCCGGCCTGCTCGCGCGCACCGGCGAGAACGACCGCGACATGGCGCGGCTGCACGGGCAGCACTCCGCTGAGACCGGCGATCTCCTCGTCGGTCGGACGGCGGTGGACCGGCAGCCGGACCGCGATGCCCTCCTTCTCGGGAGCCCGGAAGACCAGGCCGGTCTCGAAGAGCGCCAGGTCGTGGCTGCCGCGGCCGTCGTTGCGGCGCAGCGCGCCGAGCAGCCCGGGCAGCAGCGTCGTGCGCAGCGCGGGCTCCTCGTCGGAGAGCGGGTTGACCAGCTTGACGAGCCTTCGGCTCTCGTCGTCCGCCGGGATGTCGAGCTGGTCGAGGACCTGCTCGCCGATGAACGGGTAGTTCAGCGCCTCGACATAGCCGGCACCGGCCAGCGCGCGGCCGACGCGGCGGTACAGCCGCTGCCGTTCGGTGAGCCCGCGGCCCGAGGGGGGCTTGGGCAGCGTCGAGGGGAGGTTCTCGTACCCCTCGAGACGGATGACTTCCTCGGCCAGGTCGTTCGGCTCGGCGAGGTCGGGGCGCCAGGACGGGACGGTGACGACCAGTTCGTCCTGTCCGTAGACGTCGCAGCCGACCTCCTGGAGGCGGCGTACGACGGTCTCGCGGCCGTAGTGGACACCCGCGACCCGGTCGGGGTGGCTCGCCGGCATGGTGATCGTGCGGGGCGCGGACGGGGCGACGACCTCGGTGACCCCGGCCTCGGCGGTGCCGCCCGCGAGCAGCACCAGCAGGTCGACGGTCCGCTGGGCCGCGGCGGCCGCGGCCTGCGGGTCGACGCCGCGCTCGAAGCGCTTGGACGCCTCGGAGGCCAGCTTGTGGCGGCGCGCGGTACGGGCGATGGAGATCGCGTCGAAGTGCGCGGCCTCGATGACGACGCCGGTGGTGGCACCGGCTTCGTCGTCGTGGTCGGCGATCTCGGTGTTGGCGCCGCCCATGACGCCCGCGAGACCGATCGGCCCGCGGTTGTCGGTGATCACCAGGTCCTCGGCGTCCAGCACGCGCTGGACGCCGTCGAGGGTGGTCAGCTTCTCGCCGGACTCGGCGCGGCGCACCCCGATCGGCCCGTCGAGACGGGAGCGGTCGTAGGCGTGCAGCGGCTGCCCGAGCTCGAGCATCACGTAGTTGGTGACATCGACGGCGAGCGAGATCGGGCGCATCCCGGCCTTCTGCAGCCTGCGCTGCAGCCAGATCGGGGAGCGGGCCTCGGGGTCCAGTCCGACGACGGTGCGCGCGGTGAAACGGTCGCAGCCGATCGGCTCGGCGACCTTCACCACATAGCCGTACGAGTTCGGGGCGGGGACGTCGAGGAGCGCCGGGTCGCGCAGCGGCAGGCCGTAGGCGATGGCGGTCTCGCGGGCGACACCCCGCATCGAGAGGCAGTACCCGCGGTCGGGTGTGACCGCGATGTCGAGGACCTCGTCGACCAGCTCGAGCAGTTCGATGGCGTCGGTGCCGACCTCGTGCTGCGGCGGCAGCACAATGATGCCGCCGCTGCCGTCGTCGCCCATGCCGAGCTCGTCGCCGGAGCAGATCATGCCGTGCGAGGTCTTGCCGTACGTCTTGCGTGCGGCGATCGCGAAGTCGCCGGGCAGCACCGCGCCCGGCAGGACCACGACGACCTTGTCTCCGACGGAGAAGTTGCGCGCGCCGCAGACGATCTCCTGCGGCTCCCCGGTGCCGTTGGCCTGGCCGACGTCGACGGTGCAGAAGCGGATGGGCTTCTTGAACTCCGTCAGCTCCTCGATGGTGAGGACCTTGCCGACGACGAGGGGGCCCTTGAGCCCGGCGCCGAGCTGCTCGACGGTCTCGACCTCCAGGCCGGCGGCAACGAGCTTGGCCTGGACGTCACGGCCGGTCTCCGTCGCCGGCAGGTCGACGTACTCCCGCAGCCAAGAAAGCGGGACCCGCATCAGATCTCCATCCCGAACGGCCGGGTGAACCGGACGTCACCCTCGACCATGTCTCGCATGTCTTCGACGTTGTGGCGGAACATCAGCATCCGTTCGATGCCGAACCCGAAGGCGAATCCGCTGTATTTCTGGGGGTCGACGCCGCAGGCGATGAGCACCTTCGGGTTGACCATGCCGCAGCCGCCGAGCTCGATCCAGCCCTCGCTGCCGCAGGTGCGGCACGGCCGGTCCGGATTGCCGACGGACTCGCCGCGGCACACGTAGCAGACCATGTCCATCTCGGCGGACGGCTCGGTGAAGGGGAAGAAGTTCGGGCGCAGCCGCGTCTTCATGTCCCGGCCGAAGAGCGCCTGGACCATGTGGTCCAGGGTGCCCTTGAGGTCGGCCATGGTCAGGCCCTCGTCGACGGCCAGCAGCTCGATCTGGTGGAAGACCGGAGTGTGCGTCGCGTCCAGCTCGTCGGTGCGGTACACGCGGCCCGGTACGACCACGTAGACCGGCGGCTCGCGGTCGAGCAGCGTTCGGGCCTGCACCGGCGAGGTGTGCGTACGCAGCACGATGCCGGACTCGTCGTCGACGGTGCCCTTGGGACCCTGGACGAAGAAGGTGTCCTGCATCTGCCGGGCCGGGTGGTCGGGCACGAAGTTCAGGGCGTCGAAGTTGAACCACTCCGCCTCGACCTCGGGGCCCTCGGCGACCTCGTACCCCATGGATACGAAGATGTCCTCGAGCCGCTCCATGAGCGTGGTCAGCGGGTGGCGGGCGCCGGCCGGAACGCGGTCGTGGGGCAGCGTGACGTCGACCGCCTCCTCGACGAGCACCCGGGCGTCGCGCTCGGCTTCCAGCTCGGCCTGGCGGGCGGCCAGCGCCTTGCTCACGGCGCCTCGGGCCTGGCCCACGCGCTTGCCGGCCTCGGCCTTGGCCTGGGGCGGCAGCGCGCCGATCTCCCGGTTGGCGAGCGCGAGCGGCGAGGCACCGCCGGTGTGCGCGACCTTCGCGTGGGCGAGCTCTTCGAGGTCGCCCGCTGCGGCGAAGGCGGCGAGCGCCTCGTCCCGCATGCGCTCGATCTCTTCCGGTTTCAGTGCCTCGACCTCAACAGGGTCGTACGACTTATTGGGTGCGGACATCTCTTCCCGTACTTCCGATGGGCTGGCTGGGGCCCCCGCTCGTCGACCTGGGACTGACCGAGGACGCAAAGGTGCCAAAGGCCGAGTCTAACGGGGTGTGGACCGGCGAATGAGCCCGCGGGCGGCTAGGCCAGGTAGGCCGGGGCGCCGACGGGCAGAATAAATCGGAACTCGGCGCCGCCGCCGGGTCCGCGGCCGACGGTGATCGTCCCGCCGTGCGCCTCGACGATGCCCTTGACGATGTAGAGGCCCAGGCCCGTGCCGCCGCGCTTGCTCCCCCGCCAGAAGCGGGTGAAGACGCGGCCCATCGACTCCTCGGGGATGCCGGGGCCTTCGTCGCTCACGGTGACGGCCGTACCCTTCTCGTCGTCCTTCGCCGCTGCCGGCGCCACCTCGATGGTGACCGTTCCGGCGCCGTGGCGCACCGCATTTTCCAGCAGATTGCCGAGCACCTGGTCGATCTTGTCGGGGTCGGCCCACAGATCGGGCAGCCTGCGCTGGATGCGGACGAAGAAGCGGTCCGGGGACTGACCGCTGGCTATGTGTGCCTGGATGTGGCGTCCGACGGCGGCCGCTATGTCGATGGGCTGGCGGCGTACTTCGAGCCGGCCGGAGTCGATCCGGGAGATGTCGAGCAGTTCGGCGATGAGCCGGGTGACGCGGTTGGCGTCGGCGTCGACGGTCTCCAGCATCAGCCGCTTCTGGTCGTCGGTGAAGCGTTCCCACTTGGCCAGGAGCGTCGCCGTGAACCCCTTGACCGAGGTGAGCGGCGAACGCAGCTCATGGGCGACGGTGGCGATCAGCTCGGCGTGGCTGCGTTCGGTGCGGCGTCTGGCCTCGGTGCCGCGCAGGCTGATGACCAGGCGGCGTATCGGCCCGGTGGGGCGCTCGCGCACATAGCGCGCGGAGACGAGGACTTCGCGGCCGCCGGGCAGCAGCAGATTGCGCTCGGGCTGGCCGACGCGGGTGGCCAGCCCGCCGTACGGATCGGTCAGCGTCCACCAGCGGCGGCCCTTGAGGTCCTCCAGCGGCAGGGCGTTCTCCAGCGGGTGTCCGAGCGCATCGGCCTTGGCGACGGCGGTGATCCTGACAGCCGCGTCGTTGAAGCAGATCACCCGGCCCCGCTCGTCGGCGACGACCAGGCCGTCGGGAAGGTCGTCGGGGTCGATGGCGAACGCCTCGGAGCCGCCGGAATGGCACAGCAATGCCCCGTGTGTGTCCGCGGGCCTGCTCGTCCCGACAGCCATCCCCGTACCCCACCTCTCCGCCGGCGCAGTGGGCCCCCGAGCCCGTCACCCTACTAGCTGGAAGTGACGGAGCGGACCCCCTGAGCGAGTACCCGAGCTCAGCGAGCACTGCCTGCGCGCTGGGCGCGCGCCGAGGCATAGAGGCATACGGCTGCGGCGGTCGCGAGGTTCAGACTTTCGGCTTTTCCGTGGATGGGGACGCGTACGACGGCGTCGGCGAGCGCGCGGGTCTCCTCGGGCAGTCCCCAGGCCTCATTGCCGAAGATCCATGCGGTGGGTCCGCCCATGGTGCCCGCGTCCAGTTCGTCGTCGAGGTCGTCCTCGCCCGCGCCGTCGGCGGCCAGTACGCGCACTCCGGCCTCGCGCAGTCCCTGCACCGCCTGCTCGACGGGGACGCCGATCGCGACGGGCAGGTGGAAGTGCGAACCGACCGAAGCGCGTACGGACTTGGGGTTGTACAGGTCCACGGAGGCATCGGTGAGGACGACGGCATCGGCGCCCGCGGCGTCCGCGCAGCGCAGCACGGTGCCCGCGTTGCCGGGGTCGCGGACGTGAGCGAGCACGGCGACGAGCTTCGGCCGGGCCGCGAGGATGTCCTCGAAGGGCGAGTCGAGAAAACGGCACACGCCGACGAGGCCCTGCGGGGTGACGGTCTGCGAGACCTCGGCGAGCACCGCGTCCGAGGCGTGGTGCACCCGGGCTCCGGCGGCCCGGGCGGCATCCACGATGTTCGCGTACCGCTCGGCGGCCTCGACCGTGGTGAACAGCTCCACCAGGGTGGCCTCACCGCCGCGCCCGCGGTGCGCGACGGCCTCGCGCACGGCCTGGGGCCCCTCGGCGATGAACAGGCGCTCCTTGCTCCGGAAGGCACGCTTGGCCAGCCGCCGCGCGGCGGTGACGCGCGGGGATCGCGGGGAGATCAGCTCGGGAGTAGGCATGTGGCCGGCGGCTCTCTGACTCGGGTCCGGGGTGTCCCGGACGCGCCTGCGGGGTGGTGGGTGGCGGGCACCGACACGCCGGGAGTTGACCCCGACGCACCGCGGCGGCGGGCGGTCCGCGCCGAGCGTGCCCGGGTGGACCCGCCGAGTACCGGGCGTCCGGAGGCCTGCTGAAACGCCCCGCCCGGGGCGGGGCGCTGTGGACGCACCCGTCGGGACAGGCCCTCCCGTACGGGCCACGTACTGGTCCGAGCCCGTGCCGGGCAGTCCGCAGGCCGTCCGGCACCTCGCCCCTTCGCCGGAGGTGGACCGGCCCGAACGCGTCCGCCGAGGCGGGCAGTCCCGGGTTACGCGAAGCCCGAGGCAGGTATCGAACGACCCGCAGGCCGACCGGTGCGCGGGAACGCCACCGCCGGGGCGGGCAGCGCCGTACGGGCCACGCGCGGGTCCCGCGTCCGTACCGGGGCGGGTACGGCCCGAAACGAGGCCAAACACACCGGACCCGCAGGCCGAAGGGCCTGCGGGTCCGGTCGGCTCGGCGCGGCCGTCAGGCCGCCGACGCGGCCTTCGGCGCGTTGACGTCACTCGGAAGCGCCTTCTGCGCAACCTCGACCAGCGCGGCGAACGCGTTGGCGTCGTTGACCGCGAGCTCGGCCAGGATCTTGCGGTCCACCTCGACGTTGGCGGCCTTCAGACCCTGGATGAGGCGGTTGTACGTCATGCCGTTCTGGCGGGCAGCGGCGTTGATGCGCTGGATCCACAGCTGACGGAAGTCGCCCTTGCGCTTCTTGCGGTCGTTGTAGTTGTAGACCAGGGAGTGGGTGACCTGCTCCTTGGCCTTGCGGTACAGGCGCGAACGCTGACCGCGGTAACCGCTGGCCTGCTCGAGAATTGCCCGGCGCTTCTTGTGGGCGTTGACTGCCCGCTTGACGCGTGCCACTTGTTAACTCCTTGTAGCGGGGCCGTGGTTGGACTCACACGGCCCGAAAACGAATTGGTCCCGGTCTCGGCGCGTGTCCCCGGTCACCGGGGACACGGACGTCACTTGCCGAGAAGCTTCTTGATGGTCTTCGAGTCACCCGGGGCCATCTCGGCGTTGCCGGTGAGGCGACGCGTCAGCTTGGACGACTTGTGCTCGAGCAGGTGGCGCTTGCCGGCGCGCTCACGGAGCACCTTGCCGGAGCCGGTGATCTTGAAGCGCTTCTTGGCACCGCTGTGCGTCTTGTTCTTCGGCATCGCGCCGTATCTCCTCGTCAGTGGCGCTCCCCCGGTGCGGGCACCGGACAACAGGAGCGTCAGATCTTGGTTTGTGGTTCCGGGCGGGACCCGGGGCGCCTGGATGGCCGCCCCTCAGGTCACGCCTCGGAAGTCTCGGCGGGTGCTTCGGCCGGAGCCTGGGCAGCCTCGTCCGAGGTCTCCTCGTTCGCGTAGCCCTGGCGCTCCGCCTTGCGGGCGGCCTGAGCCTCACGTGCCTCGGCCATGGCCTCGGTCTTCTTCTTGTGCGGGCCAAGAACCATGATCATGTTCCGGCCGTCCTGCTTGGGGTTCGACTCGATGAATCCGAGGTCTTCGACGTCGGAAGCGAGACGCTGCAGCAGGCGGAAGCCAAGCTCGGGGCGGGACTGCTCACGACCACGGAACATGATCGTGATCTTGACCTTGTCGCCCTGCTTGAGGAACCGGACGACGTGACCCTTCTTGGTGTCGTAGTCGTGCGGGTCGATCTTCGGCCGGAGCTTCATCTCCTTGATGACCGTGTGCGCCTGGTTCTTGCGCGCCTCACGGGCCTTCATGGCCGACTCGTACTTGAACTTCCCGTAGTCCATGAGCTTGCACACGGGCGGGCGGGCGTTCGCCGCCACCTCGACGAGGTCGAGGTCGTACTCCTGAGCAAGCTCAAGGGCCTTGGCAAGCGGAACAATCCCGACCTGCTCGCCGCTGGGACCGACAAGTCGCACTTCGGGAACGCGAATCCGGTCGTTGATGCGGGGCTCGGCGCTGATGGATCCTCCTCGGTAGCACCACACGGCTGGCTGGCAGGCAGCCGCGTAACGTCTGTTTCGTCAGACCAACCGCACCGGAACGTCAAAAATGCCCCGGACGGGACACAGGCGGGAGCTCCTGGAATACCGGAACACCGCCGCGTGCTACCGCGGGGCTTATCGGGTGGCTCCATCGTCCGTACGGAACGATGGGCGCCGCCTGACCGGTGACCCGCCGCCCGGAGGACGGCCAGGTGGGAGATCGGAGCCTCCACTTGTGGGCCGGGCACACACGTGTCCGGCCGGTCGTTACACAAGGTTAGCAGCTCTGGCCGGAACGGGCTAACCGGTGGCCGGGACCGGCCGCCGGGCGGCGGGGCATATCGTGTGGGGCATGAGCGACGCGACCACACCCAATGAGTCCCCCGGCTTCGACGACATGACCCGCGACATCGCCGAGGTCCCCGCCGTCGAGGTCATCGTCACGGTCGCGGTGAATCTGATGAGCGCGGCAGCCGTGAAGCTCGGCCTGACCGAGGACGGCGCCGATCACAAGGACCTGGACGAGGCCCGCAAACTGGTTCATGCGCTGGCCGGCCTGATGGACGCCAGTGCCACGGAGATCAGCTCCTTCCACGCGGCGCCCCTGCGGGACGGGCTCAAGTCGCTGCAACTGGCCTTCCGCGAGGCCTCGCTGGTCGCGGACGAGCCGGGTCAGGGGCCGGGCGAGAAGTACACGGGCCCGGTCTACGGCTAGGGCCCAGCCCGCCGGTGCCCCGGCGGGTCCCGCCGGGGCTACGCCAACCGCTCTTCACGTACGAACAAGGGCTCGCCCGGAAGCGTCGCCCCGGCCGGCAGCAGTGCCAGGTCGAGGCCCCGCACCAGGCGGGCCCTCAGTACGTTGTCGGCCGCCAGTGCCTCGGCGACGCGGCGGGCCGACCGGGCCGGGTCGGCATCCCCTGTGAGAACCAGGGCGAGGGTGCCGTCCGCGCCGCCCGGGCCCAGGTGGGCACGGAGCACCGCGGGCTCGGCCGCCACCGCGTCCCGTACGGCCGTCGTCACGGCCGGGTCCTGGAGCGGGTCGGTGCTGATGCGCCCCTCCGCGAGGGCGAGCAGCGCACCGCCGGTCAGCTGGTAGGTGACGGGCCCGGCCAGGTCGAGTACGAGCGTGTCGGCCTTCTCGTGCGCAGCCGCCTGGAGCGCCTGATGCAGCGGCACGGCAACGGGCCGCGCCTCGGGGTCCCAGCGGGCGAGCGAGGCGATCGAGGTGAAGGCGGGGAGCGCGCGGCGGTCGCCCGCCGTCAGGGTGGGCACTGCCATGTCACTGGTCTTCTCGCGGCGCAGACCTCCCCCTGGCTTCGTCGGGGGGACCCCCACGCCCTCCTCGGCCTCGCCGAGGAGGGCGACGACGGGGACGAGCAGCCGGGCCGCCTTGAGGGCTTCGAGCACCGGTCCCTCGGCCGTGCGGTCTGCGGACCACGCGGCGAGGGCCGCAGCCAACCGGGGGTCGGCGGTGCCGTCGTCGTCGGAGAAACCGGAGTCAGGGATGTTCTTGAGCGCCACGCGACGAGCGTAGCCCGCCCCCGCTCCGGGGTTTTCCCCGCGCCCGTGGATCCGGCGCCCCGCGCCGTATCGTCGGCCTCACCGTCCGAGTTCCCGTCGGGGACTCCCGAGCAGCGGAGGTCGCCGTGGGTATCGATACGGTGCTCGCCGCCGCGGTCGAGCCGGTCGTCGCCCGGTCCGGCGTGTCGTTGTCGGTCGGGGTGCTCGACTCGGGGAGCGGGCAGCGCGGGGTGTACGGCGGGGCCGCGCACGCCACCGCGAGCATCGTCAAGGTCGACATCATGGCGGCTCTGCTGCTGGCGACGCAGGATGCGGGTCGTTCGCTCACGGCCCAGGAGAAGACGCAGGCAACCGCCATGATCCGGCTCAGCGACAACGCGGCGGCCACGGCGCTGTGGCAGACGATCGGCGGGGCGAGGGGGCTCGACGCGGCCAATGAGCGGCTCGGACTCGGCGAGACGGCGGGGAGGGCCGCCTGGGGGCTGACACAGACCACGGCCCGCGATCAACTCACCCTGCTTCAGGCCGTGTTCGGTAGAGACTCGGTGCTGAGCGAGGCATCCCGTCCGTATCTGCGGGCGCTGATGGAGCAGGTCTCGCCGGACCAGGCCTGGGGGGTGTCGGCGGCCGGGAGCGACTGGGCACTCAAGAACGGCTGGATGCCGCGGACCACCACCGGGCTGTGGGCCGTCAACAGCATCGGCCGGGTCCGGGTGGACGGCCGTGCCTGCCTGGTGGCGGTCCTGTCGGGCGGGCACGCGACGAAGGAGGCGGGCATCGCGCTCGTCGAGGCGGCGGCGCGGAGAGCGGTCAGTTCCCTCTGACCGGGCCGCCGCGCCAGAGGACGGCCGCGCCCAGCAGCACCAACACGCCCATGCCGCCCGCGAGCGGGGCGAGCCAGCCGGCCGGTTCCGAGTCCTTGTCGGCGCGGGCGGGACCCGGGCCGAAGTACTGCTTGCCGTAACCGGCCGATGCCGCCTTCAGGTCCGCGGGGTGCAGCTTCGCGCCCGCCTTGATCGCGGCGGCCGGGTCGACGCTGCCGTAGCCCTTGGAGTCGTCGCGTCCCGCCTTGGGACCGTTGCGGGCGGTGTCAGCGAGGAGCTTTTTGATCTGGGCCGGGGTGAGACCGGGATGGGCCGAGCGCACCAGGGCGACCGCGCCGGAGACGAAGGCGGACGCGGCGCTGGTGCCCCAGCCCTGGTAGTAGTTCCGGTCGGGGTCGGCGATGACGATGTCGACACCGGGGGCGCTGACGGTGGCGTACCAGCGGCGGGTGGAGAAGGCGGCATGCGTGCCGAAGCGGTCGACGGCCGTCACGGCGATCACTCCGGGGTAGGCGGCGGGGTAGGAGATGTGGTCGCCCTTCTCACCGCCGTTGCCGGCGGAGGCGACAACGACGCAGCCCTTGGCGAGCGCGTACTGAACGGCGGCGTCCTCACCGGCCTCCGGGTGCGCGGACTCGCTGTCGTCGCCGAGCGAGAGGTTGATGACGTCCGCGCCGTGATCGGCTGCCCAGCGGATGCCCTGGGCGAGGGCGGTGCCGCGGGTTTTGCGGGCCTTCTCGCGGGCCTTGTCGGTGCCTTCGAGGATGACGCGGACGGGGAGGATCTTGGCTTCCGGGGCAATGCCGATGACGCCGTCCTCGTCGCCGGGACCGTGGCCGTGGGCGGCGATGATGCCCGCCATCGCGGTGCCGTGGCGGGCCCAGGCGCGCTCTCCCTGCCCGGCGCCGAAGCCGATGAAGTCCTTGCCGGGCAGGACCGAGCCCGACAGGTCCGGGTGGCTGTCGTCGACACCCGTGTCGAGGACCGCGACGGTGATGCCCTTGCCCTTGGTGGTGTCCCAGGCCCGGTCGGTGTGCAGGGCGTCGAGGCCCCACTGCTGGTCCCGGATTCCGTCCGCGTGCGCGGGCGTCGCCGGGAGCAGTGCGAGGACGGCGGCGGCGAGGGGCGCGGCGATGCGGCGGCGGGGGTTCATTCGGGCTTCTCCGTGGCCGTGCGGACGGACTTGCGCAGACCGCCCTCGATCCGGTCCGCGATGCCCAGCGCCTCATGGCCGAGGCCCGCCTGCGCGGGCGCGGACGTCGCGCCGTCCGCCTTGGCCTCGGCGGCGGGCTGCGGGTCGGTGACGGTGCGTCCGTCGGCGAAGCCGGACACGGCGTAGACGACGACGGGCATCTCGGTCAGAACGGTGAGGGACCAGCTCGCGCGCTGCCGGTCGCCGAAGCCCGCGGCGACGGTGCCCTTGGCAGGGAGGGTGCGGGGCATCAGATCGGGGCGCTCGTCGAGACCCTGCGTGGTGAAACGGGAGTTCAGTGTGCCCATCGCTTCCGCGTCGGCCTCGGTGAAGATCATCCCGACTGTGGTGACACTGCTCGCCGTGGCATCGGTGTAGGTGGCGCGCAGTACCCGGACGCAACCGACCGGCTGAAGCGTCTTGAGCAGCAGCGGATCGAGTGCGGGCGCGCAGGGGCCGTCCGGCGCGACGGCGATCCGCGTCCAGATGCGGTCCGCGCCGCCGGGTCCTGCGCCCTCGCCCCTGAGGGTGCGGGGGAAGAGAGTGTCCACCGGGACGCTGTGCCACAGCGTCCGGGTTTCTGTGTATCCGGTGCGGGCGGTGGGGTCGGCACTCGAGTCGCCGGTCAGCCAACTGCCGGTGGCGGCGCCGCCGATCAGCCCGAGGCCGAGCACGACACAGGCGAGGGCGCCCAGAGTCCGCGCGGGGCGCCGGGTCCGTACGGGGCGGAGCCGGGTGGTCATCTCGGCCGGGGTCTCCGGCGGCACCCAGGAGTAGGCGGCGGGTCCCGGGTGCGGGGGGCGTGTGCCGGGTGCGGGAGGCGTGAGGTCGACGGAGCCGACGGGCCTGCGGCCTGCGGGGGCGACGGCGGGCCGGGGCGGGGCCTCGGGTGGCAGGGGCGCGGCGATGGGCCGCAGCCTTGTGGTGGTCTCGGCGGGTGCGACGGGCGGCTCCGCGCCGGTGTCCGGGCGCGCGGGCGGTACGTGGGGGCGGGGCGGTATGCCGGCCGGCGGCTGGGGCGCGTGGGCGCCCGGGCTCGGCTCGGGACGCGTGGGTATCGCAGCCCGCGGTCGGTGTGCGGGCACGCCCGGCGACGGCGTGGCGACGGGTCCGGACCGGGGCGCACGCGGCGGCGCCTCGGAGCGCCCGGCGGCGGGCGGGCGGGCTCCGGTGGGGGGCGCGCTCGGCGAGGCGTCGGGCCCGACCGGGCGTCGGGAACCGTCGCCGTCGGGGCTACCGGCAGCGGGCGGCGTCGAAGACTCAGTCCGACGAGCCGCAGGCGCCGTCGAGGAAGCGGGGCGACCAGGCGCAGGCGAGGACGCGGGGCGACGCGGTCCATCGGCGGGCCCCGTAACCCCGTCGGCGTCGGGGCGGCGAACGGCGGGCACCGCTGCGGAGACAGGGCGACCCGCCGCAGGTGCCTGCGAAGGCGGGCGTCCGGCCGTGGACCCCAGCGCGGACGCGGGGCGACCCGCCCCGGGCGGCGTCGCAGCCCCGGCGCGGTCGTCATCGCTCGGGTCGGGGGGCAGGAGCTTGGCGATACCCGAGACACGGGGCTCCCTCGGGGCCGTATCCGGCGGGACCAGCGCATCCGTGATGCGGGACGCTCCGGGCGCCGTCTCCCCGTCGTCGGGCTGAGACGAGGCCGGGCCGGAAGGGCGCTGCGCCTCCGTGCTCATCCCGCCCCCTGTTCCTCGTCCACGTACACCAACGGATCGCCTCTCGGGGCAGGCCCGTTCGTCACAGCGTGTGCGTCACTCTACGGGCTCGAACGCACCCGGCGGCAACGAGACCAGGGGTCCGGGCGGATCTGCCCAGAACATCCCCCTACCCTGCGGTAATCCGGTCTGGCAAGCTCGGGCCATGACACCCCCTGCCGCTGACCGGGCCCGCTACGACAGCGCCACCGCCCATCTCGACGCGCCGCTCGCGGTGGTCGATCTCGATGCGTTCGACGCCAACGCCGATGACCTGGTGCGCAGGGCGGGCGGCAAGCCGATCCGGCTGGCGAGCAAGTCCGTGCGCTGTCGGACCCTGCTGGAACGGGTCCTCGCCCGGGACGGATTCGCGGGGATCATGTCGTTCACGCTCGCCGAGTCACTGTGGCTGGCACGGGCCGGATTCAACGACGTACTGCTGGCCTATCCGTCCGCGGACCGGTCCGCTTTCGCCGAGCTCGCGGCTGATCCGAAGCTCGCCGCCGCCGTGACCGTGATGGTCGACGACGCGGCCCAGCTGGAACTGATCGACCGCTCGCGCGGCGGCGGCAAGGAGGAGATCCGGGTCTGTCTGGAACTCGACACGGCGCTGCAGATGCTGGGCGGTCGCGTACGGATCGGGGCGCGCCGTTCGCCGTTGCGTGAGCCCGCCCAGCTGGCCGAGCTGGCGCGTTCGATCGCCCGCCGCCCGGGCTTCCGGCTGGTGGGGCTCATGGCGTACGAGGGGCATGTCGCCGGTGTCGGCGACTCGCTCGCGGGCCGCCCGCTGCGCTCCCGGGCCATCAGGCTGATGCAGGCGGCGGCCCGCAGGGAGCTGGCGGAGCGGCGGGCGGCCGTGGTGCGGGCCGTGCGGGCGGTGACGCCTGACCTGGAGTTCGTGAACGGCGGCGGCACCGGCAGCGTCCAGCACACCGCGGCCGAGGACGCGGTGACGGAGATCGCCGCGGGCTCCGGGCTGTATGTCCCGAGGCTGTTCGACAACTACACGTCGTTCACGGGGCGTCCGGCCGCCCTGTTCGCGCTGCCCGTGGTACGCAGGCCGGGCGTGGGCGTGGTGACCGTGCTCGGCGGCGGGTATCCCGCGTCGGGTGCCGCGGGCGCGGACCGGCTGCCCGTGCCGTATCTCCCGGAAGGGCTGGTCTACGACCCGCAGGAGGGCCCGGGCGAGGTGCAGACCCCGCTTCTCGGCTCGCCCGCCGACGATCTGCTGATCGGCGACAAGGTGTGGTTCCGGCATGCCAAGGCCGGGGAGTTGTGCGAGCGCTTCGACACGCTGCACCTGATCGAGGGCGACCGGGTGACGGCGACGGCGCCCACCTACCGGGGCGAGGGGCGCACCTTCCTCTAGACCTCCAGGACATGTTCCCCTTCATCCCGCAGGATGCCGGCTACAACGGAGCCAGATGCGGCGGAAGTTGTGCCGGTGAAGCCGGCCACCCCGTGCCCCGGTGAAGCGCACGGCTCAACTCGGCATGTTTGTCGAGCTGGGCCAGTAAACCAGAGCCACTTGGACAACTGCGTGACGAGATCAATGAGCACGGATCTCGCAGGCCCGCTCCGACGACTGGCCGACACCCACCGTCCGGACAACCACCCATCAGCCGTGTGAACAACGCTTCGGGGCAGTACACCTAAGCCTGGACGGCGCCCAGCTGCCTCAGCAGACCGAGGTCGTCGATGTTCCACCAGCTCTCTGCGATCCTGCCGTTCTGGCAGCGGAAGGTCGCCTGCCCGGTTGCCGAGAACTCCCGGCCCGTGGGCTCCATACCCAAGAACGTGCCCACGTGACGGCCCTTGTAGGAGAACCGCGCGCTTACCAGGTCACCTTCCTCGATCAGGGACTCGATCGTGGTCACCGGTTCGAGCGCCGGAAGAATCTCCCGGTTCGCCGCCTTGGACTGCTCGAGTCCCAGGTCGTACGGCGGCATGGAGGAGGTGTGCTCCTGATAGTCGGGGGTGCACAGCGCGTCCTGGGCGTCGAAGTTCCTCTTGTTCGCCACTTCTTCGAAGAAGGCGCGGACCACGATCTTGTTCAGTTGCTCGTCCCGGAGAACTTCGAGGTCCGTGAACGTGGGCGCCTGGTCGCAGGCGGCCACCATCTCCTGGAAGATCCGATCCGTCTCCGGGAGCTGCGAGTTCTTCATCGCCTCTTCGTACGAGGGGAACTCGACTATCTCCACGACGTGGGTGGCGTCGGCACGGTCTCGCCCCACGATCGAGTGGGTGGCTGTCCGCTTGCCTTCAGTCGCTCGGATCCAGCTGTCCATCAGCCTGTTCAACTCATCGACCTTGCTGGTCTTGCAGTCGATGACCTGGACGAATGTCATGACGCCTCCTGGAGACGGAAGGTTATGGGGTACTTTCAGGCTATGCCCGAAACAGGTGGTTTGTCCCGATGGGCGCCCGTCTGCGCCTGCCCATTCACTGCGGGTTCGCAGCTGGCCGAGGGGGCCTGTTTCCAGAGGGTTTCCGCAGGTCAACGTCGGACAGCGGGCACCCAACAGCCCGCCCCGCCCTGCTCGCGGACGAGTAAACGCACGCCCGACTGCCGCCATGCCTCAGCGGGTCGCCGCTCGTACGAGTGCTCACGGAGTGTCCCCTCCGTGCCCCGATCGGGCGGCGAACCCCAATCAGCCATGGATCTCCACAGGTCTTGGGCCAGCCCGCGTCTCCGCCGTCGGTGGCGGTACCCATCAGCGCCCATGTGCCCTGGTCGATGTACAGGCGGCCGGTGACGCCGTGCGCATCGGATCGTGTTGTCGCAGATCTTGAACGTCTGGAGTGAGTGGCCGTCAATGTCGCTCACGTAGTTGTAAGTCGTCGGCACTCGCGATACCGGCTCCGCCCAAGGTCAGAGCGATCGGTGCAAGTGCCACCGTAAGGGCGCGGGACGCACGTCTCCTGAGCACAACCGTGCTCCTTCCGCTCCCGATGCGGTTAGTTGACGGCAAAAAATCGAACTTCAGACGCGGGACACCAGGTCCTGTCGGCCCTAGCCCGGGCCGATGCTGCTGCCCACCCCGCCGCTCGTCGCATCGCCGATCGGCCGGATACCCGCGGCGATCTTGTCCATGTCCGCGAGCTTCGGCGCCTTGGGGCTCGCGTCGAAGGCGAAGCGGACGATCACCATCGACTCGCTCCCCACCGACGAGGGGAAGACCAGCGACTGCACGTACCCGCCGGGCCCCGCTCCGGTGACGACCCGCCAGCGGACCACATAGCCGGCGCGCCCGGCTACCGCGACGGACTGGGACCTGAGCACGGTGTGGGACCTGATGCCGCCGTAGATGCGGGCTCCGACGGCGTCTTCCTCGTACGCCTTGTCCGCGGCCTTCGCGATGTCCTGCTCGGCCAGCGCCTGGGGCGAGTTCTTGTCCGTGCGCGTTGCGGTGATGGACGACACCCGGCCGCGCCGGCAGAGCGGCGAGCCGCCGGCCGGGCAGTCGTAGGTCTCGTCCGTGGCCATCGTCGCGCCCTCGTCGAGTGAACTGTCCGACTTCTCCCAGCCCTCGGGGACCGGAATGGTGATGCCGTTGAGCTGGTCGGTCAGCGTCCCGGAGTCGTCGGTCGCGGGCGGAGTCGCGGACTGGCTGTTCTTCGGGTCCGCCGTGGTCGCGGCAGGCTCCGAAACGTCCGGCGCGGCAACGGGGTCCGAGGTGTCGTCGTTCCCGAGCAGCACCGCACCGACGGCGACAGCGCCCGCGAGGACGACGCCCGCGGCGGCCAGCGCCAGGGGCCGCCCCCTGCCGCCGCCTCCGGACGACGCCGGTGCCATCGGCACGGTCGGCGGTCCGAAGCCTGCCGGCGGGACCTGCGCCGGGACGGGGACCTGCGCCTGGACCGGGCGGGTGTGCGCGGTCCAGGCGGTCCCGTCCCACCAGCGTTCGGTGCCGGGCGTGTTCGGGTCCGGAAACCAGCCTGCCGGGGTCGTCATGCTCATCCGGCCACCCTAGGGCGCCGGTTGGCCGGCTTCCACAGGCGTTATACGGGAGTGACGTACGCGCCCGCGATACCGCCGTCGACGAGGAAGTCCGTCGCGTTGATGAAGGAGGAGTCGTCGCTCGCGAGGAAGGCCACGGCGGCGGCGATCTCGTTCGCCTCGGCGAACCGTCCCGCCGGGATGTGCACCAGGCGGCGCGCGGCACGCTCCGGGTCCTTGGCGAACAGCTCCTGCAGCAGTGGGGTGTTGACGGGCCCCGGGCACAGGGCGTTGACCCGGATTCCCTCGCGGGCGAACTGCACACCGAGTTCGCGGGACATGGCGAGCACGCCGCCCTTGGAGGCGGTGTAGGAGATCTGGGAGGTGGCCGCGCCCATGACGGCTACGAACGAGGCGGTGTTGATGATGGAGCCACGGCCCTGGCGCTGCATATAGGGGATGGCGGCCTTGCAGCACAGATAGACGGAGGTGAGGTTGACCTCCTGGACGCGCTTCCATGCCTCCAGGCCCGTGGTGAGGATGGAGTCGTCGTCGGGGGGCGAGATTCCGGCGTTGTTGAAGGCGATGTCGACGCTGCCGTAGGTGTCGAACGCCGTCTTGAACAGGGCCTCGACCTGCTCGGGATCGGTGACGTCGACGCGTACGAACGTGCCGCCGACCTCGTCGGCCGCGGCCTTGCCCGCGCTCTCGTCGATGTCGCCGCAGACGACGTTCGCGCCCTCGGAGGCGAGACGGCGCGCGGTGGCCAGCCCGATGCCGCTGCCGGCGCCGGTGACGACGGCGGTACGGCCCACGAGGCGGCGGCAGATGGGGGTCTCAACGGTCATGGTGGTTCAGGCCTCCGTGCTGATGAAGACGTTCTTGGTTTCGGTGAAGGCGGTGAGGGCGTCGGGGCCCAGTTCACGGCCGAGGCCGGACTGCTTGTAGCCGCCGAACGGTGTCCAGTAGCGGACGCTGGAGTGGGAGTTGACCGACAGATTTCCGGCTGCGACGGCACGTGAGAGACGGATCGCGCGGCCGATGTCGCGGGTCCAGATCGATCCCGACAGGCCGTACTCGGTGGAGTTGGCGAGCCGGATCGCGTCGGCCTCGTCCTCGAAGGGGAGGACCACGGCGACGGGGCCGAAGACCTCCTCGCAGGCCGCGGGGGCGTCCGGCGCGAGGCCGGTGAGAACGGTCGGCGGGAACCAGAAGCCGGGGCCTTCGGGGGCGGTGCCGCGGATCCCCTTCAGCTCGTCCGTGACGTACGAACGCACCCGGTCCAGCTGAACCCGGGAGATCAGGGGACCCATCTGGGTCTTCTCGTCCGCCGGATCGCCGACCACGACGGACTCGATCGCGGGCGCGAGAAGCTCCAGGAAGCGGTCGTACACCGAACGCTGCACCAGGATGCGGGTGCGGGCGCAGCAGTCCTGGCCGCTGTTGTCCAGGAAGGACATGGGGGTCGCGGCGGCTGCGGCCTCGATGTCGGAGTCGGCGAAGACGATGTTGGGGCTCTTGCCACCAAGTTCGAGCGTCACACGCTTCACGCGCTCGGCACACCTGGCCATAATGCTCTTGCCGACCCGGGTCGAGCCGGTGAACACGATCTTCGCGACCGCGGGGTGCTCGACGAGCGCGCTGCCCGCCACGTCGCCCGCGCCGGGCAATACTTGGAACAGATCCTCGGGAAGGCCTGCCTCCAGGGCGAGTTCGGCAAGCCGCAGGGCGGTCAGCGGGGTCGTCTCGGCTGGCTTGAGCAGGACGGCGTTACCGGCCGCCAGGGCGGGGGCCGTGCCCCAGGCGGCGATCGGCATGGGGAAGTTCCAGGGCGCGATCACCCCGATGACGCCGAGCGGTTCGAGGATCGTGATGTCGAGGCCGCCCGCTACGGGAATCTGGCGGCCGCTGAGGCGCTCCACTCCCCCGGCCGCGAAATCGAGGAGATCGCGGACGTTGCCCGCTTCCCAGCGGGCGTTGCCGATGGTGTGTCCGGCCTCGCGGACCTCCAACCGGGCAAGTTCCTCGAGGTGTTCGTCGACGACGACGGCGAAACGGCGCAGCAGCCTGGCCCGGTCGGCGGGTGCGGCCGCCGCCCATGCCTGCTGCGCCTTGGCGGCCCGGGCGACGGCGGCACCGACCTCGGCGGCCGTCGTCGCGGGGACGCTCGCGACGACTTCCTCCGTCGCCGGGTTCAGTACCTTCAGCTCGTACGACACGTGGTTCCTCACAGGCGTTCGAAGGAGCGGCGCAGCTCCCAGTCGGTCACCGCGGCGTCGAAGGCCTGGAGTTCGATCCGCGCCATGTTGCGGTAGTGCGCGACGACTTCGTCACCGAACGCGGCCTTGGCGATGGGGCTGTTCTCCCAGAGTTCGGCGGCTTCGCGCAGCGTGGTGGGGACCTGTTCGTATCCGGCGGTGTAGGCGTTACCGGTGCACTCGTCGGGGAGTTCCAGCTGCTGCTCGATGCCGTACAGACCGGCGGCGACGAGTCCGGCCACGGCCAGGTGCGGGTTGACGTCGCCGCCCGGCAGCCGGTTCTCGAAGCGCGTCGAGCGGCCGTGGCCGACGACACGGAGCGCACAGGTGCGGTTGTCGTGGCCCCAGGCGACGGCGGTGGGTGCGAAGGAGCCCGGCTGGAAGCGCTTGTAGGAGTTGATGTTGGGCGCGTACAGGAGCGAGAAGTCACGCAGCGCGGCCAGCTGTCCGGCCAGGAAGTGCCGCATGACCTGCGACATTCCGCCGGGTCCTGCGCCCGCCATCACATTGCGGCCCTCCGCGTCCTGGAGCGAGAGGTGGATGTGGCAGGAGTTGCCCTCGCGCTCGTTGTACTTGGCCATGAAGGTGAGCGAGACGCCCTCCTGGGCGGCGATCTCCTTCGAGCCGGTCTTGTAGACGGCGTGCTGGTCGCAGGTGACCAGGGCCTCGTCGTACTTGAACGCGATCTCGTGCTGGCCGGGGTTGCACTCGCCCTTGGCGGACTCGACGGTGAGGCCGGCCGCGGCCATCTCGTTGCGGATCCGGCGCAGCAGCGGCTCGATACGGCCGGTGCCGAGGACGGAGTAGTCGATGTTGTACTGGTTGGCCGGGGTGAGATCGCGGTAGTTGCGGTCCCAGGCCTGCTCGTAGGTGTCCTTGAAGACGATGAACTCCAGCTCCGTGCCCACATGCGCGCTGAAGCCGTGTTCGGCGAGGCGCTCCAGCTGGCGGCGCAGGACCTGGCGGGGCGCGGCGACGACGGGTGAGCCGTCGTTCCAGGCGAGGTCGGCCACGAGCAGAGCGGTGCCCTGGTTCCAGGGGACCCGACGCAGTGTGGTGAGGTCGGGGTGCATGGCGAAGTCGCCGTAGCCGCGGTCCCACGAGGACATCTCGTAGCCGTCGACGGTGTTCATCTCGGTGTCGACGGCGAGGAGGTAGTTGCAGCCCTCGGTGCCGTGTTCCAGGACCTCGTCCAGGAAGAAGGATGCGGCGAACCGCTTGCCCTGGAGCCGCCCTTGCATGTCGGGGAAGGCCAGGACGACTGTGTCAATCTCACCGCTCGCTACGAGGGCGCGAAGCTCCTCGACCCCGAGCGGGGGTTTGCGGTCTGCCACGGGATTACGCCTCCTTGGGTCAGCCGGAAGCCATAAGGTATTACCCAAGACCATTGCCTGGGAAGAGGAAACGGCGACGTGGTGAAGAAGAACGATGCGGGCGACCGGCTGACACCCGTACTGCGCACCGTACGCGCGGGCAACGGCTTCGAAGAGGCGCTGGAACAGATTCTTCAGCTGCTGCGCCTCGGCCTCGTCCCGGGCGGCGAGCGGCTGCCCGCGGAACGTGAGCTCGCCGAGCGGATGGGGATCAGCCGGGTCACACTGCGCGAGGTCCTGAAGGTCCTGAGCGACCAGGGTCTCGTGGAGAGCAGGCGCGGCCGGTACGGCGGCACGTTCGTGCTGCACCGCCCCGACGCCCACGGCGAGGACGAGCTGCGCAGGCGCGTCGCGGCGGTGGACGTCGAGGACACCCTGCGATTCCGCGAGGTCCTGGAGGTGGGGGCCGCCGGACTGTGCGCCGCGCACGGCCTGACCGACGAGGGCGCGGACCGGCTGCGTACGGCGCTCATCGCGACGCACGACGCGCCACTCACCGAGTACCGGCGCCAGGACACCCTGCTGCACCTGACCCTCGCCGAGCTCTCCGGCTCACCCACGCTGACCGCCCAGTACGCCGCCGTGCGGGCGACGCTGAATGAGCTGTTGGACTGCATTCCGCTGCTCGTACGCAATCTGGAGCACTCCCAGCACCAGCACACCGCCCTGGTCGAGGCGGTTGTGGACGGGGATGCGGACGGAGCGCGCGAGGTGATGCGGGAGCACTGCGAGGGGACCGCGGCGCTGCTGCGCGGCTTCCTGTCCTGACACATGCCGTCGGCCGATCCGTCACCACAGGTTTACGCGCGGGTCTTGCGCATTCCCGACGGCTACCGCAATGGTGTCCGCACAAACCTTTAACCTCTGCCTGCCAGGAGCGACTCATGGCCCAGGGCACCACCACACGCGACTCCTCCCCAGCCGACGACGCCTACCTCAAGGCCCGCACGCTGCGCCGCGGCAGCGCCGGCTGGCTGCTGCTCACCGGCCTCGGCGTCGCCTATGTCGTCTCCGGGGACTTCTCCGGCTGGAACATCGGCCTTGCCAAGGGCGGCTTCGGCGGGCTCGCGATCGCGACCCTCCTGATGGGCGTGATGTACGCCTGTCTCGTGTTCGCACTCGCCGAGCTGTCGGCGATCCTTCCCACGGCGGGCGGCGGCTACGGCTTCGCCCGGCGGGCGCTCGGCACCTGGGGCGGGTTCCTCACCGGCACCGCGATCCTCATCGAGTACATCCTCGCCCCCGCCGCGATCTCCATCTTCATCGGCGATTACGTCGAATCGCTCGGGCTGTTCGGCCTGGAGTCCGGCTGGCCCGTCCATCTCGCCTGCTTCGCGATCTTCATCGGAATCCATCTGTGGGGCGTCGGTGAGGCGCTGCGCTTCAGCCTCATCGTGACGGCGATCGCGGTCGCGGCCCTGCTGATCTTCGCGGTGGGCGCCTTCACGGACTTCAGCGCGGGCAATCTGGACGACATCCCCGTCGACAAGGACGCCCTCGGCTCGGGTTCCTGGCTGCCGTTCGGGCTGCTGGGCATCTGGGCGGCGTTCCCCTTCGGCATGTGGTTCTTCCTGGGCGTCGAGGGCGTACCGCTGGCGGCCGAGGAGGCGAAGGACCCGGTGCGCTCGATGCCGCGGGCACTCGCCATCTCGATGGGAATCCTCGTCCTGCTCGCCGTGCTCACGTTCTTCGCCTCGACAGGAGCGCGCGGCTCCAACGCAATCCAGGAGGCCGGAAACCCGCTGGTCGTCGCCCTCCAGGGCAACGGCGCCCCGACCCCGCTCAGCCGCTTCGTCAACTACGCCGGCCTGGCCGGCCTGGTCGCGTCCTTCTTCTCGCTCATCTACGCGGGCTCGCGCCAGCTCTTCGCGCTCTCCCGCGCGGGCTACCTCCCCCGCTTCCTCTCCCTCACCAGCCGCCGCAAGTCGCCGTACCTCGGGCTGCTGATCCCCGGGGCGATCGGCTTCGCGCTGGCGGCGGGGACCGGGAACGGCGCGCGGATGCTCAACATCGCGGTCTTCGGCGCCACGATCTCGTACGCGCTGATGGCGCTCTCGCACATCGTCCTGCGCCGTCGCGAGCCGGGCCTTGCGCGCCCCTACCGCACGCCGGGAGGTGTGCTGACCTCCTCGGTGGCCTTCGTACTGGCGCTCTCCGCGCTGGTGGCGACGTTCCTGGTGGACAAGGACGCGGCGTTCATCGCGCTCGGCGTCTACGGCGTCGCTCTGGCCTACTTCGCCATCTACAGTCGGCATCATCTGGTCGCTCGTGCGCCGGAGGAGGAGTTCGCGGCCCTGGCGGCGGCGGAGGCCGAACTCGAGCGCAACTGAACAGGACCGGAACGGAACGGAGTCGCAGTGTCCAAGCCGCTCATCGGTGTCACCACCTACCTCGAACCGGCCGCCTGGGGCGTGTGGAAGATGCCCGCGGCTGTCCTGCCCGCCGGATACTCCCGCCTCGTTCAGGCGGCGGGCGGCCTCGCTGCACTGCTCCCGCCGGACGACCCGGCCTCGGCCGAGTCGGTCGTGGCCCGGCTGGACGGCCTGGTCATCGCGGGCGGCGCGGACGTCGAGCCCGTACGGTACGGAGCCGAGCCCGACCCGCGCACGGGCCCACCGGTGCGGGACCGGGACGCCTGGGAACTCGCCCTGATCCGGGCGGCGCTGGCGGCCGGAACCCCACTCCTCGGGATCTGCCGTGGCCTTCAACTGCTGAACGTGGAGCTCGGCGGGACGCTGGTCCAGCACCTGGACGGGCACGTCGGGGGCGTGGGTGTCTTCGGCCGCCACACGGTCGAGCCGGTACCGGGAACGCTGTACGCCTCGATCGTGCCGGAGGCGACGTCCGTCCCGACCTACCACCACCAGTCGGTGGACCGCCTCGCAACGGCGCTCACGGCAAGCGCCCACGCGGAGGACGGCACGGTGGAGGCGGCGGAGCTCCAGGGGGCGGGGTGGGTGCTGGGGGTGCAGTGGCATCCGGAGGCGGGGGAGGACGTACGGGTGATGTCGGCGCTGGTGGGCGCGGCGAGGTAGTTCCTCACGGGCGCGGTTCGACGGCGGGGGCGTGGCGCGCGGGGACCCGCCACGTCCTGCCTTGCGGCGCGAAGGACCGACGAGCCTCACCCCCGAAGGGGGCCGCGGAGCGGGTGGAGTCGGGACGTAGAGCGTGATTTGTGGCGCGGGGACGCCTGTACCTCGCGGCAGACCAGAGACGCGCCGTAAATCATGCAGTCCCGGCTCTACCCCGGAGCGGCCCCCAAACGGCGCGCACGCGGCACCGGGCAACCCCCGGCCCCGAGCCTCGGACCGGCTGCCCGTGCGGCGCCGGGCAACCCCGCACCCGCACCCCGAACCCGCCACCCCCGCGGCACTGGGCAACCCGGCCAAGGCGCCAAACGGTCGCCGCACCGCGCAACCTCCAGCCCGCACCCCGAACCCGCCACCCCCGCGGCACCGCTCAGCCCCGAACCCGCCACCCCCGCGGCACCGCTCAGCCCCGAACCCCCAACCGCTCGCTCATCCCGACCTCGTCAGCGTGAGCAAATCCCTCGCCGGGCCCGACGGCCGGTGTGACGTCGGCCAGACCGCGCGAAGGGCCCGCCGCAGGTCGACCCCTTCCTCCAGCGGGATGCGCGTCAGGCGGCGCGACGCCAGTTCCTCCGTGACGGCCAGTTCGCTCAGCACCGCCGGCCCCGCCCCGCTCACCGCCGCCGCTTTGACCGCCGTCGTCGAGGCGAGTTCAAGCAGTGGCTCCGCCAGCCCCCCGCACCCGCTCAGGGCCGAGTCGAGGACCTGCCGAGTCCCCGACCCCCGCTCCCGCAGGATCAGCGGGGTCGCCGCCAGTTCGGAGGCAGCGAGCGGCGCACGGCGCCTCGCCCACGCATGGCCCGGCGCCGCCACCACCACGAGCCGGTCGTGGCCGATCACCGCCCCGTCCAGCCCTTCCGGCACGGACAGGCCCTCGACGAACCCCAGGTCCGCCTCACCCGCAAGCAGCCCTTGCGCGACCGCCGCGGAGTTCCCGGCCGACAGCGACACCGCCGTGCCGGGCCGCTCGGCACGGAGTGCGATCAGCCAGCCCGGCAGCAGATACTCCGCGATGGTCATCGAGGCAGCGACCCGCAGCCGCGAATCCCGCCGCCCCCGCAGCGCCTGCGCCCCCGCGTCGAACGCCTCGGCCGCCTCCACGACCCGCCGCGCCCAGTCGGTTACGAGCGCCCCCGCGTCCGTGAGCCGGGAGCCTCGCGGGGACCGGTCGACGAGCGCCACTCCCAGTTGGCGTTCCATCGAGCGGATCCGGCTGCTGGCAGCGGGCTGGGTGATTCCGAGCTCACGTGCCGCACGCCCGAGGCTGCCGTGCCGGGCGACCGCCAGCAGCAGCTCCAGCGCACCCAGATCCGGCACCCGGTGCGCGAGCGGAACCCGCTCTTCATCCCCATCGCTCATAAACCCAGCTTATGGGGCCATAGGGCCATGGTCCGTGGTGGGGAGCCCGGGCCGACTCGACAGTGGGTACATGGTCACAGCCGTGCAGCCCCGCACCCACTCCACAGCGCCCGCCCGCACCACCGTCCGGCTGCCCTCGCTCCGCCATTTCGGCCCCCATTGGTACGCGACGGTCATGGGCACAGCCATCGTCGCGAGCGCGGGCGCCGGCCTTCCGGTCGCTGTGCCGGGCCTGCGGACCGCCTGCACCGCGGTGTGGGCGCTGTCCGCCGCGATGCTCGCCGTCGTGCTGACCGCCCGGGCCGCCCACTGGGCCCACCACCGCGACCAGGCCCGCGCCCACCTGGCCGACCCGGCCGTCGCGCCGTTCTACGGCTGTCTGTCGATGGCACTGCTGGCGGTCGGCATCGGCACCCTGACCGTGGGGCGCGACGCGATCGGTGAGAGAGCCGCGGTGGCAACGGCGGCGACGCTGTTCGGCGCGGGCACGCTCATCGGGCTGGCCGCCGCCGTCGTCGTCCCGTATCTGATGGTTGTCCGCCGCCGCGTCGCGCCCGCCACCGCCTCACCCGTCTGGCTGCTGCCGGTCGTCCCGCCCATGGTCTCCGCGTCACTCGGCCCGCTGCTCGTGCCGCACCTGCCCGCCGGACAGTGGCGCGAGTCGCTGCTGTTCGCGAGCTATGCGATGTTCGGGATCAGCCTGCTGGCGACGCTCATCATCCTGCCGGTGGTCTTCTCCCGGCTGATCCAGCACGGCGCCCTGCCCCTCGCCCTCACCCCCACCCTCTTCCTGGTGCTCGGCCCGCTCGGCCAGTCCACGACGGCGGTCAACAAGCTCGGGGACGTGGCTCCGGCCGCGATCGGCGCTCAGTACGCCCAGGGCTTCGGCGCTTTCGCCGTGATCTACGGCGTGCCGGTGCTGGGCTTCGCTCTGATGTGGCTGGTACTCGCCGCCGCGATGGTGGTGCGAGCGGCCCGGAAGGGCATGCCGTTCACGATGAGCTGGTGGGCCTTCACCTTCCCGGTCGGCACCTGCGTGACCGGCGCGGAGGGACTCGCCCACCACACCGGCCTGGTGGCCCTCGAATGGCTCGCCGCCTGCCTGTACGTCCTCCTGGTCACCGCCTGGGCGGTGACCGGCTCGCGTACGCTGCGCGGCCTGTTGCGCGGTGCGCTGCTCGCGCCGCCGGCGCAGAGGTAGCTACGGGATCAGAGAGTTGTACAGCTCCACCACCGACGTGTCGAAGGGCGGCGCTCCGAGTTCCTGTGCCACCGGCATGAGCGCCGCTTCGATGAACTGCCGGAACGCGACTTCCGACTCCCATACGTCGACTACCTGCCAGCCACCGTTCTCGCCGGGCGCCGCGAGGTGGGCGATGAGCCCGGCGGGAGGCTTCGTACGGTCCGGGATCGCCCGGTCGAAGGTCGCCTGGTACAACTCCTCGTTCCAGCCCGCGCCGTAGTTCTGCACCAGAACTGCCATCTCAGCTCCTCGATTCACGTCCAAAACCAGCTTGCCTGCCACGCTATGTCCACCACATGGTTACAGCGAGTGGTGACGAACGCCCCTGGGCCGTCCGACGGAATCCGGACGGACCGGAGACGGACCACAGACGGACCGCAGGCACAAAGGCGGCTACAGCGAGCCGTGCGCTCGCCTCAGCGCGGCACCGAGAACCGCCGGCGCCTCGGCCAGTGACGGCCCGTACCAGGTGAGATGCCGGCCGCTGACCAGCGCGGCCGGCAGCGAGGGAAAGGCCTCGGGCCCGTCGTCCGCCGTGAAGCGGTACGGCTCGTCCGGCAGGACCGCCAACTGGGCGCCGCAGTCACGCAACTCGTCCAGCGGGATACGGGGATACCGCTCGGCGTGTCCCGCGTACACATTCCCGACGCCGAGGCGGGCCAGCAGATCACCGGCGAAGGTGTCGCGCCCGAGCACCATCCACGGCCGCCGCCAGACGGGCACGACCGCCCGCACCTCCCCCGGCGGCGCGAGGCCGGCCCACGCCTCCCGCGCTTCGTCCAGCCAGCGCGGCCGCGGCAGGTCGCACCCGGTCACCAGGACCCGCTCCAGTTCGCGGAATGCCTGGTCCAGATCGCGTATCTCTGTTTCGAGCACCTTCAGGCCCGCCGCCCTGAGCGCGGCCAGATCGGGCGCCCGGTTCTCCTCCTCGTTGGCGATCACCAGATCGGGGCGTAGCCGGATCACCGCGGCCACATCCGGGTTCTTGGTGCCTCCGATTCGTACGACATCGAGCCCGGCGGGGTGGCTGCACCAGTCCGTGGCCCCCACCAGCAGCCCGGGCGCGCTGACGGCCACGGCCTCGGTCAGCGAGGGCACCAGGGAGACGACGCGCATAAGGGCTTCCTACTGCTCCGGCGTCGCGATGTGGTCGGAGACCGTGACGACGATGATCCGGGTGTCGGGTGCGGTCGCGCGCCACCGGTGCCGTACGCCTCCGGAGAGGAAGAGCGTGTCGCCCCGTACAAGGCGGTAGGCGCGGCCTTCCGCCTCGACCTCCACCGCGCCGTCGGCGACATACATCAGCTCGTCGTTGCGGTGCTCGAACTCGCGCCCGGCGTCCTGCTCCCCGGTGAATTCGAGGGCCTGCAGCTGATGCTGCCCCCGTACCAGCCGACGGGTCATCGGGGTCGGCGGCAGCTCACCACCGTGCGGGGCGCGCACCACCTTGATGGTGCGGGCGGCGTCGGAGGCGGCGAGCAGCCGTGCGGTCGTCGTCTCCAGGGCGTCGGCGACCCGCTGGAGCGAGCGGGTGCTGGGGCGGGCCCGCTCATTCTCGATCTGGCTGAGGAAGGGCACGGAGAGGCCGCTGCGCTCCGCGACTGCGGCGAGCGTGAGATCCAGGGCGCGGCGGCGCCGGCGCACAGCGGCGCCCACCCGAAGGGGTTCGGTCTCCTTCGGGTCCTTCGCGTCCTTCGCGTCCATCTGCCGGGCTCCCCTTCCCATGGCCCTCTCCGTTCTTCACCTTACGCAGCTTCCGGCTCCGGTTTCCCGCGCAAGCCCCTGCGCACGGGTGCACGCGGGGTCGCCGCCGGAGGGACAGCCCGAAGGGGTGGCCCCCCGCCACCGGCGAGGACCACCCCTTGTGCGTACTGCAGGCTACTGCGGACCGATCTCGTCCGCGCTCGAACGCTCCACCACGGCTCATGAAATCCTCGAGCTAGCGGCCGCGGCCCCCGGGACACAGTGGCTGTCGGTGCCGTGCGGCATCATCAGGATTGTGACGCGACGCCTGATGCTCCTCGACACCGCTTCCCTGTACTTCCGCGCCTACTTCGGCGTCCCCGACTCGGTCCGGGCCCCCGACGGCACCCCGGTCAACGCCGTGCGCGGGCTGCTCGACTTCATCGCGCGGCTGGTCCAGGACCATCGCCCCGACGACCTGGTGGCCTGCTGGGACAACGACTGGCGGCCGCACTGGCGGGTGGAGCTGATCCCCTCGTACAAGGCGCATCGCGTCGCCGTCGAGACGGAGACGGGCCCCGACGCGGAGGAGATCCCGGACACCCTCTCCCCCCAGGTCCCGGTGATCGAGGATGTCCTCGACGCGCTGGGCATCGCCCGGGTGGGAGCCGACGGCTATGAGGCGGACGACGTCATCGGCACCCTCACCGGGCGGGCCACCGGGCCGGTGGACATCGTCACCGGCGACCGGGACCTCTTCCAGCTGGTGGACGACACGCGCCACAGGCGGGTGCTGTATCCGTTGAAGGGCGTCGGCACACTTCAGGTGACGGACGAGGCGTGGCTTCGCGAGAAGTACGGCGTGGACGGCCCGGGCTATGTCGATCTCGCGCTGCTGCGGGGCGACCCGAGCGACGGGCTGCCCGGCGTGCCCGGGATCGGCGAGAAGACCGCGGCCAAGCTGCTGGACGCCTTCGGCGATCTGGCCGGGATCATGGCCGCTGTCGACGATCCGCGCGCCAAGCTGACGCCCGCGCAGCGCAAGCGGCTGGACGAGGCCAGGGACTATGTCGCGGTCGCGCCCACGGTGGTGCGGGTCGCCTCGGACGTGCCGCTGCCCGACTTCGACCCGGCCCTGCCCGCCGAGCCGCGTGATCCGGCCACCCTCGATGAGCTCGCGGCGCGCTGGGGCCTGGGTGGAGCGCTTCAGCGTCTGCTGTCCACACTGCACGGCTGAGGTGTTAACTTAGGCAAACCTAAGCACGCACCAGCCCAGGGAGACCGCCGTGGCAGAACGACCCGCCCGCAGGGCACCCAAGCCGTACGAAGCGCGGGTGGTGCGCACCGAGCGCGTCACCCCGCACATGGTGCGCGTCGTCCTGGGCGGCGAGGGGCTGGCAGGTTTCGCGCTCGGCGCCCACACCGATCACTACGTCAAGCTGCTGTTCGCGCCCGACGGGGTGACCTACCCGGAGCCGTTCGACCTCGAGCGCATCCGTGAGGAGTTCCCGCGCGAGCAGTGGCCGGCCAACCGCACGTACACCGTACGGAGCTGGGATCCGGTCCTCCTCGAGCTCGCGATCGACTTCGTGGTGCACGGCGACGAAGGCCTTGCCGGTCCCTGGGCGGCGCGGGCGCAGGTGGGCGACATCATGCGCATCACGGGCCCGGGCGGCGGCTACGCCCCGGCGCCGGAGGCCGACTGGCATCTGCTGGTGGGCGACGAGTCCGCGCTGCCCGCGATCGCCGTGGCCCTGGAGCGGATGCCGTCGGGCGCGGTCGTCCACGCCCTCGTCGAGGTCGCCGGCCCGGAGGAGGAGCAGAAGATCGTCACTCCGGACGGTGTCGAAATCACCTGGGTGCACCGCGGCACCGCCCCGGCGGGCGAGTCGCTGATCACGGCGGTGAAGACGCTGGACTTCCCCGGGGGCGACGTCTGCGCGTTCGTCCACGGCGAGGCGGCATTCGTGAAGGAGTTGCGCCGCCATCTGCGCCTGGACCGGCAGATCCCGCGCGAGATGTTGTCCATTTCGGGCTACTGGCGGCTCGGCCAGAGCGACGAGGCATGGCGCGCGGTCAAGCGCGAGTGGAACGAGCAGGTGGAGCGCGAGCAGGACCGGGCGGCCTGACACCCGCCGCCTCACGGACCCTCGGCTGCTTCAGCCGGGGGTCTTGTCGTGGGCGGAAGTCCCGCGGCCCGCCCGGGACTTGAGTCCGCCGTGGGCCCTGAAGTCCGCCCGGGCCTCGCCGTCCTCCGTGGCCTCGCCGTCCGCCTGGGTCTTGTCGCCGGAGTCCTCGCCTTCCGCCCCCGGCTCGTCGTCCTCGTACACGCGAGCCGAGCCGTCCGCCTGAGCGAGCCTGCGCAGTGAGGCGATCAGGCTGTCCCCGAGCACGGTGCCGACGACCGCGCTCTCCACCAGGTCGTCCAGGCCGGCGAGCCGGGCGACATAGGCGAGGTCGGCCCGGGCAATCTGCTCGGCGGCGTCCGCGTAGGCGTCCAGGACCTCGGCGAAGGCGCCGTGGCCGGCCCTGTTCAGAGCAGCCAGCGCCACGGCGAGCGCCTCGCCGGCGGGAGAACAGTCGTCCGCCAGCCAGCCGCGCCGGGCAATCAGGTCGCGAACCTCCTTGCGGGCCGCCTCCAGTGCCGCGTCAGGCTCCCCGCCCGCGTATCTCGGGACGATGAGGTCGGTCGCCACGCCCAGCACCTTGTGAACCGACGTGCCGGGGTTGTCCACGGCCGTGAGGACCTCGGCAATGGCCGCGACTTTCAGCCCTCCTACATCCAGGAGCGCGCGGATCAGCCGAAGCCTGCGTTCGTGCGCTTCGTCGTAGCTCGCCTGATTGGGGCTGGTCAACTGCCCTGCGGGCAGCAGACCTTCGCGTATGTAGTACTTGATCGTCGGTACCGGAACGCCAGTTCTGCGACTCAACTCGCCAATGCGCACTGCCCGTTCATCCTTCCGCCCTTGCCACGCGACACCCCATCCTAGATAGTCTCACTACCGGATAGCAGATGGCGTCACTATCCATTCTGTTCGACGGAGGGAGATCCGCATGCCTTCATGGCGTTCCTGGCACCGGCCGCTCATGGTCTTCGCCGCGTCGATGGCCGTACTGACGGTCGTGTCGGGCATCGGCATGATCGTCGACGACCGGATCCTGGTCGGCTCGCCGATCTGGTTCAAGCCCTTCAAGTTCTCGATCTCGCTGATGATCTACGCGCCGGCGCTGGCCTGGATGCTGTCGATGGCCACCCGCGGCCGACGGGTGGGCTGGTGGGCCGGAACGGTCGTCGCCCTGGCCGGGACCATCGAGATGGTGATCATCACCGGTCAGGTGATCCGCGGCAAACGCAGCCATTTCAACTACGCAACCGCCTTCGACACCCTCCTGTTCAACATCATGGGCGCCACCACCATCACGCTCTGGGTGAGCTCGATGGTGATCGCGTTCCTGCTCTTCCGCTCACCCCTCGCCGACCGTCCGGCCGCCTGGGCCATGCGGCTCGGCGCGGCCATCGCCGTGGTGGGCGCAGGACTCGGCAACCTGATGACGCGTCCCACCGCACAACAGCGCGCGGAAGGCGAACTCGCCAAGGTCATCGGTTCCCACAACGTCGGCGTTCCGGAGGGCGGCCCCTCCATGCCGATCACAGGCTGGTCGACGACCGGCGGTGATCTGCGCATCCCGCACTTCGTCGGGATGCACGCCCTTCAGCTCATCCCCCTGTTCCTGCTCGCTCTCATCTCTCTGGCGCCGCACTTCGCCCGGCTTCGGGACGAGCGCGTACGCCTGCGGCTGGTGCTCGTGGCCGGCGGGGCGTACGCCGCGGTGGTCGCCCTGGTCACCTGGCAGGCGCTTCGCGGCCAGGCCCTGATCCACCCGGATGGCGAGACGCTCGCCGCCGCAGCCGCGATCCTCCTCGCCGCGGTGGCCGGATCACTCCTCGCACTGCGCACAACGCCCCTGTCCCGTACGGCAGACAACACTCACAAGGAGCTCGTGACATGACCGGATTTCTCTTCGACCTGACCTTCTGTCTGGCCGCCCCCCTATGGCTGCTGATGATCTTCGTCCCCAACTGGCGTCCCACGGCGAGGATCGCCGCATCGCCGCTGACCGTCCTCCCGATCCTGGCGGTCTACCTGACCATGGCAATTCCCGTCTTCCCCGAACTGTGGGCGGCCGTGAGCAGCCCGTCCCTCGACGGATTCCGGGATCTGGCAGCCCTCGCGAACGGCGCGGGAGCCCTTTGGGCTCAGGTCATCGCCTGGGATCTGCTGCTGGGCCAGTGGATGTTCCTCCAGGCGCGCCGGCTGGGGATCCACCCGCTGGTAATGGGCCCGCTCCTGGTACTGACGATCCTGCTCTCACCGATCGGACTGCTGATCTTCCTGGCGCTGCGCGCGGCGAAGGCCCGGTCCGCGACAGGAGCCGGGGACCGGGTCGTACAACCGGCGTCGTACTAGGGCACGTTCCAGCAGTGGAGGGGTTGCTGGACGGACTTCTGGTGGTGCTCATCGGGTGCCTCCAGCGGCGGCGAAGGCGGACTCCTCCCGGGTGTCGGCCGGCTGCGCCGAGGACTCCGACTCGGCTTCTGCGAAGCGGCGCCCCGCGTACCGCAGACAGACGTCGTCGAGCGAGGGCCGGGCGACGGTCGCCGCGGCGACGGCGGATCCCGCCCGCTCCAGGACGCCGAGCAGTACGGGCACGGCGGCGGCTCCGTCGTCTGCGCGGACACTGACGCGGCGGCCTTCCACGAGGACTCGGATGCCCGGCAGCGGCGCGAGTGCCCCGGTGAGATGCGTCCGGTTCCCCTCCGCCCGCAGTTCCAGATACACCGCCACGAGTGCCAGCGGGTTGCCGGGCCTGCGCCGCTTGGCCGCCATTCCGATCACCTCGGCCACGAATACTCGTGGACGAACATATCGCGAGTCACACTCGTCAACCACGACATATCGCGAACTTGCAAGGGCTTCCCGGGCCATGCGTGCAACCATCTGCGCATCTCGACCAATCCACCGCCCCACAGGCTCCGAATGCCTGATGAAATCCTGTCCGGACTACATGCCCGCACAGTGGAGGAAAGCCGCGTGAAAGAAGCCGTACACATCGGCGGATCCGCCCCGGCGGGACCCGATCTGCAACAGCTGCTCGGACTGGTCGCCCGCGGCGACCAGCAGGCCTTCTCCCGCCTGTACGACGCTGTTTGCGGTCCGGTCCTGGGGCTGGTGCGCGCCGTGTTGCGCGACCCGGCCCAGTCCGAGGAGGTGACCCAGGAAGTGCTGATCGAGGTCTGGCGCAGCGCGGCGCGTTTCCAGCCGTCCCGCGGATCGGCGATGACCTGGATCCTGACACTCGCGCACAGACGGGCCGTGGACCGGGTCCGCTCGGCCCAGGCAGCCACCGACCGGGAGCGCAGGGCGGCGCTGCTGGACCAGACGCCCGCCTACGACGAGGTCACCGAACAGGTCGAGGCCCGGCTTGAGCGCGAACAGGTACGGCGCTGTCTGCGCACCCTCACCGAGCTGCAACGGCAGTCGGTGACGCTGGCGTACTACCGCGGGCTGGCCTACCGCGAAGTGGCCGAACTGCTGGCCGTGCCGCTCGGCACGGTCAAGACACGACTGCGTGACGGGCTCATCCGGCTGCGCGACTGCCTGGGGGTGAGCGCATGACCACCGCTGATCTGCACACGCTGACGGGCGCCTATGTGCTGCACGCGCTGTCGCCCGAAGAGCGTGCCGAGTTCGAGCGGCACTTGCTGGTGTGTCCTGCCTGTGCCCAGGAGGTGCGTGAACTGGCCGCCACCGTCGGCAAGCTGGGCCTCGCGGTGGCCATCACGCCGCCGCCCGCACTGAAGCAGCAGGTGCTGCGGCGGATCGCCGCCGAGCGCCAGGATCCGCCCCGGGTCGTGCGGCAGGGCCGCTCCGGTGGCGCCCACCGCAGCCGGAAGATGTCGCGCTTCGTCCTGGCCGCCTGTCTGGCCGCGGCCGCCGCGTTCGGCGGTGTCTCGTTCTGGCAGTACCAGGAGGCCCAGGACGCCCGCCAGGAGGCACGGCGCGCAGAGCAGCGGACCGCGGAGCTGGCTTCGGTGCTCGCCGCGCCCGACGCCCGGGTGAGCAGCGCGAAGCTCACGGGCGGGGCACGCGGCACGGTCGTGGTCTCGCAGAGCGAGAACAAGGCGGCTTTCCTGACCTCGGGGCTGCCCAGGCCGCCGCAGGGCAAGGTCTACCAACTCTGGTTCTCCGACGGAGGGAAGATGCGCTCGGCCGGTCTGATGGACCCGGCCGCCACCAGCAACGCGGTACTGATGGACGGGCCGGTGGACTCCGCGTCGGGCCTGGGGATCACGGTCGAACCGGCCGGTGGCTCGCCCCAGCCGACGACCGATCCGCTGGCCCTGGTGCAGTTCCCGACGTGATGCCTCGTCCGATGTCTGCCTGACGCCCTGTCCGAGGAAGGTCGCCGCATGAGCGTAGCGGTCATGCTCTTCACCTCCGATCTGCGACTTCACGACCAGCCGGCGCTGAGCGCCGCGCTGCGCGAGGCCGACGAGATCGTGCCGCTGTTCGTACTGGACAGGGGGATACGGAAGGCGGGCTTCGACGCGCCCAACCGGCGGGCGTTTCTGGCCGACTGCCTGCACGCGCTGGACGCCGGGCTGCGCGAGCGCGGCGGCCGGCTGGTGATCCGTACCGGCGATGTCACCGAGCAGGTCTGCCGGGTGGTCACCGAGAGCGGCGCCCGTTCGGTGCATGTCGCGGGCGGCGTCAGCGCGTACGCGCTGCGCCGGGAGGAGCGGTTGCGGGAAGGGCTGGGCGCGCTCCGGTGCGCCCTGCATGTCCACGACGGGGTGGTGACCGCAGTGCCGCCGGGGCGGGTGACACCGGCCGAGAGCAATCACTTCCGGGTGTTCACGCCGTACTTCCGCAGGTGGCAGGACATCGGACCGCGAGGGACGCTGCCCGCTCCGCGCGCCGTGCCGGTTCCCGAACTCGCGGGCCACCCCATGCCCCGGCGCACCGCTGTCGGCGAGGTGTCGCCGGGACTGGCGCTCGGCGGAGAGACGGAGGCAAGACGGCGGCTGCGGACCTGGCTCGCAGACGAGAGCCACGGCATCGCGGCGTACGACAGGCGGCACAACGACCTGCCGGGCGATGCCACCTCCCGGCTGTCCCCGCACCTCCACTTCGGCACGCTGTCGGCCACCGAGGTCGTGCAACGGGCCCGCGCCAGGGGCGGTCCGGGCGCGGACGCGTTCGTACGGCAGCTGGCCTGGCGGGACTTCAACCATCAGGTCCTCGCCGCACGGCCGGACGCTTCCCGCGCCGACTATCGCGGACGCGACGACCAGTGGCGCGGCGACGAGAAGGAGATCGCCGCCTGGAAGGAGGGCCGCACGGGCTGCCCGATCGTGGACGCTGCGATGCGGCAGCTGCTGCACGAGGGCTGGATGCACAACCGGGCGCGGCTGCTGGCGGCGAGCTATCTCACCAAGACGCTGTACGTGGACTGGCGCGTCGGCGCCCGTCACTTCCTGGAGCTCCTGGTGGACGGGGACATCGCCAACAACCAGCTCAACTGGCAGTGGGCAGCGGGCACCGGGACCGACACCCGCCCAAATCGTGTCCTCAATCCGTCCGCGCAGGCGAAGCGCTGCGACCCGGACGGCGACTATGTCCGGCGCTGGGTGCCGGAGCTCGCGGAGCTGGCCGGGCCCGTCGTCCACGAGCCGTGGAAACTGGACGGGCTCCGGCGGGCCCGGCTGGACTACCCGGATCCGCTGGTGGACCATGCGGAGGGGCGGGCACGGTTCGAGCGGGCTCGCGGCCTTCGCCGCTCACCCGGCTGATCCTCGGCCTATTCGGACAACTCCTGCTTGGTCAGCAGCAGTTGCTGGACATCCAGCCTCCCGGACCGGAAGCCCGCCTCCGCGTCGGCGAGATGGAAGGTCCACATCCGGCGGAAGGTCTCGTCGAAGCCGAGGGCCTCGGCACGGTCGGCATGGTGCGTGAAGCGTTCGCGCCACAGCCGCAGCGTCTCGGCGTAGTGCGGGCCGAAGCTGTCCCGTCCGGCGAGGCTCAGCCCGGTGCGGCGGGTGACGATGTGCTCGATCGCCTCGGTCGACGGCAGCGGCCCGGGCTGTATGTACTTCTGGGACCAGGTGCGGGTGCCACGCGAGGCAAGCAGCCGGCTGTGCGGCGCGGTACTCGTCTGCAGGGCTACGCGTCCGCCCGGCGCGAGCACTCGGTCGAGCGTCATGAAGTACTCCGCCCAGCGCTCCTCCCCGACGGTCTCGATCATCTCCACGCTGACGATCGCGTCGAACCGGCCGAGCACCCTGCGGAAGTCGCGCAGCAGGACGGTCACGCGACCCTCGTAGCCCGCGTCACGGATGCGCTGCTGTGCGAGGTCCTGCTGCTCGGACGACTGGGCGACCGCCAGCACCCGCGCGCCGCGCTGCGCCGCCCTGATGGCCGACTCACCCGATCCGGTGCCGAGTTCGAGGAGCTGGGTGCCCTGGCCGACCCGGGCGAGGTCGAGCAGCCGGTCGGTCTTGCGGTGCTGTGCCGCCGCGAGCAGATGCTGCTCGGCCGGGAAGCCCCGGAAGAGCGCGGAGGAGTACGTCAGCGTCTCGTCGAGGAAGAGCGCTGACAGCTCGCCGGAGGGGTACGGTCGCGGGCGCCCGTCGGACGGGTGTGGCGCACGTGCTTCGCGCGCCCGCCGGACCGGCCCGGGAACGAGGGCGGCCTCGTGCTCGGCGAGCACGCTCAGCACGCCGACGAGATCGCGGGACTCCCACTCACCCGCCATGTACGACTCGCCGAAGCCGACGGAGCCGACGGAGCCGATCCTGCGGACGAAGGCGGCCGGATCGCGCACCTCCATCAGGGGTCCGCCGCGGCCGAGCGTGTCGCCGCGTCCCAGGCGCACCTGTAGCGGAAGCGTGCCGAGCGCGTGCCGCACCCGTCGTCCCGCGGTGGCCGTGCGCAGTCGGGAGCACCGGGGTGGGCTTGCCACATCGGGCCAACGGCGTGCGTCGACGGGCGCGGTGCGCCGGGCCTGGGACCAGGATGCCGGGGACAGGGACACGCTCAATTCACACCCTCCTGGGGAGCCGGACTCCACTGGACATGGCGACGGTGGCGCCGTCCTCAGTGGGCATTCGGCGCGGGGGCGGCCCCGGATTGGTGCTCCGGACGGTTCTTTCGCGGCCTGCTGATTGACGGTCGGCCCGGCCCCTGACGGCCGGTGGCGATGGCGGCCCCGGCCTATGGCCTGGCGGCCGCCCGCTCCGCCCGCTCCGCCCCGACTATCCGAAGCGCCGCGTCCGCCATGGCGCCGGCCAGGCCCGACACCGCTCGGCCCGGCGCGCCCCTGTGGATCAGGATGACGCCCTCGATCAGGCCGAACACCACGTCCGTGCGCAGGGCGCGCTCCAGGCGTGAGAGTTGCGAACCCGCCCCCGTCGCCGCCAGCAGTTGCCCGTACGCCGCCTTCAGGTCCGCCCGTACGCCGTGGAAGCGCTGGAAGCGTTCGCCCTGCACCTCCGGCAGCAGGTACAGCGCGCCGAGGTTGTGCGGGCCCTGGCACAGCAGTTCCACGTCCGATCGGCACAGCTCCCACAGCCGGTCCTCCGCCCGGCGCCCGTCGTCCGCGAGCAGCCGGCGCGCGAGGGTCAGGGAGGGCGTGACCGTCGACTCGAGGAGCTCCGCCAGCAGGTCTTCCTTGCCGGTGAAGTAGTGGTACATCGTCGCCTGCCGCATGCCCGCGCTCTCGGCGACCGCCCGCGTCGTCGTCGCCGCGTATCCGCGCTTTGTGAACAACTCGGCGGCAGCCAGCAGGAGTTCGTCTCGTGCGGACATCCCGCTGTCCGGCCGCTGCGTCGCGCGCGGCCTGCCGACCCGTCGTCCAGTGGTGGTGCTCATGGGCCCGATCGTCGCACACACCCGGCACGCCCCCTGGCCGCCCACCGGTGAACAAGAGCGGCTGGTGGATCGAGGCCGAGATCTGGGAGGGCAGGGCCTGGAAGGCCGCGGCGCGCTCACCGTCGTGCTCGCCCTCCGCAGACGGCAACCCCCTGCGTGGACAGCCCTCCAGACCCGGCGGAACATGGAGCAAAGGGGAAGTTATAGGGACGGAAGGTGTGATTCGCTATGGCTGAGCATCCGGACAGCGCCCTGGTACGCCGGGGTTACGCAGCGTTCGGAGCGGGTGACATGAAGACACTCGGCTCTCTGATGACGGCGGACGTCGTCCACCATGTGCCCGGAAACAACATCCTCTCCGGGCACCACAAGGGCCGCGACGCGGTTCTCGCGATGTACCGCCGCCTGGGCGAGGAGACCAACGGCTCCATGCAGGTCGAACTCGAAGCAGTGCTCGCCGACGGGCGCGGGCACGCCATGTCACTCCACCTGGCCCGGGCCGACCGGGGCGACCGTGGCATCGAGATCCGCCAGGGACTCTTCTTCACGATCGTCGGCGGCAAGATCACCGACATCGACGGGTGCACCGAGGACATCGACGAAGAGGACGCGTTCTGGGGAGCCTGACCGGGCGCCGACGGCCCCGTGTCGCCGCCGGATACGCGCGTCGGCCCCGTTCGCCGCCCGAAGGCGGTGAGCGGGGCCGACGCGCTGTCGCTACGGGGCCGACGGGCTGTTGTCCCGCTCAGCCGACCGAGCTGTACGCCACGACTCCCCGCAGCAGCGCGTCGACCGCCTTGCGCGCGTTCTTCGCCACCGTACTGCCCTCGCGCGGCGCCGCGGCCGCGATCTGCCCGAGCACGTCAATGACCTGCTTCGTCCACCGTACGAAGTCACCCGCGGGCATCTCCGCCTCGCGCAGCACCTCGTCCAGCGTCCGGTCCGAGGCCCACTGGTGCGCGGCCCAGGCGAAGCCGAGATCCGGCTCGCGCTGCCCGACACCCTCCGCCTGGTTGATCTTGAACTCTTCCTCCAGCGCGTCGAGCCGGCCCCAGATGTGGACCATCTCGCCGAGCGCGGCCTTGGCCCTCCCCGCCGGGACCTTCGGTGCGACGGCGTCGTCCGACTGACGCGCCTCATAGACCAACGCCGAGACACACGCGGCCAGTTCGGCCGGGTTGAGGCCCTCCCACACGCCGTCGCGCAGGCACTCGCTCGCCAGCAGATCCAGCTCCCCGTACAGCCGGGCGAGCCGCTTGCCGTGCTCGGTGACCTCGTCGGCGCGCAGATAGTCCAGCTCGGTCAGCAACGCCACGATCCGGTCGAAGGTGCGGGCGATGGTGTTCGTCCGGCCGTCGATACGACGCTCCAGCTGGCGGGTGTCACGCTGGAGCCGGTGGTACCGCTCGGCCCAGCGCGCATGATCCTCGCGCTCGTCGCAGCCGTGGCACGGATGTGCCCGCAACTCCGTCCGCAGCCGTGCGATCTCACGGTCGTCCGCCGCGGCGGCCCGGTGCCTGCGGTGCCGCTCGGGCTCTATGTGCCCGGCCTTCGTCCGCAGCGCGGATGCCAGGTCGCGGCGCGACTGCGGCGAGCGCGGGTTGAAGGACTTCGGGATCCGCATCCGCTCCAGCGGCTCCACCGGCACCGGGAAGTCCATCGACGCCAGCCGCTTGACCTGCCGTTCGGCGGTGAGCACCAGCGGACGGGGGCCGTCGTGGTGCTCGAATCCCCGGTGGCCGTTGCTGCGTCCCGCCGGGATCCCCGGGTCGAGGACGAGCGCGAGCCCCGCGAACTTGCCTGTGGGGACATGGATGACGTCGCCCGGCTTCAGCTTCTCCAGCGACGTGGCGGCCGCGGCCCGGCGCTGGGCCGCGCCCTGCTTGGCCAGTTCCGTCTCGCGGTCCTTGAGGTCGCGGCGCAGCCGCGCGTACTCCTCGAAGTCCCCCAAGTGGCAGGTCATTCCCTGGCGGTAGCCCTCAAGTCCCTCTTCGTTCTTCTGCACCTGGCGGGAGATGCCGACGACGGACTTGTCCGCCTGGAACTGCGCGAACGACGTTTCGAGCAGCTCGCGCGAGCGGTGCCGCCCGAACTGCTGCACAAGATTGACGGCCATGTTGTACGAGGGCTTGAAGCTGGAGCGCAGGGGGTAGGTGCGGGTCCCCGCGAGTCCGGCGAGCCCGACGGGATCCAGGCCGCGCTGCCACAGCACGACCGCATGGCCCTCGACGTCGATACCGCGCCGACCGGCGCGTCCGGTGAGCTGGGTGTACTCACCGGGGGTGATGTCGGCGTGCTGCTCGCCGTTCCACTTGACGAGCTTCTCCAACACCACGGAGCGGGCCGGCATGTTGATGCCGAGCGCCAGGGTCTCAGTGGCGAAGACGGCCTTCACCAGACCGCGGACGAACAGCTCCTCGACGACCTCCTTGAAGGTCGGCAGCATGCCCGCGTGGTGCGCGGCGATGCCCCGCTCGAGTCCTTCCAACCACTCGTAATAGCCAAGGACATGAAGGTCCTCGGACGGAATGGCGGAGGTCCGCTCCTCGACGATTTCGCGCACCCTCGCACGCGCCTCGTCGTTGTTCAGCCGCAGTCCCGCATAGAGGCACTGCTGTACGGCGGCTTCGCATGCGGCGCGGCTGAAGATGAAGGTGATCGCGGGCAGCAGCCCTTCCGCGTCCAGCCGCTCGATGACCTCCGGCCGTCCCGGTGTCCAGATCCGGCTGCGCTGACGCCGCTCACGCTCCCGGTCCGCCTCACGCACCATCTTTCCGCGGCGGCGGTCCTTGGGGTTGTAGGTGCGCTGGTTCTCCATCCGTGCCAGACGGGCGAGTTCGGGGTTGACCTCGCGCCGGCCGGGGCCGCGGCCGCCGTGGTCGGTCTCCTCCTCGAAGAGGTCGTACATCCGTCGGCCGGCCATGACGTGCTGCCACAGCGGCACGGGCCGTTCCTCGGAGACGATGACCTCGGTGTCGCCGCGGACGGTGTCCAGCCAGTCGCCGAACTCCTCGGCATTGGACACGGTCGCCGAGAGGGACACCAGCGTCACCGACTCGGGGAGGTGAATGATCACTTCCTCCCACACGGCCCCGCGGAAACGGTCGGACAGGTAGTGCACCTCGTCCATGACCACATAGCCGAGTCCGAGCAGCGACTGCGAGCCCGCGTACAGCATGTTGCGGAGCACCTCGGTGGTCATCACGACCACGGGCGCTTCGGAGTTGACGCTGTTGTCGCCGGTGAGCAGGCCGACCTTCTCCGAGCCGTAACGCTTGGCCAGGTCGGCGTACTTCTGGTTGGACAGGGCCTTGATGGGCGTGGTGTAGAAGCACTTGCGGCCCTGCTGAAGGGCCAGATGGACGGCGAATTCGCCGACGATGGTCTTGCCCGAGCCGGTGGGCGCGGCGACGAGCACGCCCTTGCCCGCCTCCAGGGTCTGACAGGCTTCGATCTGGAAAGGGTCCAGCTCGAAGTCGTACAGCGCGCGGAAGGGGGCCAGCGCAGTGGCTTCCTCGACAGCGCGGATGCGGGCGGCGGCGTAGCGCTCGGCGGGAGAGAGGTCCTCGGTCATCTTGCTCACGAGCCTACCCGCCGCCTCTGACAGTGAGGCGATCTTTAATTGACCGGGCAAGCAACGGAGAGAGCACCCGCCCGTGCGTTCCGCCGCAGACCTGGGGCAACTCCCTGAGCAGAGTCGTACGCGTACAGTCGCCGACCACCGGCACATCTGCCGCCCCGCCCGCGGCCCGCGGTGATGGCGCCGGTCGCCCCCGCGAGGGGACTCCACGGACCGTACGAAGGGGGCCGGATGGATACAGTGGAGGATCCCCGGCCCCTCGCGCTGTTCGCGTCTCAGGTGATGTCGTCGTACCCGTTCAGCCGCTCCGACCGGCTGCCGTCCGCCTGCTGGGGCAGGGTATGGCTCGCCCGTACGGACTCGATCTCGCCGATGTCCCCGGGGGTGAGGTCGAGGTCGGACGCCTCGTCGTCATCCAGTTCGGCATCGGGATCGTTGCGCCGGCGCCGCCTGTCGTTGAGCAAGGAGATACCGACCGCGATGAAGTAGAGGACGATGATCGGTCCTGCCAGCGCCACCATTCCGAGGGGGTCGGTCGACGGGGTGGCGACCGCTCCGAAGACGAAGATGCCCATGACGACACCCCGCCACCAGCTGATCATCCGCCGTCCGGTGACGACTCCGGCCGCGTTCAGCATGATCAGCAGCAGGGGCAGCTCGAACGAGAACCCGAAGATCAGGACCATCCGGACCGAGAAGTCGAGGATCTTGTCGACCTCGAGGAAGTTCGCCGCCGTGTCAGGGGTGATGCTCAGCAGCACCTTCATGCTGACCGGCATGATCATGAACGCGAGCCAGGCGCCGGCCGCGAAGAGTGGGACGGCGGCGGCGGCGAAGAGGTATGTGTACTTCTTCTCGCTCTTGTGCAGGCCAGGAGCCACGAAGGCCCACAGCTGGTAGAGCCAGACGGGGCAGGAAACGATGATGCCGGCCATCAACACGACCTTCACGGTGGTCGTGAACGGCGACAGCAGGTCGTTGTAGGCGATCGTGGCGCACTTGCCGCCAGTCTCCAGCACCCCCTTCTCACAGGCGGGGACCGGTGAGGAGAGAAGGTCCATCAGCTCCTGGCTGTAGAACGCGGCGACGACGGACGCGATGGTGATCGCCAACATCGCCTTCGCAAGCCGGTTGCGCAGCTCACGCAGATGGTCCGCGAGCGGCATCCGCCCCTCGGGGTCCTTCTCCTTCTGTTTAGAACGGGCGGGCTTGAGCAACCCACGTCCTCATCTCGTGCGGCAGGCCGCGTTCGCGGCCTTGGGTCAGCGCTGGGGGGTGGTGTCGGTGGGCTCGCTCACGGGACGAGCACTCGTCACGTCACCGGGCGATGCCTGAATCGTTCGAGGGGCGGCCTGACCCTGGGCCGGGTCCTGCGGCGGGTCGGCCGGCGTGGCCTCCGGCTGGCTCTCCGACTTCATTGCCTTGGCCTCGCTCTTGAGGATCCTCGCGGACTTGCCCAACGAACGAGCCATGTCCGGAAGCTTCTTGGCACCGAAGAGCAGCAGGATGAGGAGAGCGATGATCGTGATCTCGAGGGGGCCGATCTGTCGGAACATAACGAGTGTCTACCTTCTCACCGAGGCGGCATGCGGCTGAGCTGCTGATCGTGGTGGACATGTGTCCTGGCATCGACCAGCTGCGATCGTAACTCTCACGGGTAAACGCAGGGCAATCCCCGTGCGTACACCCGTGCTGCGGCTGGCGCCTCATAGCCAGTTGCCGCCGACTTCAGCGTACCGCCAGCGTCACCCTCAGGTCAGGGTGCGCCCTCTCTAGCGCAGGGCCTCTCCGGTACGGGCCAGATCGGTCGCCGCGTGCTCCAGATCCTCCGCCGCACGGTTGATCCGCTCGGTGGTGCGGGCCACCTCCCGGCCCAGTCGCTGGGCCTCGACGAAGACCCGGATACCGAGGATCCCGAGCAGGGCGATCCCAAGGAATCCGAGGGCGATGGCGAGCATGGGCCAGAACATGCGCAGAGCCTAGACCGTTCTAGACCGTGGAGTGCAGGCGCAGCGTCCGCACTCCGCCACCGGTGAGGAGTTCGATGATGCGCTCACCGGCCGGCTTGCGTACGGCGGTCTCGCACTCGGGGCAGGTGAAGGAGTAGAAGGTGGTGCGACGGCTGGCACCGATGGCCAGTCGCAGCGCCCCCGCCGCCAGCTCGAAGCGCGCCCGGCACTCGGGACACGCTGCCTTGAAGAGAACCGTGCCCACCTGGGCGGGGATGGAAGACATCAGAGACATCCGGCGCCGATCTCCTTATTCCTGGCCGTCGTAGGCCTCGAGCGCTTGGCGCGCCGCGAGCCGGGCGCTGTCCGCCAGGTCCTGCGGCGAGACGATCCGCCCGTCCTGCCCCAGCCGCAGGGCGAGCCGTCGCAGCGAGGTGGGCGCAGGCGTACGCAGCGTGATGCGCAGCCCTCCGTCGGGCAGCTCCTCCGCGCTGTCGTGCGGGTAGTACTCAGCGACCCAGCGCCCGCCGGGGCCGACCTCGACCACCACCTCGGGATCGTCGGCGGACGGCTGGACCAGCCCCTCCGAAAGATCACGCAGTTCGATCTCGGGCGGCGCCGCGGGGGCGTCGAGCAGCCTGATCTCCGCCACCCGGTCGAGACGGAAGGTCCGGCGCGCCTCGGAGAGACGGCACCATGCCTCCATATACGTGTGTCCCACGGCGAAGAGCCTGATCGGGTCGACCTCGCGCTCGGTGAGTTCGTCGCGCGCGGGCGAGTAGTACTTGAGCCACAGCCGGCGCCGCTCCGAGATCGCCCGGTCGACCTCGGCGAACACGCCGCCCTCGGACTCGAAGGTGACCGACAGCCGGGAGCTTGCCCCGGCCGTCTCGCCCGCGGCGGTCTCCAGCTTGGCCGTGGCGCGCAGCAGCGCCTGCCGGTCGCCCTCGCGCAGGCCGGGCAGCGTGGCCACGGCGCGCGCGGCGACCAGCAGCGCGGTCGCCTCGTCGGCCGCGAGCCGCAGCGGCTCGGCGACATCGTCGGGGTTGTGCCACCAGATGCGGTCACCGTCGGTGTCGATGTCGAGCAGATCGCCACCGCGGAAGCTGGTTCCGCACATGGGCAGTACGTCGAGGTCGGAGATCAGCTCGTCCTCGGTGATGCCGAAGGCGCGGGCGACATCGCCGACGCGCGCGCCGGGACGCTCGCGCAGATAGGTCACCAGCGAGAGCATGCGCCGGGTCTGGTCAATGGCGTTGGCGGCCATGGTTGTACGCGTCCCCCTCAGCCCTTGGCCACGGCGCGCAGCCGCTCGACCACATCGGCCCGCAGATCTTCGGGCTCCACTACGACGACGTCCGGGCCGAACTCCACAAGCCAGGCGTCGAGCCCGTGCCCGTACGGAATCTCCAACTCGTCCCAGCCCTCCCCCAGTTCCCGTATGGACTGGGCCCTGGAGCGCAGGGGGTAGCCGCTGCCGGTGCGCAGCCGGATCCGCGCGGAGCGGGTGGCGCTCTCCCCTGCCCAGGTCTCCACGGTCTCCCGGACGGTGACGACATCGGGCACGGGCGCGGTGAAGGAGCCGGCGCGCGAGCGGACGCGGCCGGTGATGCGCGAGAGCCGGAAGACCCGTTCGGCGCCGCGGTCGCGGTCCCAGCCCGCCAGATACCAGTGCCCGCGCCAGCATTCGAGAGTCCATGGTTCGACGTGGCGCTGCTCGGGGCGCGCCGCATTCGCCTTGCGGTAGTCGAAGACGACGGGGCGGCGGTCGCGGCAGGCGAGCATCAGCGGCTCAAAGGCGGCCTCGTGGACGGGAATTCGGGGTTCGAGGGCGCTGTGCTGTGTCTCGTAGGAGTCCTCGGCCTCGGGCATGCCCGCCGCGCGCAGCTTCTGCAGGGCGCCACTTGCGGCTCCGGCGAGGCGCGCCTGCTGCCAGACCTTGGCCGCGAGGCCGAGTGCGGCCGCCTCTTCGGCGTCGAGAGTGATGGCGGGCAGCCGGTTGGAGTCACGGCGGGCGAGATAGCCGGTTTCGCCGTCGAGATTCTCCACCGTCGCGATGACCAGGCCGAGTTCACGCAAGTCGTCCTTGTCGCGCTCGAACATCCGGTTGAAGGAGTCGTCCGAACCGGCCTCAAGGTACGCCTCGATGGACCCGCGCAGTTCGCGCTTGCTGAGCGGGCGGCGGGTGCCCAGCAGACACAGCGCCAGATTCATCAGCCGCTCGGCCTTGGCAATGGCCATCGACGCCCTTCCTCACAGTGCTTCTGATCGTTGACCGTACCGCCCCGGGGTGTCGGGGCAAAGCCGAGGGCCCATGCCGACCGGCATGGGCCCTCTTACTGTCAGTACGTGATCAGACTGCGACCAGGTCGCAGACAAAGATCAGCGTCTCGCCGGGGGCGATGGCGCCGCCACCGGCGCCGCGGTCGCCGTACGCGAGGTGCGCGGGGATGATCAGCTGGCGGCGGCCGCCGACCTTCATGCCCTGAACGCCCTGGTCCCAGCCGGAGATGACCTGGCCGACGCCGAGCTGGAACTGGAGCGGGGCCCCGCGGTTCCAGGAAGCGTCGAACTCCTCGCCGGTGGAGAAGGCCACGCCCACGTAGTGGACGGAGACGGTGTCGCCCGCCTTGGCCACCGGGCCGTCGCCCTCCCAGATGTCCTTGATCTCCAGGTCGGCCGGCGGCTCGCCACCCGGGAAGTCGATCTCGGGCTTCTCGATGCTCACTGAACTGCTCCTCTTAATGATGAACGGGGCAACCAGGACAGTCTTGCACCTTTGCCCTTACGGCTTCGTCAGAAGGTCAATGGCGAAGACAAGAGTCGAGTTCTTGGGGATGCCCTGCTGCTCCTTGGCACCGAAGGCCTGGTCCGGCGGGATGACCAGCAGCACACGGCTGCCGACCTTCTTGCCGATGATGCCGTCCTTGAGGCCCTTGAGCGTGACCTGCGCCAGCGGGAAGGTCTGGGTCCTGCCCGCGTCGTAGGTGCTGTCGAACTTCTTGCCGCCGGCCCAGAGGAAGGCCTGGTACTTCACGACGATGGTGTCCTTCGCCGTGAGCACCGGGCCCGTGCCCTCGATCACGTAGTTCGAGACGAGCTTCTTCGGCGGGTCGGCCTTCTTGGGGAAGGTCACCGAGGGGGCCTTGCCGTCGGTGTTGGTGCCCACCTTCGGGAGGTCGATGTTGTCCTGCGCGACATCGGTGCCCTTCGCGGAGAGGGGAACGACGGTGGCCTTCACGATGTCCATGACGAACACGAGCGTGGCGTTGGGCTTGATGTCGCCCTGCCCCTGAGCGCCGTAGCCGAGCGCCGGCGGGATCGACACCTGGAGACGGCTGCCGACCTTCTGACCGTCGAGGGCTTTCTGCCAGCCCGGGATGACGCCGCCGCCGCCGATCGTCACGTCGAAGGGCTGGCCCCGGTCGAAGCTGTTGTCGAAGGGCTTGTCGGAGTCCCACATCTGGCCCAGGTAGTGGACCTGGGCCTGGTCGCCCTTCTTCAGCTTCGCGCCCTTGCCCTCGCTGATCACGACGACCTTAAGGTCCTTGGGCGGATCACCCTCACCCTTGGCCAGGGTCGGCTTCTCGCCGAACTTGGCGCCTGCGGTGATGGCGGGCAGCCCGCTGGACGAGTTGGAGTCGGAGTCCTTGTCGTCGCTGCCGCACGCCACTGCCGACAGCAGCAGCAAGGGGACGACGAGAAGGCCGGCAAGTCGGCGCACGTGTTCCTCAGATCTCAGACGGCACGGTAGGTCCCCGACACTCTAGGGGGTGCCCGGCCGATCCTGTCGGATCGGCGAGCGGGGTCCGGGGCATGCAGCGGGCCCCGTACGAGGACGTACGGGGCCCGTGTGGTGTTCCACTCAACGTGTCGTTACATCCCGGCGATCAGTTTCTCGACCCGGTCGTCGACCGAACGGAACGGGTCCTTGCACAACACCGTGCGCTGCGCCTGATCGTTGAGCTTGAGGTGCACCCAGTCGACGGTGAAGTCCCGCCGCTGCTCCTGCGCCCGGCGGATGAAGTCGCCGCGAAGCCGCGCCCTGGTGGTCTGCGGGGGTACCGACTTGCCCTCGAAGATCTTCAGGTCGTTGCAGATCCGGGCGGCCTGTCCCTTGCGTTCCAGCAGGTAGTAGAGCCCTCGGCGGCGGTGGATGTCGTGATACGCGAGGTCTATCTGTGCGACTCGCGGATGCGACATGGTCATGTTGTGCTTGGCGCGGTACCGCTCGATGAGCTTGTACTTCATGACCCAGTCGATCTCGGTGCCGATCCGTTCGAGGTCCTCGGCCTCGATCGCGTCCAGCGTGCGGCCCCAGAGCTCCAGGACCTGCTCGACGATGCCGGTGCGGATCCCGCGCCGCTCGACGAAGTCCACGGCCTTCTCGTAGTACTCGCGCTGGACCTCCAGGGCGGAGGCCTCACGGCCGCTGGCCAGGCGCACCTTGCGCTGGCCTGTGATGTCGTGGCTGACCTCGCGGATCGCCCGGATCGGGTTCTCCAGGGTCAGATCGCGCATCACGGTGCCCGCCTCGATCATGCGCAGGACGAGATCGGTGGCTCCGACCTTGAGCAGCATGGTCGTCTCGGACATGTTCGAGTCGCCGACGATGACATGCAGGCGGCGGTAGCGCTCGGCGTCGGCGTGCGGCTCGTCGCGGGTGTTGATGATCGGGCGCGAGCGGGTGGTGGCGGAGCTGACGCCTTCCCAGATGTGCTCGGCGCGCTGGCTGACGCAGTAGACCGCGCCGCGCGGGGTCTGCAGCACCTTGCCCGCGCCGCACAGCAGCTGACGGGTCACCAGGAAGGGGATGAGGATGTCCGCGAGCCGGGAGAACTCTCCGTGGCGGGCGACGAGATAGTTCTCGTGACAGCCGTAGGAGTTTCCCGCCGAGTCGGTGTTGTTCTTGAAGAGATAGACGTCGCCCGCGATTCCCTCCTCGTGCAGGCGGCGTTCGGCATCGACGAGCAGGCCTTCGAGAATGCGCTCGCCGGCCTTGTCGTGGGTGACCAGCTCGGTCACGTTGTCGCATTCGGGAGTTGCATATTCCGGATGCGAACCCACGTCGAGGTAGAGGCGGGCGCCGTTCCGCAGGAAGACATTGCTGCTGCGGCCCCATGAGACAACACGGCGGAAGAGGTAGCGCGCCACTTCGTCAGGTGACAGTCGGCGCTGTCCCCTGAACGTGCACGTGACGCCGTACTCGTTCTCCAGCCCGAAAATGCGGCGGTCCATGTCTGAACATTACGCCTCACGGCCTGAGCTGAAACCGGGTTCGGCAGCACCGTTTCGATCATTTTCCGTTGGGGCGGCGATTGCGACCGCGATGCCCTTGCTGTGGGCGGGAACTGCGAGGACTCGCTGAGTGGCCATCAGAACCAGGAGTGCGGCAAGGCCTCCGGCTCCCGCGACGGCAAAACTCCAGGAGGTTCCGCCGAGCTCGACGGCGGGGCCGGCGACGGCGGTTCCGACCGCGGCGCCGACACCGAAGGTGGTGACGAGCCAGGAGAAGGCCTCGGTGACGGTGCCGCTGGGGGCGTGCCGGTCGACGACGATGAAGGCACAGGCGATCGCGGGCGCGAGGAAGACGCCGGAGAGCGCCGCCAGCGCGGTCATGGCGACCACACCGGGCGTGAGCGCGAGCGGCAGATAGCCGAGGCCGAGCAGGGCGACGAGGGCGCGCAGCCGGCGCTCGGGGGCTCCGGCCCACTGCCGCGCGCCGTACGCCACTCCGCCGATGAGGGCGCCGAGGCCCAGTGCCGCCATCAGCCAGCCGTACACCGACTGCTGCCCGTGGTCGTCCGCGTACGCGACCGCGGCGACGGTGATCGAGCCGAGCGCGAGGCCGACGAAGAAGAAGGAGCCGAGGAGCGCGAGGAGCCCGGGTGAGCGCAGAGCGCCCAGCCAGTGGGCCTCTCGGGGTGCGGAGCGCCAGCCGCGGGAGGGCTCCGAGAGGACGACGGAGAGCGCGCCGAGGACGCCGACGACGTTGATGACGAGCAGCGCGGCTCCGGCCGACCAGAGCGAGACGAGCAGCGTCACGAGCAGGGGACCGACGGTGAACATCACCTCCTGGGCGACGGCGTCCATGGCGTAGGCCCGGTGCACCCGGTCCTCGCGGCCCAGGACGCTGGGCCACAGGGCCCGCAGGCCGCCTTCGAGCGGCGGTGTGAACAGGCCCGCGACGGCGACGGCCGCGTACGCCGGCGGCAGTGCGCCGATCCCGGCGGCGGCCAGCAGCACCATGCCGAGGGCAGAGACGACGGCGGCGGGGAACTGGACGCGGGGCTGCCCGTGCAGGTCGACGGCCCGGCCGAGGAGGGGCTGGCCGATCGCGGTGGCAATGCCGTACACGGCTGCCAGCCCGCCGGCGAGGCTGTAGCTGCCGCCCTCGGCACGGGTGAACAGGACGATCGCGATGGGCGCGGTGGCGTTGGGCAGCCGCCCGATGAGCGTGGCGGTGAGCAGCCGCGCGGCGTGCGGCGCCTTCAGGATGTCGCCGTAGCCGGCGGTTCCCTCGGCCATGTCCTGCTCCTCTTCCCCCGGTTTCCCTCGGCGCGCTGCGGGGTTTTACGTATAACGTGCCCCGTCATACGTACCATGTCGGCAGTCCGCAGTCCACCGCGGACGCACAGCGAACACCCGAGGGGCGAGGACGGCATCGATGGCACAGAGGTCTGTCCGGCCCGGCGGCACGCGGCCCACCAGCAGGGATGTCGCCAGGGTTGCCGGGGTTTCGCAGGCCACGGTTTCCCTCGTCCTCGGTGACAAGTGGCGCGGTCGCGTCTCCGAGCGGACCGCCGGGGCGGTGCGCGACGCGGCACGCGAGCTCGGCTACCGGCCCAATCTCGCCGCGCGGAATCTGCGGCTCGGGCGGACCAGGACCGCGCTGCTCGTGGTGCCCGCCCTGACGAACGAGTTCTTCGCCCGCGTCTACACCGGCGCCGCGACCGTCGCCGCCGAGCACGGCTTCGGCGTGGTGCTCTACCCGTCCCCCGAGGGCGTCGGACCCGCCAGGGACCCCTTCGCCTCAGCGCGGGCCGCACTCGACGGCGTGATCGCCTCCTCCATGGCCGCCGAGGCGCTGACCGCCATCCGCGGCACGGATCTGCCGCTCGTGATGCTCGACAGCGACCCGGCGGATCCCGGCGCAGCGGCTCACGTCAACCTCGACATCGCCGACGGCATGCGGCAGATGACGGATCATCTGCTGTCCATCGGCCACCGCCGCTTCGTCCATCTCGCCTCCGCCATCAGCTCCTGGACCTTCGACGTACGGGCCCGGGCGCTCCACGAGGCACTGCGGGACGTCCCCGGCGCGGTGGTGCGGACCGTCCCGGCGCCCCTCGAGGTCAACGGCGCGCGCGAGGCCGCCGAGCGGGCGCTGGCCGCCCCCGGGCTCCCGCCCACGGCGATCATCTGCGACGACGACATCATGGCCGCCGGGGCCTGCAAGGCCGTACGCCGCGTGGGCCAGCGGGTGCCCGAGGACGTGTCCGTCACCGGCTTCGACGATCTCGCGCTCGCCACCGCAGTGGAGCCCGAGCTCACCACGCTGCGCCTGCCCGCGGAACGCGTGGGCGAGCGGGGTATGGCGGCGCTGCTCGCCGTTCTGGAGGGCCGCCGCCCCGAGGAGGGCGACCTCCCGGTCCGGCTGGTCGTACGCGGCTCCTCGGCCCCCGCCCGGGCCCTCTGAATCCGCACGTACGGGTGGTCCGAACCCGTACGTATGGTCCTCACCCAGCGGCCTTGAGACCGCGCCTTCCGCCGTGGAACGATCACGATCATGATGAGTACGGCGGAGAACCCGATCGACGCGACGCTGATCGGGACAGCCCCCGCGGCAGGCTCCGTGACACAGCTCGTGGACGGGCAGCTTTCCGTCAGAACGGACGCAGGGCTGGAGCTGCACGACGCTCAGACCTTCCTCTCCGGCACCCTCGCGGCCACCCGGAGCCTCACACTTCCGCCGTTCTCCGCGGCGGCCCCGCTGCCCGGCGGCGCCGCAGTCGTCGCCGAGGGCTCCAGGATCCGCGCACTGGGCCCCGACGGAGCCACCCGCTGGCAGCTGTCGCACGCCCGCTGGCACGGCGGACACCGCGACCCCCGCCCGCCCGGCAGGCCCGCAGTGAGCCCGGACGGGGCCCTCGTCAGCGTCCTGGTGCCCACCCCGGCAGTGGACGAGCGCGCCGCGATACTGATCTGCGAGAACCCGCCACGGCACCGCTATGCGCGGGACACGCTGCTTTTGCTGGATGCGGCGACCGGCGAGATCCGTGCCCGGCGTCCCATCGGAGCCATCTCCTCCGACGTGACCCAGCGGTGGCATCCGGACGGCTCACTGCTCGCCCTGTCCTGCTGGACGGCTTGGTACAGCTGGTCGACATGGTGGATCGAGCCCCGTCGCGACGGGCTGCACATCCGAGGCGGCACCACGATGCGCGAGGTGATCGACTTCCTGCCGGACCAGGGCCGGGTCCTCACCCTGCGGCGCGCCGAAGGAATCGCGCACAACGACGACCGTGACGAGCTCGCCTCGCACGATGTGGCCGCCGACGACCCCGCCTGCCTTTTCGACCTCGGGCAGCTGGCGGCCGACCGCGACAACGACGAGGTCGCCGGAGCGTTCCTGATCGATGCGGGGCATGTCCTGGTCACCGGCCGGATCTATCTGCCAGGGCGGCCGGTCTCGATGCGGCACTGGCTGTGCGACACGGCCACGCTCCGTCCCCTGGGACGGCTGCGGTATCCGGTGGCGGTCGGCGGCGATGTGACCCCGCTCGGCGACGGAAGCTGGCTCACCCGGGACCGCGAACGCCTTCATCACTGGGCGCTCCCCTGATTCCGGGCGCACAGGAGTCGGGCAGACGACTGCGCCCCCGACCGCACGGGCGGTCGGGGGCGCAGTCGTGCCGCGTGGGACCGGCCTCCGGCGGGGTTACTCCTCGCCGTCCTCGGTCTCCTCGGTGTCCGACGGCGCATCCGTCGGGGTCGACGCGGCACCGTCCGCCTCCAGCAGCCGGGCCAGCTGCCGCCCGACGATGCGCTTGAACTTGCGCTGCTGCGGTCGCGTCCGGTCCAGGACCGCGACCTCCAGGCGGTCCGCGGGGATCTCCCGCTCGCTGCCGTTGGACTGGTTGGACAGAGCCTGTACGGCCAGTTTCAGCGCCTCCGCCAGCGACATCCCGTCGCGGTGCCGCTGGTCGAGATAGGTGCTGATCTGTTCGGCGTTGCCGCCGACCGCGACCGAGCCGTGTTCGTCCACGATCGACCCGTCGTGCGGCAGGCGGTAGATCTGGTCGCCCTCGGGAGTCGCGCCGACCTCGGCGACGACCAGCTCCACCTCGTACGGCTTCTCGGCCGCACTGGAGAAGATGGTGCCCAGCGTCTGGGCATAGACATTGGCGAGCCCACGGGCCGTCACATCGTCACGGTCGTAGGTGTATCCGCGCAGATCGGCATAGCGCACGCCGCCGATCCGCAGGTTCTCGTACTCGTTGTACTTACCGGCCGCGGCAAAGCCGATCCGGTCGTAGATCTCACTGAATTTGTGAAGCGCACGGGACGGGTTCTCACCGACGAAGACGATGCCGTCGGAGTACTGCAGCACAACGAGGCTGCGACCACGGGCGATGCCCTTGCGGGCGTATTCCGCCCGGTCGGCCATGGCCTGCTGGGGTGAGACGTAGAACGGCGTCGACACCGGCTATCCGTCCCTTTCTGTCAGTGACATGTGTTCCGAAGAGGGGGTCATCACAGCAGCGCGGCACGGGGGCCGTCGGGCTGTTCGAGACGGCGCTCCAGGATCGAGCGGGCGATCCCGGAGGACTCGGCCTCGGTGAGCTTGCGGAAACCCTCGTCGGTGATGACCGTGACGATCGGATAGATCCGCCGGGCCACATCGGGTCCGCCGGTCGCCGAGTCGTCGTCGGCCGCGTCGTACAGCGCCTGGATGACCAGGGTCGTGGCCTGCTCCTCCGTCAGGTCCTCGCGGTAGAGCTTCTTCATGGCCCCGCGGGCGAAGATCGAGCCGGAGCCGGTGGCCGCGAAGCCGTGCTCCTCGGAGCGGCCGCCCGTGACGTCGTACGAGAAGATGCGGCCCTTCTCGCGGTCGACGTCGTATCCGGCGAAGAGCGGCACCACGGCCAGGCCCTGCATGGCCATGCCGAGGTTGCTGCGAATCATGGTGGAGAGCCGGTTCGCCTTGCCCTCCAGGGAAAGTTGTGCGCCTTCCACCTTCTCGAAGTGCTCCAGCTCGAGTTGGAAGAGCTTGACCATCTCCACTGCGAGGCCGGCGGTGCCGGCGATACCGACGGCGGAGTACTCGTCTGCCGGGAAGACCTTCTCGATGTCGCGCTGGGCGATCATGTTGCCCATGGTGGCCCGCCGGTCACCGGCGAGCACCACACCGCCGGGGAACGTCGTCGCGACGATGGTTGTGCCGTGCGGTGCCTCGATGGCGCCCTGCACGGGCGGCAGGACACGCCGTCCGGGCAGCATCTCCGGGGAGTGCTGGCCCAGGAAATCCATGAACGAGGACGAGCCGGGCGTCAGGAAGGCTGCCGGCAGACGCCCGGTGTTACGAGGGTTGGCTTCCACGCGTTTCCTTCCGGATTGGCGGCGGCCCGCCATGTCGGGCGCGGGCCGATCTTTCGCTGTGCACGGACATTACCCGCGCCGTCGCCGGTCATCCGCCCCGGTGCCACCGGCTTTCGCCGATGGCCCGGGTACGGACAACAGGGGGTACCCCCAGTGCAGTTGGAGGGACCTACTCTCCGCCCTTTTGGACAAATGACCTCACGAAATCCTCTGCGTTCTCCTCGAGGACATCGTCGATCTCGTCCAGTACGGAGTCGACGTCGTCCGACAGCTTCTCCTGGCGCTCCTTGAGGTCCTCCGAAGCCTGCGCGTCCTGCGCGTGCTCCTCGACCTCCTCAGTGGAACGCGTCGCCTTCTGCTGTCCGCCGCCGGTGTCCTTGGTCGCCATATCCCTCACCCCGCTCGGTTTGCCCTGACGTGAGTTCGTTCGGTCAAGATCAGACCCTACAAGCACGGTCCGACATCGGCCCCGCACTTTCCTCAACGTCCGGGGACCACCTCCATGATTCCCGGACCTGAGCCATTTCAGCCGCCGGCCAGAACCCGGACCAGGTCTTCCGCGGTCCGGCACCGGTCAAGGAGCTCCTTGACGTGATTACGCGTTCCGCGTAGCGGTTCCAGGGTTGGCACCCGCTGCAGCGAGTCACGGCCGGGCAGATCGAAGATCACCGAGTCCCAGGAGGCCGCGGCGACATCGTCCGCGTACTGCTCCAGACAGCGACCGCGGAAGTATGCCCTGGTGTCCTCGGGGGGCTTTGTCCCGGCCCGTACGACCTCCGGCTCGCCCAGGAGCCGCTTCATCTTCCCGCGGGCCGCCAGCCGGTTGTACAGGCCCTTCTCGGGGCGTACGTCGGCGTACTGGAGGTCCACCAGATGAAGCCGCGCCGCGTCCCAGCCCAGGCTGTCGCGCCTGCGGTAGCCCTCCATGAGCTCCTTCTTGGCGATCCAGTCCAGTTCCCCGGCGAGGCTCATCGGGTCGTTCTCGAGCCTGTTGAGGGTGTCCTCCCAGCGGATCAGGACGTCCTTGGTCTGCTCGTCGGCGTCCGCGCCGAAGCGCTCCTCGACGTACTTGCGGGCCAGCTCGAAGTACTCCATCTGAAGCTGCACTGCGGTGAGTGTCCGGCCGCTGCGCAGCGTGACCAGCCGCTTGAGGGTCGGGTCGTGCGAGACCTGGTGCAGGGTGCGCACCGGCTGCTCGACCGCCAGGTCCACCGCGATGAAGCCGTCCTCGATCATCGAAAGCACCAGGGCCGTGGTGCCCAGCTTCAGGTACGTGGAGATCTCCGACAGGTTCGCGTCGCCGATGATCACATGGAGCCTGCGGTACTTCTCGGCGTCGGAATGGGGCTCGTCGCGGGTGTTGATGATGGGCCGCTTAAGCGTGGTCTCGAGCCCGACCTCGACCTCGAAATAGTCGGCGCGCTGGCTGATCTGGAAGCCGTGTTCATGGCCGTCCTGGCCGATTCCGACCCGTCCGGCGCCGGTGACGACCTGGCGGGAGACGAAGAACGGCGTCAGGTGGCGCACGATGTCCGAGAAGGCGGTCTCCCGCTTCATCAGGTAGTTCTCGTGCGTGCCGTAGGACGCGCCCTTGTTGTCGGTGTTGTTCTTGTACAGATGGATCGGCTGGGCGCCGGGGAGCTGGGCCGCGCGCTCGGCGGCCTCCGCCATGATCCGCTCGCCGGCCTTGTCCCACAGCACTGCGTCGCGCGGGTTGGTGACCTCGGGCGAGCTGTATTCGGGGTGCGCATGGTCGACGTACAGCCGGGCACCGTTGGTGAGGATCACATTGGCCAGGCCGATGTCCTCGTCGGTGAGCTGACTGGAGTCGGCGGCCTCGCGGGCGAGGTCGAAGCCGCGGGCGTCCCGCAGCGGATTCTCCTCCTCGAAGTCCCAGCGGGCGCGCCGCGCCCTGTGCATCGCCGCCGCGTAGGCGTTGACGATCTGGGACGAGGTGAGCATGGCATTGGCGTTCGGGTGCCCCGGGACGGAGATGCCGTACTCCGTCTCGATGCCCATTACTCGCCGTACGGTCATGCGGCCCTCCTTGCCCGGCGGCGCTCCCCTCCGGGAACGGCGCTCAAGTACCGCTGTAGCTCCGGTGCGTGTGCGGTGCCCGTCCCCGCACTGCGCGACTCGGCGGTACCGACGAGCCTAGAACGCCTCTGCGCTGGTGGGGAGATCAATTTCGTCATTGCTCCGGTATGGCTGGACCTGTCGGAAAAGCATTCGGCTGCGGATGCCCGGCCGGGCATCCGCAGCCGGTCTGCGTTCTACAGGTACTGACCCGTGTTCGCCACCGTGTCGATGGAGCGTCCGGTGTCCGCGCCCTGCTTTCCGGTGACAAGGGTGCGGATGAAGACGATCCGCTCGCCCTTCTTTCCGGAGATCCGGGCCCAGTCGTCCGGGTTGGTCGTGTTCGGCAGGTCCTCGTTCTCCTTGAACTCATCCACGCATGCCTGGAGGAGATGGGAAACCCGAAGGCCCTTCTGGTTGTGGTCGAGGAAGGCCTTGATGGCCATCTTCTTGGCCCGGTCGACGATGTTCTGAATCATCGCTCCGGAGTTGAAGTCCTTGAAGTACAGGACTTCCTTGTCGCCATTGGCGTACGTGACCTCGAGGAAGCGGTTCTCCTCGGATTCCGCGTACATCTGCTCGACGACGGACTGGATCATCGCGTGGGCGGCGACATCCTTGGAGCCACTGTGCTCGGCGAGGTCGTCGGCGTGCAGCGGCAGCGAGGACGTCAGGTACTTGGCGAAGATGTCCTTCGCGGCCTCCGCGTCCGGACGCTCGATCTTAATTTTCACATCGAGACGGCCGGGGCGCAGGATGGCGGGGTCGATCATGTCCTCGCGGTTGGAGGCGCCGATGACGATGACGTTCTCCAGGCCCTCCACACCGTCGATCTCGGCGAGCAGCTGCGGGACGATGGTGTTCTCCACGTCCGAGCTGACCCCGGAACCACGGGTGCGGAAGAGCGATTCCATCTCGTCGAAGAAGACGATGACCGGGGTGCCCTCGCTCGCCTTCTCCCGGGCACGCTGGAAGACCAGGCGGATGTGCCGCTCGGTCTCACCGACGTACTTGTTGAGGAGCTCGGGGCCCTTGATGTTGAGGAAGTAGCTCTTCCCCGCGGGCTGGCCGGTCACCTCGGCGACCTTCTTGGCAAGGGAGTTGGCGACGGCCTTGGCGATCAGCGTCTTGCCGCATCCGGGCGGGCCGTAGAGCAGGATGCCCTTCGGCGGCCGCAGTTCGTGCTCCTTGAAGAGGTCCGGGTGGAGGTACGGAAGCTCGACCGCGTCACGGATCATCTCGATCTGGCTGCCCAGACCGCCGATCTTGTTGTAGTCGACGTCCGGGACCTCTTCGAGGACGAGTTCTTCGACCTCGCTCTTGGGGATCACTTCGTAGACGTAGCCGGAGCGGGGCTCGAGCAGCAGGGCGTCGCCGGGGCGAATGGTGGTGTCCAGCAGCGTGTCCGCGAGCCTCACCACCCTTTCCTCGTCGGTGTGCCCGATCACCAGGGCCCGCTCGCCGTCCTCAAGGATCTCCTTGAGGGTGACGATGTCCCCGGCGCGCTCGAACTCCATGGCCTCGACCACGTTGAGCGCTTCGTTGAGCATGACTTCCTGGCCGCGCCGGAGCTCTTCGAGCTCGACGCTGGGGCTGACGTTCACCCGGAGCTTGCGGCCCCCGGTGAAGATGTCGCACGTGCCGTCCTCATTGGCCTGCAGGAAGACACCGAAGCCGGCCGGCGGCTGTGCAAGCCGGTCGACCTCCTCCTTGAGGGCCACGATCTGGTCGCGGGCCTCACGGAGCGTGTTGGCGAGCCGCTCGTTCTGTGCGGAGACGCCGGCCAGGTTTGTCTGCAACTCGACGATCCGCTCTTCGAGAATCCTCGTATGACGCGGAGAGTCGGCGAGCTTGCGGCGCAGGACGGCGATTTCCTGCTCGAGATAGGCAACCTGACCGGCGGGGTCTTCAGACCCCCGCCCGGGCCGGATGCCGCGGTTGATGTCGTCGTCGTGGGCTGCCACGGTCCTCACCTCCTCCAAGGGGAGCTGGACGCTTCCTGACCCTACCTGGGTGGGTGGTGATTGAAACCCCTAGATCACAAAGACGGTAGGGGTGTGTCCGATCTTCACCCTTGCGCTCTCCCTCACGCCAGGGGAATACCCACCCAACAACATCGGAAAGCGGGCGGGGGTATCGTCAAAGCGTTCAACACCCGTCAGGGCTGGCGCGACTTGCTTCATTTTGCTCCACCCGGCGAAGGAAACGGCAGGAGAGATGACCGTGCAGCACGAGGTCCCCAAGGAAGCGGTCGATGAGGCCCTGGAGGTCTGGATCGACCAGGACCTCTGCACCGGAGACGGGATCTGTGCGCAGTACGCCCCCGAGGTCTTCGAGCTGGACATCGACGGGCTCGCCTATGTGAAGAGCCCCGACGACGAACTGCTCCAGAACCCGGGCGCCACAACGCCCGTGCCGCTGCCGCTGCTGAGCGATGTCGTGGACTCCGCGAAGGAGTGCCCGGGCGACTGCATCCATGTCCGCCGCGTCTCGGACCGGGTCGAGGTCTTCGGGCCCGACGCAGAGTGACGGATCACATACCGCGTGCTTCGGGCTGGGCGGTGCGGACGAACTTCCCGCCCTGCCACAGCCACTTGACCTTCTCGAGCTGGTCGGGGCAGCAGCTCGGCACGTCCGGCGAGGAGTAGCCGAGCAAGGTCGCCGTAATCACGCCGTCACGCACGGCGAATTCCTTGACGCTGAGCTTCTGTGCGGGCTCCACGAGGGTCGCGACGACGCGCGGGCCGGTCCCCCGGCCCTGGGTCAGTACGTAGACGCCGCTCGGCGGGGTGCCGGAGCCTGCATCGCAGCGGGCCACAGCCACGGTCTCGGGGCTGCCGTCACCGTCCAGGTCGCCCGAGGCCTTCTTCGTGACCACGCTCTTGGCACCGCCGCACTCAAGCGGGAGCCGCACGCCTGCCGGGTCGGGCGCGGGGGCCGGCGCGGCGGCCGTTCCGGTGTGCTGCGGGCCCGCCTGGGAGGCGGCCTGGGCCGTGGGCTGCAGCAGCCCGGCGGCGGCCACGACCCCGGCCATCGCTGTCGCGGTGGCGAGCCAGTGCACCGGGCGGGCGTGCGTGTGCGCGAGGTCCGGGACGGCGGAGGTCTGCACGCGGGATGTCTCCTGGGAAGGCGGTTCCGGCGGGGGTGGCCTGCATCGTGCCATACGTCACAGCACGCGCGGAACAGCGGGGTCCGACTGTGTAGGTCAAGAAAGTGTGTAGGTCGGACGCCGGTCAACGCGAGGACGCCGCCGCCGAGTTCTCCGGGGTGTCCGGGGAACTCGGCGGCGGCGTCCCTACGTTGTGTGGGCGTCAGCCCGTTTTGCGGCCTTACGTCAGCCCTTGTTGGGGCCCTCGTAGTCCTCGCCGTACGCGCCCTTGGCGGGGCGCCGGCGGCGCATCGGGGGCTCCACACCGTCCGCGAGACGGCGAGCGGTGACGAGGAATCCGGTGTGGCCGATCATCCGGTGATCCGGGCGGACGGCCAGGCCCTCGACGTGCCAGTTGCGGATCATCGACTCCCACGGCTGAGGCTCGGCGAAGCAGCCGATCTCGCGGATGGACTCGACGGTACGCGCGAGCTGGGTGGTGGTCGCGACGTAGCAGCAGAGGATGCCGCCGGGCACGAGCGCCTTGGAGACGGCCTCCAGGCACTCCCAGGGGGCGAGCATGTCCAGGATCACGCGGTCGACGTCGGCGTCGGTCAGGTTGTCCTGGAGGTCGCCCACGGTGAGCTGCCAGGCGGGATGCGGGCCGCCGAAGTAGCGCTCCACGTTCTGCTGGGCGATCTCGGCGAAGTCCTCGCGGCGCTCGTAGGAGTGCAGCATGCCGTGGTCGCCGATGGCTCGCAGCAGGAAGGCGCTGAGCGAGCCGGAGCCCACGCCCGCCTCGACGACGCGGGCGCCGGCGAAGATGTCGGCGAAGGCCAGGATCTGCCCCGCGTCCTTGGGGTAGACCACGGCGGCGCCGCGGGGCATGGACAGGACATAGTCGGGGAGCAGGGGGCGCAGCGCGAGGTAGGCGACGTTTCCCGTGGTACGGACAACACTGCCCTCGGGAGCGCCGATCAGCTCGTCGTGCGGGAAGGAACCCTTGTGGGTGTGGAAATTCTTCCCGGCCTCGAGCGTGAACGTGTAGTGGCGTCCCTTGGGGTCGGTGAGCTGGACCTGGTCCCCGACCTTGAAGGGCCCGCGTCGGCGGGCGGCACCGGTCGGTTCGGACATGTGACCAGCCTACCGGCCCGCAACAGGCCGCGTTGACCACGCCCGCCCCGGAGAACCGAGCCCTCGATCGAAGCGGGCCCAAGGACAAAGCGAGCCCTAGGAAGAAGAAGGCCGGGCCATCGCGGCGACGAAGGCGCGCTCGACGTCCGCCGTGGACAGGACGCCGAAGATCTCGCCCGTCTCCTCGACCACCAGGTACTCCGTCGCCGGGGAAGCCCGCAGCTTGTCCAGGAGCGCCTCGCCGGCCAGTTCCGCCGGGACCTTCATGCCCTCGGTGAGCTCCTGGGCGAGGCCACTGACCGCGACCCAGGGGCGGCGGTGTTCCGGGACGCCGACGATGGCCGTCTCGCGCACCAGAGCCGTGGGGTCGCCGTGGCCGTCGACGACCACCAGCGCGCGGGCGCCTGCCTCGTTGGCGCGGCGCAGCGCCTCGGAGAGCGGGGTGTCGGACTCGACCGGGACGGCGCGTCTGGTGAGCGTGCGGGCTTCGAGCTCGGGGAGGTGTTCGCGCAGCCGGGCCATGCGCAGGCTGTTGCCCGCCCCGGTCCAGATGATCGCGGCGAGGATCGCGGCGAGCAGCGCGTCCGTGACCGTCTCCATGCCGCCGATGTCCTCGGTGGCGTTGCCGAGGGCGCCGGTGTGGGTGAGGAGCGGCAGGCCGATGAGGACGGCGACGGCGAGGGCCCGGCCCACCCACGCGGCTGCGACGGTGCCCGACATCGGCTTGCCGGTGATCTTCCATACGACGGCGCGCAGCATGCGGCCGCCGTCGAGCGGCAGACCGGGCAGCAGATTGAACCCGGCGACGAGCAGGTTGGAGATCATCAGCCCGGCGAGCAGCACCCCAGGGACCGTTCCGGGGTCGACGGCCTGCATCCCGAGGTAGAACAGACCGGCAAGGACGAGCGAGAGCAGCGGTCCGACGAAGGCCAGGACGAACTCGCGGCCGGGGGTCTCGGACTCCTTCTCGATCTCGGACACACCGCCGAAGAACTGCAGCTGGATCCGGCGCACGGGCAGTTTGAAGCGCAGTGCGGCGACGGTGTGGGCGAGTTCGTGGACCAGTACGGAGGCGTAGAAGGCAACCGCGAAGAAGAGCGAGACGAGATAGCGCGTACCACCGAGCTCGGGGAGCACCCGGTCGAGCTGACCGCCGAAGACCCAGGTGATGAGCGCGGCGACGATGAACCAGCTCGGGGCGACATAGACGGGCACACCGAACGGACGGCCCATGAGAATGCCACCGCCGGGACCGTCGGAACGCAGCGGCTTGCCGCCCTCGGGGTCTGATCCGCCCGCACCGGACCGCTCCCGCTCACGCTCGCCGCTCGTGTCGTCCTCGTTCACGGGTCCCCTTTGTCGCGAAAGCTTCGCTCGCTCGATCATGCAGTTTCGAGGGTCTGAGGTCGATGGTATTCCGCTCGCTGTCAGTGGCGGGCCATAGGGTCTGCGTCATGAGTACGAGTCAGCAGCCCACATCGCTGTCGCCCTCGCGGGCGAGCGACTTCATGCAGTGTCCCCTGCTGTACCGGTTCCGGGTGATCGACAAGCTGCCGGAGAAGCCCAGCGAGGCGGCTACCCGCGGGACACTGGTGCATGCGGTGCTGGAGCGGCTCTTCGACGCCCCGGCTGCGGAGCGGACGGCTCCGCGCGCCAAGGCCCTGATCCCGGGCCAGTGGGACCGGCTGCTGGAGACGAAGCCGGAGCTGGGCGAACTGTTCGCCGAGGACGCCGAGGGCGAGCGGCTGAGCCGCTGGCTGGGTGAGGCGGAGCAGTTGGTGGAGCGGTGGTTCTCGCTGGAGGACCCGACCCGCCTGGAGCCGGCCGAGCGGGAGCTGTTCGTCGAGACGGAGCTGGAGTCGGGCCTGCGGCTGCGCGGTGTCATCGACCGGGTCGACGTCGCGCCGACCGGCGAGGTCAGGATCGTCGACTACAAGACGGGCAAGGCCCCGCGTCCCGAGTACAGCGAGGGCGCGCTGTTCCAGATGAAGTTCTACGCCCTGGTGATCTGGCGGCTGAAGAACGTGGTGCCGCGCCGCCTCCAGCTCGTCTATCTGGGCAGCGGCGAGGTGCTGACGTACGACCCGGCCCCGGCGGACCTGGAGCGCGTGGAGCGCAAGCTGCTGGCGCTCTGGGACGCGATCAAGCTGGCCACCGAGTCGGGCGACTGGCGGCCGCGGCCCACGAAGCTGTGCGGCTGGTGCGACCACCAGGCGGTCTGTCCGGAATTCGGCGGCACTCCCCCGGTATATCCGCTGAGCGTCTCCCCGACCGCCTCGGCAGAGGATGGTCAGGGCAGAATGGGCCCGGTCTAACTAAGGAGTACCCGTGGCTATCCGCGTCCTACTGGTCGACGACCAACCGCTGCTGCGCACCGGCTTCCGGATGATCCTGGAGGCGGAGCAGGACATCGCGGTGGTCGGCGAGGCCGGGGACGGTCTGCAGGCCCTCGACCAGGTGCGTGCGCTGCAGCCCGATGTTGTGCTGATGGACATCCGGATGCCCCGTATGGACGGCGTCGAGGCGACCCGTCAGATCACCGGCCCCGGGCGGGACGGCCCGGCGAAGGTGCTGGTTCTGACCACCTTCGACCTCGATGAGTACGTGGTGGAGGCGCTACGGGCCGGGGCGAGCGGCTTCCTGCTGAAGGACGCGCCCGCCAACGAGTTGGTCCAGGCGATCCGGGTGGTCGCGGCGGGCGAGGCGATGCTCGCGCCCAGCATCACCCGCAGGCTTCTCGACAAGTACGCGGACCATCTGCCCTCGGGCGAGGAGCCGGTGCCGGACACGCTGCACACGCTGACCGAGCGTGAGGTGGAGGTGCTCAAGCTGGTCGCGCGGGGGCTGTCCAATGCCGAGATCGCCGCGGATCTCTTCGTAAGTGAGACCACTGTCAAGACGCATGTGGGCCATGTGCTGACGAAGCTGGGCCTGCGGGACCGGGTGCAGGCCGCGGTGTACGCGTACGAGAGCGGTCTGGTGCGCCCCGGCGCGCAGTAGTTCTCCGGACCAAGCACGCGAAAGCGGCGGCGGGCATCGGCCCGCCGCCGCTTGTTCATGGCTCGCAGCTCACGCGTCGCCGCCGTGGCCCAGCTCCCACAGCTGAAGGTCCGAGCTGGAGTTGACCACCCGCTCGACGCCGGTGACGCCACTGCGGGCAGCGACGTACTGCTTGCCCTGCCACAGCGGCAGGAAAGGCACGTCGTTGGCGACGATCTCCTGTATCTGCGTGAAGGCCTGGGACGCGGAGGTGCGGTCGGCGGCCTTGCGCGACAGCGGGATGAGTTCCCGCGCCTCGGTGCTCACGTACGGGGTGTTGAGGAAGTTGCCCTTGTCCAGGAACGGCGCGATGAAGCTGTCCGGGTCCGGGAAGTCGGGGAACCAGCCCATTCCGTAGACCGCGTACTCACCGCGCTTCTGGGCCGGGACGAACTTCGACCACTCGGTGCCCTCGATGGTGACGTCGAAGAGCTTGGTGGCGTTCAGCTGCTGCTTGAGCGCCTCGAACTCCTTGGCCGTACCGGTGCCGTAATGGTCGGTCGTGTAATGGAGCTTCAGCTTCACCGGGGTGGTGATGTCGGCCTTGCGCAGCAGCTCCGCGGCCTTCTTCCGGTTCGGCTCGCCGTACTTGTTGTAGAAGGAGTTGGTGTGCGCCCCGATGCTCGCCGGGATCAGCGAGTAGAGCGGCTCGGCGGTGGAGCCGTACACCTTGCCCGCGATGTGACCACGGTCGACGACAGCGGCCATGGCCTGGCGGACGGCCTTGTCCTTCACCGACGGGTCGTTGGTGTTGAAGGCGAGGTAGCGGATCTCCAGACCCGGCATCTCGGTGAGCTCGATGCCTTCCTTCGGGTTCTCGGACATGCTCTTGATCTGCTCGGGCGACATCGCCCGGGTCATCATGTCGATGTCGCCGGACTCGAGCGCCTTGCCCATGGCGTCGGCGTCCGCGAAGGACCGCAGCTCGACCTTGTCGTTGCGGAGCTTGATGTCACCCAGGTAGTTGGGGTTCTTGGTGAAGGTGACCTTGGAGACGTGGCCGTCCTTGGTCTCGGTCTTCATGGTGTACGGGCCGGAGCCGTCGACCTGGAAGCCCTCGCGGAGCTTCTTGCCCTCGTACTTCTCCTTGCTGAGGATCGCGGCGACGGGTGTCGAGAGCTTGTACGGGAAGGTCGCGTCCGGCGTGGCGAGATGGAAGACCACCTCGTCGCCGTTGGCTTCGATCGTGTCGATGTTCGCGAGGAGGGAGGCCGTGCCGCTGTCGGGGTTGATGTCCAGGACCCGCTGGATGGAGAACTTCACGTCCTCCGCGGTGATGGGGCTGCCGTCGGCGAACTTCAGCCCGCTGCGCAGCTTGCAGCGGTAGCTCTCGCTGACCTTGTCCGTGAAGTCGCACGACTGGGCCGCTTCGGGCACCGGCGCGCCGCCGCCGCGCGGGGCGTGCATCAGGGTCTGGACGGTCTGCCGCAGCACGCTCCACGAACCGGTGTCGTAGGCGTAGGCCGGGTCGAGCGGCGCGGGCGCGTCGTCGGTGGCGATGAACTGGTCCGTGGTGCCCACGACAATGGCGTCGCCGCCGGCGGACCCGCCTTGTGTCCCGCCGCAGGCGACAAGCACAGGCGCGAGCAGGCCAACCACGGCCGGCAGCACCAAAGTCTTACGGTTCATCCTGGACGTTCTCCTCATCCGGCACTGGGATACAGCGATGTCTTCGGGAGCCTTGGCCGCGGCCGCCCGTTCGGAGCGGTGCGATCAGGCCGGGGAAGCAGAGCGATCGGCACTGAGTTCCCCATGGCTGGGTGGCGCCGAGACACATCGATGATGCGACGAAGTTCTCGCGACGAGATTAGTCGGCAACGCCAGGAAAGCGTGACCGGGCCCGAGTTGGCGCGTATTCGCTCAGTGATCGGTTATGCCTGTGCGTGGATATTCCCACCGTGGAATGATTCGGTCACTACTCCACCAATGCGGACACAATGCCGCGCCTCATACACCCTGGCAGGGGCGCGGAGTGGTCCGGACCAACATCACCAAGCCACGCGCAGTGACGAACGTCACTCCGCAGAATTCCGCGTGAACCGCAACGGATATCGGCTCGCCCGCGTCACGGAAAAGACACGCCCGACTGCCCAGAGTTTCCATTGCCATATGCGAGAAACCCCGAAAACACGGACCGTACAGGCATCAGTTCATTGACGTGATGAGCGTCCGCAGGAAACCAAGGTCCACTTCTTCGAGCGACCGTACGACCAGTCGCCCGCCGGCAGGCGCGATCGGGTGCACGGACGGCACGGCCACCACCCGGCAGCCCGCGGCCTCGGCGGACGCGACGCCGGTGGCGGTGTCCTCGATGACCGCGCATCTGGCGGGCTCGGCCCGCAGCCCCCGCGCGGCCAGCAGGTAGGGGTCGGGGTGCGGCTTCGTACGCAACACCTCGTCGCCCGCCACCGACAGGGCGAAGTACTGCGGGCCGAGCGAGGCGAGGATGCGGTCGATGATGCGGCGGTGGGAGGCGGAGACCAGCGCGGTGGGCACATTGTGCCTGGCCAGCTCGGCGAGCAGCCGCTCGGCGCCCGGCATCATGGGCACACCGCGCCCGATCCGGTCCTCGAATCGGTCATTGAGCAGCACCGTCAGTTCGGCGAGCGTGATGTCCGCGCCGGTCGCCTCGATGAGGTATCCGGCACTGCGTGTCATGGGGCCGCCGACCACCACGTCCCGCCATGTCTCGTCGAGATCGTGGCCGAGGTCCGCGAAGACCTCCACCTCCACGTCCCACCAGAAGCCTTCGGTGTCCACGAGGGTGCCGTCCATGTCGAGAAACACGGCCTGAAGGGCAGAGCCCTCCGCCGAACGGGTCAGGGACGCGGGGACCGTACTGGTCATCCGGCACACCTCCACCAGGGACGGGAAGGCCGGCCGCCTCCCAGGTAGGGAAGGCAACCGGCCTGCGCTGGACCCACAAGTGTACGTCGTGAGCGCTCAGCGTGCGTTGAAGTACTTCGCCTCGGGGTGGTGGATCACGATCGCGTCGGTGGACTGCTCGGGGTGGAGCTGGAACTCCTCCGAAAGCTGGACGCCGATCCGCTGGGGCTGCAGCAGCTCGGCGATCTTCGCCCTGTCCTCCAGGTCCGGACACGCTCCGTAGCCGAGCGAGAAGCGCGCACCCCGGTATTTCAGGGCGAACATGTCCTCCACATCGGCCGGGTCCTCGCCACCGAAACCGAGCTCGGCGCGCACGCGGGCGTGCCAGTACTCGGCCAGCGCCTCCGCCAACTGCACAGACAGGCCGTGCAGTTCGAGGTAGTCGCGGTACGAGTCCGACTCGAAAAGCTCTGCCGTGGCCTCACCGATCTTCGAGCCGACGGTGACGACCTGAAGCCCGACGACGTCCCGCTCACCGGACTCTTCGGGGCGGAAGAAGTCGGCGAGGCACAGGCGACGGCCGCGGCGCTGGCGGGGGAAGGAGAAGCGGGTGCGCTCGGAGCCGTCCTCGTTCAGCAGGATCAGGTCGTCGCCCTTGGACACGCAGGGGAAGTAGCCGTAGACGACGGCCGCCTCCAGCAGGTTCCGGGTGTGCAGCTGGTCCAGCCAGCCCCGCAGCCGCGGCCGCCCCTCGGTGTCGACGAGCTCCTCGTACGTCGGTCCGTCACCGACGCGTGCCTGCTTGAGGCCCCACTGGCCCTTGAACAACGCGCCCTCGTCCAGCCAGGACGCGTACTCCTTGAGCTGGATGCCCTTGATCACCCTCGTACCCCAGAACGGCGGCTCGGGCACCCGGTTGTCAATGGCGACGTCGGAGCGCACGGCACCCTCTTCGGGGCGCTCGTCGACCACGGCGTTCGTGGTGGTGCGGACCCGGCGCTGCTTGAGCTCGGGCAGGACCGCCCCGGGGACGCCGCGCTTGACGGCGATCAGCGCATCCATCAGGCGCAGGCCCTCGAAGGCGTCGCGCGCGTAGCGGACCTCGCCCTGGTAGATCTCGTGCAGATCCTGCTCGACATACGCCCTGGTCAGAGCCGCTCCACCGAGGATGACCGGATAGTCGGCGGCCATCTTGCGCTGGTTCAGTTCCTCCAGGTTCTCCTTCATGATCACCGTGGACTTCACCAGCAGGCCGGACATGCCGATCACATCGGCGCGGTGTTCCTCGGCCGCCTCCAGGATCGCCGAGACTGGCTGCTTGATGCCCAGGTTGACGACGTTGTAGCCGTTGTTGGAGAGGATGATGTCGACGAGGTTCTTGCCGATGTCGTGGACGTCGCCGCGGACGGTCGCGAGGACGATGGTGCCCTTGCCCTCCGCGTCGGACTTCTCCATGTGCGGTTCGAGATAGGCAACCGCGTTCTTCATGACCTCGGCGGACTGCAGGACGAACGGCAGCTGCATCTGGCCGGAGCCGAAGAGCTCACCGACGACCTTCATGCCGTCCAGCAGGGTCTCGTTGACGATGTCGAGTGCGGGACGGGTCTGGAGCGCCTCGTCGAGGTCGGCCTCCAGGCCGTTCTTCTCCCCGTCGATGATCCGGCGCTTCAGGCGCTCGTCCAGCGGCAGGGCGAGGAGTTCCTCGGCCTTGCCCGCCTTCATCGACTTCATGTTGACGCCCTCGAAGAGCTCCATGAGCTTCTGCAGCGGGTCGTAGCCCTCGCTGCGGCGGTCGTAGATCAGGTCCAGGGCGGCCTTGACCTGATCCTCCTCGAGGCGCGCGATGGGGAGGATCTTGGATGCGTGCACGATGGCCGAGTCGAGACCGGCCTTGACGCACTCGTCGAGGAACACGGAGTTGAGGACGACCCGGGCGGCCGGGTTGAGGCCGAAGGAGATGTTCGACAGGCCCAGCGTGGTCTGCACATCGGGGCGGCGGCGCTTGAGTTCACGGATCGCCTCGATGGTGGCGATGCCGTCCTTGCGGGACTCCTCCTGGCCGGTGCAGATCGTGAAGGTCAGTGTGTCGATGAGGATGTCGGACTCGTGCACGCCCCAGTTGCCGGTCAGATCGTCGATGATCCGCTCGGCGATGGCGACCTTGTTCTCGACCGTACGGGCCTGGCCCTCTTCGTCGATGGTGAGCGCGATGAGCGCGGCGCCGTGCTCGACCGCGAGCCTGGTGACCTTCACAAAGCGCGATTCGGGACCGTCACCGTCTTCGTAGTTGACGGAGTTGATGACCGCGCGGCCACCCAGCTTCTCCAACCCGGCCCGAAGGACGTCGACTTCGGTGGAGTCAAGCACGATGGGGAGCGTCGACGCCGTGGCGAAACGGCCGGCCAGTTCCTCCATGTCGGCGACGCCGTCCCGGCCTACGTAGTCGACGCAGAGGTCGAGCATGTGCGCGCCCTCGCGGATCTGGTCCCTGGCCATCTCCACGCAGTCGTCCCAGCGGCCCTCCAGCATGGCCTCGCGGAACTTCTTGGACCCGTTGGCGTTCGTCCGCTCGCCGATGGCCATGAACGAGGTGTCCTGACGGAACGGCACGGTCTGGTAGAGGGACGCGGCGCCCGGCTCGGGGTGCGGCACGCGCTCGGTGGGCTCGAGATCGCGTACGCGCTCGACGACCTGGCGCAGATGCTCGGGGGTCGTACCGCAGCAGCCGCCAACCAGGGAGAGGCCGTATTCACGTACGAAGGTCTCCTGCGCGTCGGCCAACTCGCCCGCCGACAGGGGGTAGTGCGCGCCGTTCTTGCCGAGCACCGGCAGGCCCGCGTTCGGCATGCAGGACAGCGGGATGCGGGAGTGCCGGGCGAGGTAGCGCAGGTGCTCGCTCATCTCGGCCGGGCCGGTGGCGCAGTTCAGGCCGATCATGTCGATGCCCAGCGGCTCCAGCGCGGTCAGGGCCGCGCCGATCTCCGAGCCGAGCAGCATCGTTCCGGTCGTCTCGACCGTCACGGAGCAGATGAGGGGGAGGTTGGTGCCGGTGGCCTCCAGGGCGCGCCGTGCGCCCAGAACGGCGGCCTTGGTCTGGAGCAGGTCCTGGGTCGTCTCCACCAGGAGGGCGTCGGCGCCTCCCGCGATCATGCCTTCGGCGTTCTGCTGGTAGGCGTCGCGCAGCTTCGGATACGGGGCGTGTCCAAGCGTCGGCAGCTTGGTGCCCGGTCCCATGGAGCCCAGTACCCAGCGCTGCTGTCCGGTCGACACCGTGAACTCGTCGGCGACCTCGCGCGCGATCCGCGCTCCGGACTCGGAGAGCTCGAAAACCCGCTCGGGGATGTCGTACTCACCGAGGGCCGCGAAGTTCGCGCCGAAGGTGTTCGTCTCGACACAGTCGACGCCGACCTCGAAATAGGCCGAATGGACGGACCGGACGATGTCCGGGCGTGTCACGTTCAGGATTTCGTTGCAGCCTTCGAGGTTCTCGAAATCCTCGAGCGTCGGGTCCTGGGCCTGGAGCATCGTGCCCATCGCCCCGTCGGCCACGACCACTCGGGTGGCGAGCGCTTCGCGTAGGGCGTCGATTCGGGTCCGGCTGTCAGCGGAAGGGGTCGGCAGCGAGGCCATGGATGTGCTCCCTGGGATGCGACGGCTGTCGGCTTTGCGTCCTCCGGAGGAAGGCGCACGGAGCCAGCCTAGCCGTGCCGACCGAAGAGGGCGTGGCCGTCCCACGGGGCGGGACGGCATCATGTCTTCGCCGTATCTGAATGGCTTTCGGCCACGAGGTACTCGCTCTGCGGTGACCAAGGTCGGCATCGACCGATAGTGTTCAGCATTGTCGAACCGCATTGAGAAGGGCCGAGACCATGGCGAAGAACATCCAGTCACTCGAGCGGGCAGCCGCCATGCTGCGACTGCTCGCGGGCGGGGAACGTCGGCTCGGCCTGTCCGACATCGCGTCCTCGCTGGACCTGGCCAAGGGCACAGCCCATGGCATTCTGCGCACACTCCAGGCCGAGGGCTTCGTCGAACAGGACCCCGCATCGGGCCGCTACCAGCTGGGGGCCGAACTCCTCCGGCTCGGCAACAGCTATCTGGACGTCCACGAGCTGCGCGCCCGCGCCCTGGTCTGGACGGACGACCTGGCCCGCTCCAGCGGCGAGAGCGTCCATCTCGGGGTGCTGCACCAGCACGGCGTCCTCATCGTCCACCATGTCTTCCGGCCCGACGACAGCCGCCAGGTCCTGGAGGTGGGAGCCATGCAGCCCCTGCACTCCACGGCACTGGGCAAGGTGCTCTCCGCCTACGACCCCGTGGCACACACCGAAGCGCTCGAAGTGGAGCGCAAGGCCTTCACTCCGCGGACCGTGACGGGCCTCGCCGAGTTCGAGCTGGTCCTCGACCACACCCGCGCCCGGGGCTGGGCGGCCGACGTGGAGGAGACCTGGGAAGGCGTCGCCTCGGTGGCCGCTCCCATCCACGACCGGCGCCGGATGCCGGTCGGGGCGGTGGCCATCACGGGCGCCGTCGAGCGGGTGTGTGAGGGCTCCGAGCTCCGGTCCGAGCTGGTCGCCGCGGTGCGGGACTGTGCCCGCGCGGTTTCCCGTGATCTTGGTGCCGGGCGCTTCTGAGGCTTTTGTCGCATCATCGGTAACGATCGCGTTTCCGCCCGCCGAACCCTTGACGCCACGTTTACGTGGAGCAAAACTTCCGTGCATCGGTCGGCATTGCCGAACACCTACCGGCAATACACGTTAGAGTGTCGCAATGCCAGGGCCGGCAAAGCCCTCACCTGAGGGCACGAACCACCGGAGGGACCCGGGGTTCGGTTCCCTGGACGAAGGACAAAGGAGTCGCGGGTGTCCAACTCCGACATCTTCATCGGCGAACTCATTGGTACCGCCGTACTCATCCTGCTCGGCGGCGGCGTGGTCGCCGCAGTCGTACTCAAGCGCTCGAAGGCGCAGAACGCCGGCTGGCTGGCGATCACCTTCGGGTGGGGCTTCGCGGTCATGATCGCGGTCTACATGACGGGCACACTGTCCGGCGCCCACCTGAACCCGGCTGTCACCGTCGGTATCGCGATCAAGGACAGCGACTGGAGCCACGTTCCGGTCTACATCGCCGGACAGATGGCCGGCGCCATGCTCGGTGCCGCCCTGGTCTGGATCGCGTACTACGGACAGTTCCGGGCCCACCTCACGGACCCGGAGATCCTCGCCGCGCCTCCGCACGAGGAAGGCCTGGTCACCGAAGAGGCCGCACCCAAGGCCGGACCGGTGCTCGGCGTGTTCTCCACCGGACCCGAGATCCGCGTGGTGTGGCAGAACCTGGCCACCGAGATCATCGGCACCGCCGTGCTGGTGCTCGCGGTACTGACGCAGGGCCTCAACGACAGCGGCAAGGGTCTGGGCGTCATCGGCGCACTGATCGTCGCGTTCACCGTCGTCGGCATCGGCCTCTCGCTCGGCGGCCCGACCGGCTACGCCATCAACCCCGCCCGTGACCTTGGTCCGCGCATCGTTCACGCCCTGCTGCCGCTGCCCAACAAGGGCGGCTCGGACTGGGGCTACGCCTGGATCCCGGTCGTCGGCCCGCTGGTCGGCGGAGCCCTCGCGGCAGGTATCTACAACCTCGCGTTCGCCTAAGCCCTCCCTTCGATCTCGCAGGAGAACCCCGTGACCGACGCACACACCACCGGCCCGTTCATCGCGGCCATCGACCAGGGCACCACCTCCAGCCGCTGCATCGTCTTCGACACCGACGGGCGCATCGTCTCCGTCGACCAGAAGGAGCACGAGCAGATCTTCCCGAAGCCGGGCTGGGTGGAGCACAACGCCGCCGAGATCTGGACCAACGTCCAGGAAGTTGTCGACAGCGCCGTCGCGAAGGCCGGCATCACCGCCGCCGACGTCAAGGCCATCGGCATCACCAACCAGCGCGAGACCACCGTTCTGTGGGACAAGAACACCGGCGAGCCGGTGCACAACGCTCTCGTCTGGCAGGACACCCGTACCGACGCGCTCTGCAAGGAGCTCGGCCGCAACGTCGGCCAGGACCGCTTCCGGCGCGAGACGGGCCTTCCCCTCGCCTCGTACTTCGCCGGACCGAAGATCCGCTGGCTGCTCGACAACGTCGAGGGCCTGCGCGAGCGCGCCGAGCGTGGCGAGATCCTCTTCGGGACGATGGACTCGTGGGTCATCTGGAACCTGACCGGCGGCGTCGACGGCGGCCACCACGTCACCGACGTCACCAACGCCTCGCGCACCATGCTGATGAACCTGCAGACCCTCGACTGGGACGAGAAGATCCTCCGGTCGATGGACGTCCCGGCCGCGGTGCTGCCGGAGATCCGTTCCTCCGCCGAGGTGTACGGAGTCGCCAAGAGCGGCTCGCTCGCCGGTGTGCCGGTCGCCTCGGCGCTCGGCGACCAGCAGGCGGCGCTGTTCGGCCAGACCTGCTTCTCCGAGGGCGAGGCCAAGTCCACCTACGGCACTGGCACCTTCATGCTGATGAACACCGGTCACGAGCCCGTCAACTCCTACAACGGCCTGCTGACGACGGTTGGTTACCGGATCGGCGACCAGCCTCCTGTGTACGCGCTGGAGGGCTCCATCGCCGTCACCGGTTCGCTGGTGCAGTGGATGCGCGACCAGATGGGCCTGATCAGCACTGCCGCGGAGATCGAGACACTCGCACTGAGCGTCGAGGACAACGGCGGCGCCTACTTCGTGCCGGCCTTCTCGGGCCTGTTCGCGCCGTACTGGCGTGACGACGCCCGCGGTGTGATCGCCGGTCTGACCCGCTATGTCACCAAGGCTCACATCGCGCGTGCCGTGCTCGAGGCCACGGCCTGGCAGACCCGCGAGATCAGTGACGCCATGACCAAGGACTCCGGCGTCGAGCTGACCGCGCTCAAGGTCGACGGCGGCATGACCTCCAACAACCTGCTGATGCAGACCCTCTCGGACTTCCTGGACGCACCGGTGGTGCGCCCGATGGTCGCCGAGACGACCTGCCTCGGCGCTGCCTACGCCGCCGGTCTGGCCGTCGGCTACTGGCCGGACACCGACGCGCTGCGTGCCAACTGGCGCCGTGCCGCCGAGTGGACCCCCCACATGGAAGCGGACCAAAGGGACCGCGAGTACAAGAGCTGGCTCAAGGCCGTCGAGCGGACCATGGGCTGGCTCGAAGACGACGCTGACGAGGAGTAATACGAGATGACCACCCTGCAGAGCGTCCCCGCCCTGGGGACGCACCCGGCCTCCGGCTCAGTTCCGGGCCGCGCCGAGACTCGGGAGCAGCTTTCCAAGGCGACATTCGATCTCCTGGTGATCGGCGGCGGCATCCTGGGCATCTCCACCGCCTGGCATGCGGCGCAGTCCGGGCTGCGGGTGGCTCTGGTGGACGCCGGCGACTTCGCCGGCGCCACCTCCTCGGCCTCCTCCAAGCTCCTCCACGGCGGTCTGCGCTATCTGCAGACCGGCGCGGTGAAGCTGGTCGCGGAGAACCACTTCGAACGGCGCGCGGTCTCTCGCCAGGTGGCTCCCCACCTGGCGAACCCGCTCACCTTCTATCTGCCCGTCTACAAGGGCGGACCGCACGGCGCGGCCAAGCTCGGCGCGGGCGTCTTCGCCTACTCCGCGCTCTCCGCGTTCGGCGACGGCGTCGGCCATGTCATCAGCGCGTCCAAGGCGCAGCGTGACGTTCCCGAGCTGCGCACGGAGAAACTGAAGGCCGTTGCCGTGTACGGCGACGACCAGATGAACGACTCCCGGATGGCGCTGATGACGGTCCGCGCGGCCGTTCAGTCCGGCGCCACGGTTCTCAACCACGCCGAGGTCACCGGGCTGCGCTTCACCAAGGGCCGGGTGACGGGCGCGGAGCTCAAGGACCGCACGGACGGCACCGAGTTCGGTGTCAGCGCGCGGCTCGTACTCAACGCCACCGGTCCCTGGGTCGACCACCTGCGCCGGATGGAGGACCCGAACGCGGCGCCGTCCATCCGTCTGTCCAAGGGCGCGCACCTGGTGCTCAAGCGCACCTCGCCCTGGAAGGCCGCGCTGGCGACCCCGATAGACAAGTACCGCATCACCTTCGCCCTCCCCTGGGAGGACATGCTGCTGCTCGGCACCACCGACGAGGAGTACGAGGGCGACCCGGCGGATGTCGCCGTCAACGACAAGGACGTCACGCAGATCCTGGACGAGGCCGCGTTCTCCATCCGCGACCAGCAGCTGTCCAGGGACCTGATCACGTACTCCTTCGCGGGTCTGCGGGTGCTGCCCGGCGGGCCGGGCGACACCTCCAAGGCCAAGCGCGAGACGGTCGTCACCGAGGGCCGCGCGGGCATGCTGTCGGTGGCCGGCGGCAAGTGGACGACCTTCCGCCACATCGGCCGTACGGTGATGAACAAGCTGGCCGCCCTGCCCGGGCAGCCGCTGGCCGAGGACATGGAGCCGATCTCGCGGCTGCCGAAGAAGCTCCCGCTGCCCGGTATCGCCAACCCGAACGCGGTCGCGCACCGGCTGCTGGTGGACGGCGGGACCCCGGGCCCGCGGATGGCCGCGGACACCGCGCGCCACCTCGCCACGCACTACGGCTCGCTCTCCTTCGACATCGCGCGGCTCGCCAACGACGACCCGGCGCTGGCGGAGCGCATCCACCCGGACGCGCCGGAGATCTGGGCGCAGGTCGTGTACGCCCGTGACCACGAGTGGGCCGAGACGGCCGACGATGTGCTGCGCCGTCGCACGACGCTGACGATCCGCGGTCTCGCGACGGACGAGATCCGGGGCAAGGTCGAGGATCTGCTCGGCAAGTAAGGCAGCTTGGTAAGGGGCAGTCGCGTTGGCGGCCGCCCCTTACGCATGCCCCCTGGGGGACGCATAATGGGGCCGATACATCGGATGTATGGAGGTCACCCATGGCCGTGACCGACGAGGCCATCGAGAAGATCAAGGGCATGATCGTCTCGGGTGCGCTGCGCCCCGGCGACCGCCTCCCCAAGGAGAGCGAACTCGCCGCCGGGCTGGGCCTGTCCCGCAATTCGCTGCGCGAGGCGGTGCGCGCGCTGTCACTGATCCGCATTCTCGATGTGCGGCAGGGCGACGGTACGTATGTCACCAGCCTGGACCCGCAGTTGCTGCTCGAGGCGCTGAGCTTCGTCGTGGACTTCCACCGGGACGACACGGTGCTGGAGTTCCTGGCCGTGCGCCGCATCCTGGAGCCGGCCGCCACGGCGATGGCCGCGACGCGGATCAGCGAGAGCGAGCTGGACGTACTGAGCGCACAGTTGGACGCGATCGGGCCGCAGCCCTCGGTTGAGGAGCTGGTCGCCGCGGACCTCGAATTCCACCGCGGCATCGCGCAGTCATCGGGCAATTCGGTGCTCTGCTCGCTGCTGGACGGCATCTCCGGCCCGACCACCCGGGCCCGTGTCTGGCGCGGCCTGACCCAACAGGACGCGGTCGGCCGCACGCTCCACGAACACCGGGCGATTGTGGCGGCGCTGCGGGACCGGGACGGGGAGGCGGCGAGGTCATGGGCGACGGTGCATATCGCCAGCGTGGAGCAGTGGCTGAGATCCACGCTGTAGGCCGATGCGGCGGCCGTTGTCCCGCCCCGCCGAACAAGCCGCCGCAGGCGCACCCCCCTCACCGCAGCCCGAACCGCCGGCGTAGTCCCTGCATTCCGCCGTCGACCGCGGGCGCCGTTCCCGTGACGGCCGCCGCCGAAGGGTTCGCGAGATACGCGACGGCGGCCGCGACCTCGTCCGCCGAGACCAGCCGTCCGATCGGCTGGGGGGACGGTCCGGCTCATGCGCACACCCCACGGGCAGAACATCGGACCTCTGTTGGTCATCCGACGTATAGCGCCGCTCACGCGCCATCGTCCAGGTCCAGGACGAAATTCGGGTGCACAGCTCGGATGAATCGAGGCGTGAGTGCGGGGGCTCTCCGACGCATGCCCGACAGAGCGGAAGTTCACCCTGCCGTGCACGGGGGCTGCGGCCGGGCCCCAGGTAAGCCGTAAGGTTGGGGCGTACGAAAGGGAACTTCGGAAGGAGGCACTGGGTGATCGAGCTCGAGGGGGTACCCGAGCTGATCGACCCGGTCATGGTGGCCGCGTTCGAGGGCTGGAACGACGCCGGCGACGCCGCCTCCACCGCGGTCGCACACCTGGACCGGGAGTGGAAAGGCGAGGTGTTCGCGGCGCTCGACGCCGAGGACTACTACGACTTCCAGGTCAACCGTCCCACCGTGTGGCTGGACGGCGGGGTACGGAAGATCACCTGGCCCACCACCCGGCTCTCCGTGGTCCGCATCGGCGGCGAGAAGCCGCGCGACCTGGTGCTCGTGCGCGGCATCGAGCCGTCCATGCGCTGGCGCTCGTTCTGCAACGAGATCCTGGGCTTCGCGCATGAGCTGTGCGTCGAGATGGTGGTGATTCTGGGCGCGCTGCTCGGCGACACGCCGCACACCCGGCCGGTGCCGGTCAGCGGGATCACCTCGGACCCGGATCTGGCGAGGACCATGGATCTGGAGGAGACCAGATACGAGGGTCCGACCGGGATCGTCGGCATTCTCCAGGAGGCCTGCACACACGCGGGTGTTCCGGCGGTGAGCCTGTGGGCCGCGGTGCCGCACTATGTGTCGCAACCGCCCAACCCCAAGGCGACGCTGGCGCTGCTCAACCGCCTGGAGGACCTGATCGGCCTGCGGATCCCGCTGGGCGAACTGCCCGAGGACGCACGGGCGTGGCAGCTCGGCGTGGACCAACTGGCCGCCGAGGACAGCGAAGTGGCCGAATACGTCCAGACGCTGGAGGAGGCGCGGGACACCGCGGAGCTTCCCGAGGCCACGGGCGAGGCGATCGCCCGCGAATTCGAACGGTATCTTCGGCGGCGCGACGGTGGTCCGGGGCATGCGACCGACGGCGGCGAGGGCAGTTCGTATCTGCGCGACACCTCAAGCGGGCGCGCCCGTCCGCCGATGCCGCCCCGTACGGAGCCCGATGCCGATGCGGACAGCGATACCGGCGACGAGGACGATTCGTCGGAGGACTGAGTACGGAACGGAGAAGCGGGGCGGCACCGGTGCGGTGCCGCCCCGCTCTTGTCAGGGTTCAGATCTGATCCACCGCCACCGCTTCGTACGTCGTGTCGGGCTTGGGCTCCACATCGAAGCGGGCGTTGGGCAGATAGACACGGTCGCCCCATGCCGCAGCCGTGGTGGGGATCTTGAAGCGTGGATCGGTGATGCGCGCGATCGCCGTGCCGCGGGTGCCGGACTCGTTGAGCCGCAGCACGTCGATGGCGTTCTGCTGCTGCTGTACGACATAGAGCGTGCGGCCGAGCAGCAACAGGCCGTCCCCGTTGGGGAGTTCGATGCCCCCGATGTCGACGGTGCGGCCGATGCCAGTGCGCGGGTCGACGCGCACCAGACCACCACCGTCCGCAAAGGCATTGACCAACAACAGTGCGCTGCCGTCCGGTGTGCGCTCGATGCCGTTGGCCGTGAAGCTCGGACCCTGCTGCCAGTCGCCCGTCAGCGGCACGGTGGTCACCGCGTCTCCCGGCTCGCCGTGCCGGTCCAGGGGGAGCCGGTAGATCTGCGCCTTGAAGGAATCCGTGAACCAGGCGGCGCCCGGAGTGAGGATCACGTCATTGACGAAGGTGCCGTCCGAGCCGACGGCGAAGGTCTTGAGCAGCCTCCCCGAGTGGACATCGGCGACCCGTATCTCCCGGCTGGGGCCGCCACTGAGGAAGAGCAGTCGCTCGCGCCGGTCGATTTTCAGTCCGATCACGGGATGAGCGGCGCCGCCGCCCTGGCTGATGACGCATCCACGGCCCGTGGCCAGGCTCGCCCGGTAGATGTCGCCGTTCGCGATCGATCCGAAATAGGCGTACGGACTCCTTCCGATGGTGATGCCCTCGGGGTGGAATCCATTCGGCAACGGGAATTGGGCGGGCCGGCGCGCCCCGATGGATTCGGCCGCGCGGGCCACCCCCTCCAGAGGGGCGACCAGCGCCGCGCCACCGAGGGCCGCGACCGCACCGAGAACTCGTCGACGTGCTAAGGGACCGTTCATTGAGCGTCCTTCCGACACACGTTCTACAGACGCTCTCACCTCAGCACACACCACACGACTCTGCAGTGTTTGGCCGAATTGCGGCGTGACATCGGCTTCAAGCCGAAATGCACGGGCTGCCCAACCAGCTTGAATTCAAACGTATTTCGCGCAAGCAGGGTGGACGGACCGGGATGGCGGTAGCAGGGTGGCCACCGACAGCACAGAGCACGGACACGGAGCACGCACCCGAAGGGAGCGGTCATCGCGATGACCGAGCAGGCACTCCCAGGTCAGGGCCCCGGAACGACGGGCCCTGGACCCGACGGAGCTGGATTCACCTATCAAGGAGCCGAGCCGGAGCTGATCGTCGTCGCCCGGGCCGAGGCCCGGCTGCGCGCCGGCACGGATCGCGTACGGTCGGCCTCCGGGGCCGACATCTCCGCCCTCAACATGTTCCTCAGCGACGAACAGCTCGCCCTGGAGCCGCTGTTCGGCAACGAGGAGCGTACCCGGTCCGCCCTGCCCTCGCCGCCCGCCGGGCCGCCCGGACGGGGCACGATGCCGGACCTCTCGCTGTTCTACCGCGTACGGGGCGGGGGTGACCGCGCCCGCGAGCTGACCGCGCGGCTGGCAGCCCTCCCCGAGATCGAGACGGCGTACGTCAAACCCGGTGCCATGCCCGCGCGGACGGCACCACAGGGCCCGGCGGTGGCGCCCCTCACGGAAGAGGCCAAACGACTCAAGGAGGGTGCGCCCGCGACCGCCGACTACACCGGCCGCCAGGGCTATCTGCTGCCCGCGCCCGAAGGAGTGGACGCGTACTGGTCCTGGCAGCGTCCCGGCGGTTCGGGCCAGGGTGTCACCGTCGTCGACGTCGAGGGCGCCTGGCAGCTGGGCCACGAAGACCTGGCGGACAAGCTGGCGGGCATCGTCGTCGGCAATCCGGTCCAGGACGTCGCCTGGCGCAACCACGGCACGGCGGTCCTCGGCGTCATCGGCGGCGACCGTGACGAGAAGGGCATCACCGGGATCGCACCCGAGGCGGTGACCGCGGCCGCCTCGTTCCAGGGCCTCGGCTCGGCCGCGGCCATCCATGCGGCGGCCGAACGGCTCTCCGCCGGCGACATCCTTCTGGTCGAACTCCACCGGCCGGGACCGCGGTTCGACTTCGAGGAGCGCGACGACCAGCGAGGCTACATCGCGCTGGAGTGGTGGCCGGACGACTGCGCGGCGATCCGCTGGGCGAGCGAGAAGGGCGTCCTGGTCGTCGAGGCGGCGGGCAACGGCGCCGAGAGCCTGGACGACGCGCTGTACGAGCGCCGACCCGACGAATTCCCCGAGTGGTGGCGCAACCCCTTCAACCCGTCCAACCAGTCGTCCGGAGCGATCCTCGTCGGAGCGGGCGCTCCCCCGCCCGGGACGCACGGCCGCGACCACGGTCCCGACCGCTCGCGGCTGGCGTTCTCCAACTACGGGGCGCGAATGGACGCCCAGGGCTGGGGCCGCGAGGTCACCACGACCGGCGGTTTCTGGGACCGGGCGGGTGATCTCCAGGGCGGCGCCGAGGAGATCGCCTGGTACACCGACACCTTCTCGGGTACCTCGTCCGCCTCGCCGGTCGTGGTCGGCGCGCTGGCCTGCCTGCAGGGCATCCTCAGGGCCGCACAACTGGCCGTGATGGGCCCCGAGCAGGCGCGCGACGTCCTGCGCAGGACCGGTTCGCCGCAGCAGGACGCCCCGGGACGGCCCTCCTCGCAGCGGATCGGCAACCGCCCCGACATCAAGGCGGCCGTCACCCACCTGATCCCGGCCTCGGTCGGCTCGGGCCGGGCGGAACGGTACTGGGACGAGCTGGTGCCGTATCCCCGTGAACTTCCGCCGCGCATGAGGCTGTTCGTGGCCGGCGCGTGGCGCAACCTCAACCACCCCGCCCCCGACATCCGCCAGGCGGTCCATGCCGCCTTCGCGGGGGGACGGCCGGACGTTCGCGTCTGGTACTCGGACGACGAGGTGGTGGGCCTGGTCGTCGCCGGATGAACCACAGGACCACCGGATCACTCGCCGGAGGAATCGAAAGGGAAGGTGAACATCGCATGAGCACCACCCCGCAGATGAACCCCAGCACCATGAGCCAGCAGTACGGGCATCAGCAGTACGGGCAGCAGGGCGCGAGCACGGCGCCGCCCCAGATGGGCCTCCAGAGCCAGCAGAGCCACATCCCGCTCGCGCAGGAGATGCAGCAGCTCAGCCAGCAGCAGCCCTACCAGCAGTTGCTCCAGCAGCTGGCCGGTCAGCAACACCAGCAACACCCGCAGCAGCAACACCAGCAGCAGCCGCCGCTGGTACTGCCGGGCGCGGTCGACAGCCAGGCCATCACGAGCGGTATCGCGACGAAGTTCTGGGACGTCGTGACCCCGCTGCCCGGCCAGCCGTCGATCCTCTACCTGTTCATCAACAACGGCTGGCGCCGTCTGGTCAACCCCAACGCGGTGACGCATGACCAGGTCCAGGATGCCTTCGCCTTCGGTCAGCAGGTCATCGGGATCTACGAGTCGACGAACGATGTCATCCAGGCCGTGATCGTGAACAAGCAGTAGCGCCAACTCCCCGCACAGAGGGCGCCGGGTGGGCAAGAGCCACCCGGCGCCCGCTCACGTGACAGCGCAGCCTAGGCACAGTTGAAGCGGGCCGCCGCCCAGTCGCCGTGGTCGCCGGTCTTCGAGCCGTTCGTGTCGGTGACCTTCAGCCGGACATGCCGCGCCCCTGAGAGCGGCACATCGACCGGTACAGTCGCCGACGCGCCCGTCACCTTGGGCGAGGTCCACAGCACCTTGCCGTCCCCCTCGACCGAGAAGGCCACCTCCCCATAGCCGTTGATCTCGTCGTCGATGCCGACGTCTGCGGTCAGCGCGGTGCATCGCCCGCCGAGGTAGACCTCGATGCCGGAGTCGGCGTGGGCGCCGATTCCCTTCTCGTACGTCTTTCCCCCCAGGGTCAGCACGTGCCCGTCGGCGGCGCCCGACTCGCCGTTGCTGCGGTCGCGTTCGGCGGGCCCGTAGCCGTTGGCCGCGGTGAGCCAGACCAGATCGCTCGCCCATGCGTCGGCGACCGGCGGCTGCGGCATGACCCCGACCGCGAACCGCTGGAGCGACGTGCGGTCGCCGCCCGCCGACCGATGCCGTGCGACCGCGGTCAGCGTCGTCTCGCCCAGCGCGGCGTCCTTGGCCGGAGTGACGGCCACCTCGACGCGCCGGGTGGTCCCCGCCGGGATGCGGTCCACGGCCGGGGCAGGACTCACCTGCCAGCCCGCCGGGGCGTTCAGCGAGACCTGGACCGCCGTGGCGTCCTGGGTGCCGGCCGTGACGTCGACGGCCACCGTGCCCGCCACGCCCGCGCCGAGCTCCTGTCCGGCCGGGACGGCGACGGCAGCGGCGGCTCCCGCCACCGCGCCGCCGACGGCGCTGGTGTCCTTCAGCTCAAGGCCGAAGCCCCGGTCCGTGCGCAGGGACGGCGTTTTGACGCTCACCACGCCGCCGCGGTCGTCCCGGTCGTACCACCAGCCCTGCCCGGCTTTCTCGTACGCCGCCTTCGAGTTCAGCCTCGGCAGCACCCGGCCGTCGAGTACGACCCGGCTCGGCGCGTCGCCGGTGTGCACGCTGAACCGGTACGGGCGGGTGGCCTGCTTGCCCGTGAACTGCCCCTGGCTCGCGCCGATCCGGATGGTCACATCGCCCGCTCCGCTGTGCGGCGCGTCCACGGTGGCGCGCTGGGTGGCGTACTTCCCCGCGCGGTGCTCGCGCGTGACACCGTCGTCCTCGTACAGCGTGAAGGACGAGCGCCCCTGCGGGTAGATGTCCCAGGCGAGCGGGGAATCGGCGGTGCGGTCCGCGTACGAGCGGATGCCCGGCCACATCGGGACGGCAGCTCCGGCTTTCACGAAGAGCGGCAGCGTGTCGAGCGGCGCGCTGTAGCCGTCGACGGTGACCGGCCCCTCGTAGGTCCGTCCGCTCCAGTAGTCGATCCAAGTGCCCTTCGGCAGATAGATCCCGTCCCGCCTGACGGCGTCCTGGTAGACGGGCGCGACCAGGAAGTCCTCACCGCTCAGGAACTCGTACTTGGCGGCGTCCGTGGCCGCCTTGGGATCGTCCGGGTACTCCAGGGCGAGCGGCCTCGCCAGGCCCACGCCCGTCAGCGTCGCCTCGTGCGCGTACGAGTAGATGTACGGGAGCAGGGACTCGTGCAGCTTGAGATAGCCGCGGTTGACGGACGTGTAGGGCTCGCCGTAGCGGAAGGGCTGCTTGTCGTGCGGCGCCCAGCCGTCCATGGTCATCGTGACCGGCAGGAACATCTTCCACTGCAGATCGCGCGCGTACGTCGTGGGGCTCCCGCCGAAGATCCCGTCCACGTCGCCCGTGGTGTACGCGAGACCGGACATGCTCGCGCCCGCGTACGTCGGGATCTGCCAGCGGATGTACTCCCAGCTGCCCGACTGGTCGCCGGACCACTGCACTCCGCAGCGCTGCGCCCCCGACCAGCTCTCGGGCGCCCAGGTGAAGCCGCGGGCGTCGCTGTTGTCCTCGATCCCCCTGTGCGCGTCCTTGCAGCCGTCGAGCGCGAACTTGTAGCCCTCGCCGACCCAGGCGACGTCCAGCTTGGCCACCCGCTGGCCGGCCCTCACCTGCTCGGCGAGCTTGCCGATGCCGTCCTCGGTCCACAGGCCCATCTGCATTCTGCGGTCCCGGAGCCCCTGGCCTGTCTCAGCCAGGTTCTCGTATCCGCATCCGTAGCCGTCGTTGACGAGCATCCAGCCACCCGGCATGTCGTTGTCGACGTACCCGTCGGCGACCTTGAGGGCGTCGAGGGTGTGGCGCTCTCCGCGGTTGGCGTTGTGCAGGTAGCAGTCGGCGTCGCCGATTTCGAGACCGTAGACGGGCGGCATGAAGGGCTTGCCGGTCAGCCTCGTGTACTGCCCGATGACATCCTTGGCGCTCGGCCCGGCGAAGTAGTAGGCGTCGAAGCGCTGTTCCCTGGCGGTGGCTGTCACGGGGTCGTCAAAGACGTACGTGTTGGGCGCGTACGTGTTCCGGTAGACGCCGTAACCGGCCGAAGAGAGGTAGAACGGAACGGAGTTGGGGTGCCCGCCGTCGTTCCAGTTGTAGTCGACTCCGACCTCGACGGTCTTGCCGCGGTGGGAGGTGTTGCCGCGGCCGTTCTGCATTCCGGCGCCGTAGTACTGCTCGTCGGCGCCGCGGGCGAGAGTCTGGGTGGTCCGCTCCCGGTTCCAGGTCAGGCCTTTGGTCTCGGCCCAGAGCCGGGTGCCGTCGGCCCGGTGGAGGGCGAAGCGGAGCGGCGACTTGTACGCGCGCAGTGTGACCTTGGTGGTGCTGAGTTCGTACCGGTCGCCCCGCTCGCGCCAGGTGGTTGCCGGCGGGGCGCCCTGGGGCAGGACGATGTCCGTGCCGGTGGGGTCGGTGAAGGCTCCGTCCGGGGCGAGTTCGATACGGAACGTCTCGGCGGAGACGAAACTGACGCGCGCTGCGGCGCGGCCGGCGGTCAGCCGGTAGACACCTCCGTCGTGAGCGAACCCGGTGACGTCACCGACCGTCGTGTCCGCCGGGTCGGCCTGTGCGCCCGTGACCTGCGGCACGAGGGCGGCGAACAGACCGAGGAGCGCGGCAACGACCGCTGATCTCAAGCGTTTTGGGGATCCCATGGCGCCGTGTGTAACGCGTCGCCGCGTACATGACCATGGACTTGTGTCCGGCCGCTCCTGGACTTATCGAAGCCGGGAGCGGCCGGAGCGGGTCTACAGTGCTACGCCCAGCAAGGCGTCGACGGCACGCGAGACGAGGCCGGGCGCGCCCTCGTCCGTGCCTCCCCCGGACTGCTGGAGCGCGGCCCAGCGGTCGACGGCCACGAGCGCGGCGGGGGCGTCCAGGTCGTTCGCGAGGGCGTCGCGGATCTCCTCGACGAGCGCGTCGGCGGACGGCCCGTCGGGCCGGGACACCGCCGCGCGCCAGCGGCCGAGCCGCTCCACGGCGTCCTGGAGCACGTCGTCGGTCCACTCCCAGTCGGCCCGGTAGTGGTGCGACAGGAGCGCGAGGCGTATCGCGGCCGGGTCCACGCCGTCGCGGCGCAGCGTCGAGACGAAGACCAGGTTGCCCTTGGACTTCGACATCTTCTCGCCGTTCAGGGCGACCATGCCGGCGTGGACGTACGACTTGGCGAAGGGGTACTGGCCGGTGAGCGCCTGGGCGTGCGAGGCGCCCATCTCGTGGTGCGGGAAGGCGAGATCGGAACCGCCGCCCTGCACGTCGAAGCCCATGCCGAGGTGGTCGAGCGCGATGGCCACGCACTCGATGTGCCAGCCGGGCCGCCCGCGGCCGAGGCTGCCGCCGTCCCAACTCGGCTCGCCCTCACGGGCGGCCATCCAGAGCATCGGGTCGAGCGGGTTCTTCTTGCCGGAGCGCTCGGGGTCGCCGCCGCGCTCGGCGGACAGTGCCCTCATGACGTCGGCGTCGAAGTGGGACACCCCACCGAAGTGCGGGTCGGACTCGACCGAGAAGTACACGTCGCCTTCGAGCTCGTACGCGGCGCCGGCGTCCCGAAGGCGCTCGACGAGCGGCACGATGCCGGGTATGGCCTCGACGGCGCCGATGTAGTGCTGGGGCGGAAGCATCCGCAGGGCGGTCATGTCCTCGCGGAAGAGCGCGGTCTCGCGCTCGGCGAGCTCGGTCCAGTCGTGCCCGTCGCGGATGGCACGCTCAAGGAGCGGGTCGTCGACGTCCGTCACGTTCTGGACGTAGTGAACCTGCCGCTTGGTGTCGAGCCACACGCGCTGAACGAGGTCGAACGCGTTGTAGGTCGCCGCGTGACCCAGGTGGGTCGCGTCGTACGGAGTGATGCCGCAGACGTAGATACGGGCGACGGGACCGGGGTCGAGGGTCACAGGACCACCGGTCGCGGTGTCGTGGATCCGGAGGTCGCGGCCCTTGCCGGGCAGGGCGGGGACCTCAGAAGCGGGCCAGGCATGCATGCAATGAGCCTAACCGGACGCGGCTTCCGCATACGACCCGGCGTCGGGATCGGGACACGGCGAGTGGGTGCGGTGCCGGGGTGCGGTTGTGCGGGGTGCGGTTGCCGGTGCCAGTGCGGGGTGCGGTTGCCGGTGCCGGGGTGCGGCGTGCGGTTGCCGGTGCCAGGGTGCAGGTTGCGGGGGTGCCCGGTGCCGCGGGGTGGGCGTCTGGGGTCCGCTCGGGGTGGAGCCGGGACTGCATGATTTACGGCGCGTCTCCGGCGTGCGGTGAGGCGCGGGCGTCCCAGCGCCACAAATCACGCTCTACGTCCCGACTCCACCCGCTCCGCGGCCCCCTTGCCCGGTGGCAGCAGGCGCGCGCCCCGCGCCGCGAAGCGGGCGCACCTTCCCCTCCCCTGCGGGCCCGGGCGCCCCTCGCCGCGAGAACCGCGCGCTCGGAGGCGGTTCCCCCCTGCGGCCCCGGAGACCCTCGCGAAGCCCGGGCGCCAGGAGGAGGTCACCCCGCGCCGCGAAGCGGGCGCTTCAGAGGTTGGGGGCGTCAGCCCCCAACCTCCCCTCCTCCCTGCCGCCCCGGGGGCCGTCGCGAAGCACGCGCGTCAGGAGGCGGTCAGTCTGCGCCGCGAAGCGGGCGCTTCAGGGGTGTGGGGGCGTGAGCCCCCACCTTGCACAAGGGGGCCGGGGCGCAGCCCCGTTTCGGGAAAGGGCGGGGTGGGGAAACAAACCCCCTACCTCACACCGGTGGCCACGGAATCGCCGGCCACTCCCCCGACGGCACCGGATGCCTCCCCGCCGCCGTCAGCTCCCCCACCCGTCCCCTCAGCGCCTCCACTTCCGCCGCCGTCAGCAGTTGCTCCAGACGGGTGGTCAGAGGCCCGCCCGTCGACAGGGCGTCCGACAGGGACGCCAGCGCCGACAGGGTCTCCTGCGGGAGCGGATCCCCCGCCCACCCCCACAGCAGCGTCCGCAGCTTGTCGTCGACGTTGAACGTGACCCCGTGGTCGATCGCGTACAGATGACCGTCCGCCGTCGGCAGCAGATGCCCGCCCTTGCGGTCGCCGTTGTTGATCACCGCGTCCAGCACGGCCAGCCGCCGCAGCCGTACGTCGTCCGCGTGGACCAGCAGCGCCGTACGCCCCTCGCCCACATCCGCGAAACCGACCGCCTTCCAGCCCTCTCCGGGCTCCTCGTCCTCGACGAGGGCGAGCAGGGACTGTTCGGGGTCGGCCTCGATCCAGAGCTGGACCATGCCCTCGCCGTACGGCCCGTCCCGCAGGACCGTCGGCGGGACCAGGCCCCACCCCGTCGCCTCGGAGACCTCGTACGCCGCGACCTCGCGCTGGGCGAGCGTTCCGTCCGGGAAGTCCCACAGCGGCCGCTCCCCGGCGACCGGCTTGTACACGCAGTGGGCCGTTTCGCCCTCGTACGAGACGGAGCAGTACAGCACCGCGTTGGACGCCTCGCGGACCCGTCCGCGCACCTTCAGCTCACCCTTGGTGAGGAGATCGAGTGCGGTCAGACTCCGCGGCGGTATCCGTTCTGGCGCGGGCATACGTGTCCTTCCGGATCGAGCGGCAGGCTGCACAGCGGGCACGGCGGCCGGCCGGCGTTGACCACGTCCAGCGCGCGTTTGGCGAAGGCCCTGGCCTGCGCGCCGGTCAGCCGGACGCGCAGCATCGGCGGGCCGTTCTCCTCGTCCTGGAGCAGCCGCTCCTCGGCCTCGGCGAGGTCCTCCTCGGAGTCCGCGTCCAGTTCGACGAGCGCCTGCGCCTCGACGATCATGCGCTGTTCCTCGCCGTCCCAGGCCAGCGCCATCGTGCCGACCCGGAACTCCTCCTCGACCGGGGCGTCCAGCGGCGCGGTGTCCGAGACATCGGCGGGTGCCACGGCCGGAACCGGTGCGTTGCCGCCGGTGCGGCGTACGACCTCGTCCAGCAGTTCGTCGATCCGCTCGGCGAGCGCGGCAACCTGGGTCTTCTCCAGGGCCACGCTGGTGATACGCCCTGCGGCCGAAGCCTGCAGGAAGAACGTACGGCGTCCAGGCAGCCCGACCGTACCGGCCACGAAACGGTCCGGCGGATCGTAGAGGAACACCTGACGGGACACGCTCTGTCTCCCTCGCGATCTGTGGGTCGGTCGGCCCGGTGGACTTGTCGGGCAGGCATACGGGTTTTCGGCCCGTCCACCCTACTGCGCGGAGCGATCACGGGGCGCCCGCGCCGCCCCCGACGACTCCGGCCCCGCCACCGCCGTTCCCGCGCGGCACCAGCGAGCCGAAGTCCCCGGTGTCACCGAGGCGCAGGAGGAACGGGCGGGTGCGTGTGTACCGGATCGCCGAGACGGAGCACGGCTCCACATGGATCCGCTGGAACAGGTCGAGATGCATGCCGAGCGCGTCCGCCACCAGAGACTTGATGAGGTCGCCGTGCGAGCACATCACATACACCGCGTCCTCGCCGTGCGCGGACTCCACGCGCGCGTTCCAGTCGCGTACGGCGTCGACGGCCCGCGCCTGCATCGCCCGCATCGACTCCCCGCCCGGAAACGCCGCCGACGAGGGGTGCTGCTGCACGATCTCCATCAGGGGTTCGTCGGCGAGCTCGGCGAGCTTGCGGCCCGACCAGTCGCCGTAGTGGCATTCGCCGATCCGCTCGTCGGTCTGCAGCTCCAGTCCCGGCCGGGCGTCGAGGAGGGGCCGCAGCGTCTGCACACAGCGCTCCAGCGGGCTGCTGACGGCTGCGGCGAGCGGCACATCGGCGAGCCGTGCGGGCAGCGCGGCCGCCTGTGCGGCGCCCCGCTCGTCGAGGAAGACGCCGGGAGTCCAGCCGGCGAGCACCCCCGCCGTGTTGGCGGTGGAGCGTCCGTGGCGTACGAGGATCAGCGTGGCCATGCCCGTCAGCCTAGGCCGACCGGCGCCGAAGGGTGCGCCTGGGACGTGTGCGGGGAAGAATGCCCTCGTGATCGTGGACTGCGCCATCTACCGCAATGGGCGCCGGACGCAGGGCCCGCCCGACCTCTCCGATGCCCTGGCCGAGGCGCGCGCCACGGGCGATGCCTTCCTGTGGATCGGTCTCTACGAGCCGACGGAGAAGGAGTTCGACCACGTCTCGGCGGAGTTCGGGCTGCATCCGCTGGCGGTGGAGGACGCGCTCAACGCCCACCAGCGGCCGAAGCTCGAGGTGTACGACGATTCGCTGTTCATGGTCCTCAAGCCGGTGGTGTACGCGCCGGAGACCGGCGCCGTCACGACGGACGAGCTGATGGTCTTCGTCGGTGACTCGTTCGTGGTGACCGTGCGGCACGGCGAGAGCTCGCCCCTGCATGCCGTACGGCTGCGTCTGGAGGCAGAGCCCGAGGTTCTCAAGCACGGCCCCACGGCGGTGCTGTACGCGATCAGCGACGCGATCGTCGACCACTACGTCGATGTCGTCTCCGAGCTCCAGGTGGACCTGGAGGAACTGGAAACCGAGGTCTTCGCGCCGGTGGGCGGCGACGCGCGCAACAGCGCGGTGCGGATCTACACCTTCAAGCGGCAGGTGCTGGAGTTCCGCCGGGCCGCCGCCCCGCTGGCGGCACCGATGGCTCGTCTCGCGAGTGCGGGCGTGCCGTTCGTCCCTCAGCACTCGCAGCCGTTCTTCCGGGACGTCAACGACCATCTGACGCGGGTGAACGAGCAGGTGGAGGGCTTGGACCGGCTTCTGTCGGACGTCCTGTCCGCCCATCTCGCACAGATGGGCGTGCGGCAGAACGACGACATGCGCAAGATCTCGGCGTGGGCGGCCATGGTCGCGGTCCCCACGATGGTCGCGGGGATCTACGGCATGAACTTCAACCACATGCCCGAGCTGCGGTGGGGGTGGGCGTATCCGGTGGTCGTGGTCTTCATGGCCGGTGTCGTGTACGGCCTGTTCCGGCTGTTCAAGCGCCGGGGCTGGCTGTAGGCGCTCAGAAGACGGGCGCGGCGGCCGGCGGACCGTCGAGCGCACCCCGGCGGGCGGGCATTCGCAGGCTGACCATCCGGTGCCAGCCGCCGACGCGTTCGTAGCCGTACATCGCGTGGATACCGGCGCTCAGCGCGGCGGACTTGGCCTTGGGCCAGTGCAGCAGGCGTCCCATGTGGCCCATCACGGCGAGGCTGACGTCACGGTAGACCTGGATCTCGGCGAGGGCGCTCTCGCGCAGCACCCGCTGGATCGTGCGGCCGTGGCCCGCGGCGGCCAGACCCAGCAACTCCTCGTGGCAGTACGCCAGATGGTTGCCCTCGTCGTTGCAGATCATGGTGATGGCCCTGCCCAGCTCGGGGTGGTCGCCGAAGTGCTTCACCAGCATGTCCATCTGGTCGGCGGCCCGCTGTTCGGTGACCCGGCTGTGCGAGAGGTAGACGACGATGTCCTGTTCGGTCAGCGGCTGGTCGCGGCGCAACTTCTCGTGGGTGAGTCCGATGCTCCGCTTTTCGAGCAGCATCGTGTAGTCGGTCTCGGGCGGGACGGGCACCGGTTGAAGATTCCGCTTCTTGAGCAGGGCGTTGAAGATTCTGCCGTGCTTGTCCTCGTCGGCGCCGTGCCGGGTGATCTTGGGTGCGAGGTCCTGCATGCTCTCGGGTACGAGGGCGGCGATACGGCCGTTCTCCCAGCCGCCCTGCGCCTCGCCGCTGGCGGCGATCGAGCAGAAGAGCTGGAAGGCGTCGTCGCTGTCGACGATTTCCTGGAAAAGACTTCGGGCCGAAAGCATCACTGCACCTCCAAGAAGATGTCCGCAAATAAAGAGTCAAATGCGGTACGGGAGGCGAGGCAACAGGTAGATGCGACAACTCCGCCGAACGGACGACAGCGGCACGGGACACGAAGGGCCCTCGGGGAGTAACCCGGAGGGCCCCTGGGGCGTTGTGCTGCATGACGGCCGTGGCGGGGAAGACCCCCCGAGCCCCCACCACGGCCGCGGACTTCTTCTGAACAGCGGCGATCGCACAGCTCGGCGCCGGCGGGCGGCCGTGCTATGCCAGGCCGGCGCGCTCCAGCGCTTGCGTACCTGCCCGCAGGGCGGTCAGGCGCTCCTCGAGCGTGAAGCCGGCCGGCGCGAGCGTCAGCGTCGTCACTCCGGCCGCCGCGTACGCCTGCATCCGCTCGGCGATCCGCTCCACCGAGCCCAGCAGCGTCGTCTGGTCGATCAGCTGGTGCGGGACCGCCGTGGCCGCGCCCGCCTTGTCACCGGACAGGTACTTGTCCTGGATCTCGACCGCTTCCTTCTCGTAACCCATGCGCTGCGCAAGCTGGTTGTAGAAGTTCTGCTTGCGGCTGCCCATGCCTCCGACGTACAGCGCGGTGTACGGACGGAACATGTCGGCCAGACCGCTGACGTCGTCGCCGACCGCGAGCGGCAGCGTCGGACAGACGTCGAAGCCGTCCATCGTCAGGCCGGCCTTTTCGCGTCCCGCCCGCAGGTGGGTGATCGCGGTGTCCTCGATGTGCTCGGCGGAGGGGAAGATGAGCAGCGCGCCGTCCGCGATCTCGCCGGTCTGCTCCAGGTTCTTGGGACCGATCGCGGCGATGTAGAGCGGGATGTGCTCGCGCTGCGGGTGCACGGTCAGCTTGATCGGCTTGCCCGGTCCGTCCGGCAGCGGAAGCGTCCAGTGCTCGCCCTCGTACGACAGGCGCTCGCGGGTCATCGCCTTGCGGACGATCTCGACGTACTCGCGGGTGCGGGATAGCGGCTTGTCGAACTTGATGCCGTACCAGCCCTCGGAGACCTGCGGACCCGAGACACCGAGGCCGAGGCGGAAGCGGCCGCCGGAGAGGGAGTCCAGCGTGGCGGCGGTCATCGCGGTCATGGCGGGCTGGCGCGCCGGGATCTGCATGATGGCCGAGCCGACGTCGATGCGCTCGGTCTGCGCGGCGACCCAGGTGAGCACGGTGGGGGCGTCGGAGCCGTATGCCTCGGCGGCCCAGCAGACGTCGTAGCCGAGCTGGTCGGCCTCCTTGGCGACCGCGAGATTGTCGCTGTCCATCCCCGCGCCCCAGTAGCCGAGGTTGATGCCGAGCCGCATAACCGCTCCCTCTTACTGATCAGTAACGTCCCTGTTCCGGGGACTCTAGCGCGGGTTCGGACGATCCGGCAGGGGGACGTTGTCCACAGGCTCTCTCAGGGTGGGCCCATGGCCAGTAATCTCGCGCCCATGGAGCAGAGGCATCTCGGCCGTACAGGCCTGCGTGTGTCCCGGATCGGGCTCGGCACCCTGACATGGGGACGGGACACCGACGAGCATGACGCTGCCGACCAGTTGAAGGCGTTCTGGGAGGCGGGCGGCACGCTGGTCGACACGGCCGATGTGTACGGCGGCGGGGAAGCCGAGTATCTGCTGGGTCAGCTCGTCGAGCGGCTCGTGCCGAGGCGCGATCTGGTCATCGCGACCAAGGCGGGCAGCGTGCCGGATCCGGACCGGCGCTTCGACGGCTCGCGCGGGCACCTCCTCGCCGCCCTCGACGCCTCACTTGAGCGCATCGGTACGGACTATGTGGATCTGTGGCAGGTCCACGCCTTCGATCCGCACACCCCGCTGGAGGAGACCCTCCAGGCGCTGGACATCGCGGTGAGCAGTGGGCGTGCGCGCTATGCGGGCGTCTCGAACTTCTGCGGCTGGCAGCTGGCGAAGGCGGCGACCTGGCAGCTCGCGTCGCCCGGGGTGCGCACGCGCCTTGCGAGTACGCAGATGGAGTACTCCCTGCTGCAGCGCGGGGTCGAGCGGGAGGTGCTGCCCGCGGCCCTCGACCTGGGGGTCGGCCTGCTGCCGTCGTCCCCGCTCGGCCGCGGGGTGCTGACGGGGAAGTACCGGCATGCGACTCCGGCGGATTCGCGGGGCGCTTCCGAGCAGTTGGCGCCGTTCGTGGAGCCGTATCTCGACGAGGCGGCGAGCAGCATCGTGGACGCGGTGGCGACGGCGGCGGACGGGCTTGCGGCGACAACGCTCCAGGTGGCGCTGGCGTGGGTGCGGGACCGGCCGGGGGTGGTGGCGCCGATCGTCGGCGCACGCAACGCACAGCAGCTCACGGCCGCGTTGTCAGTGGAGGCACTTAGTCTTCCTGACGAGATCTGCCAGGCGCTCGACGATGTGTCGGCGCCCGTGCACCGATATCCCGACCAGGACTGGAGCACGCTGTGACCGAGCCGGACGCGCCCGAGGCCGCGGACGCCACTGAGGCCGCGGACGCCATCGAGGCCCCGGACGCCACCGCCGACGACACCGCTGAGGCCGCAGCGCCCGGAGAAGGCACGGCGGACACCGCGGCCGCTGCCGCCGGAAAAGCCGCCGAGCTGTCCGAGGCCGAGGCCGAGCTTGCCGCGCAGCGGGAGTTGCGAGCCCGGATCGAGCAGCGCAAGGCCGAGAAGGCGGCTCCCATCGAGGCCGGCACCAAACTGAGCGGGACGGCCGCCGATCTGCTCGCCGCGGTACGGGCGGTGGAGAGCGGCGAGAAGTCCGGCACCGCTTTCTTCGACTCTCCCCCTCGCTCCGCTGAGGGAACCTCCGCCGCGCTCGCGCCGAGGCGAGTCGCCCCAGCGGCGGCCGAGCCGGTGCGGCCCCGGGTTCCGGAGCCCGCCGGGGCCCCCCGGACAGCCGCGCCGGAGACAGTCGACGGCGTGCGTGCCGTGCTGGTCGAGGGCGGTGCGCCCGAGACACTGGCGGGGCAGGTCGCGGAGACGCTCGGTGAGCGGGCCGCGGACATCTTGCGCGAGGATCCGTGGCGGCTGCTGTCGGTGCCCGGTGTGCGGCCGGAGCAGGCCGACGGTTTCGCCCGGGCGCTGCTCGGCACCGAGTGCGGCCCGGGGGACGAGCGCCGCACAACGGCTCTGGTCGCCTGGCAGTTGGAGCACACGGCGCTGCAGGGGCACACGGCGCTCGACTCGTCGGCCGTGCGCGCTGCGCTGGCCGAGCGGTCGGTGCCGGATCCGGACGAGGCCGTGCAGCATGCCATCGCGGAGGGCGCCGTGCTGGTCTTCCAGGACGGCGCCCCGGAGACCGAACAGGCCGGGGACGAGTCTGAGTCCGAGCAGCCCGCCGTGCCTGTGCTGCTGGGCCTCGACCGTTACGCACTCGCCGAGGAGAGTCTCGCGGACGGCCTGGCGCGGCTGGCCAAGACCGGTGCCGACACCCGGTGGGAAGCGGCGGAGCCGACCGTGCTGATCCGCGCGGTCGCGGCGAGCGGCCTGGTCGTACACACCGGAGGTGAGACGGCGCGCGCCGAACCGGTGGCGCTGGCCGAGGCAGCGACGGAGCTGGGGCTGCGCGCGGTGATCGCGGTCCACAGCGAGAACGGCAGCAGGCGGCTCGGCGGCGACGCGGTCACGTTCTCTGGACTGATCTCGGGCTCTCAGGGACCGGGCAGGGACGCGGACGGGGCCTTGGCACTCGATCTCCTGGTGGTGCTGGACGCGCCGCAGCTCGATGTGGAGACAGCCGCGATGCTGGTGGAGTCGATGCCGGACGGGAGCCGTCTGGTGCTGAGCGGCGATCCCGGTGTGCTGTGGTCGGCGGGCGCGGGCCGGGTGTTCGCGGATGTGCTGGCAGCCGGGGTGTGCCCGCAGATCGCCTCGCGCATGCCGGATCCGGGCCCGATCGGGGAGCTGGTCTCGGGCATCGGGATCGGTGAACTGAACCAGGTGGAGGCGCCGGGCAAGGAGGTCGTCATCGTCCCGGTGCGCGACGCGGGCGAGGCGGTCCACCGTACGGTCCAGCTCGTCGCGGACTCGGTGCCCCGGGCCATCGGGGTGCCGGCCGAGCATACCCAGGTGATCACCGTCGGGCACGGTGGCTCAGCGGGCACCCGCGCGCTCAACGCAGCCCTCAAACAGCGGCTGAACCCGGGTCCCGGCCGGTTCGGCGGCTTCGACCCGGGAGACAGGGTCGCCTACGCCCCGGCGCTCGGCCGGACGCTTGTGGGCTCCGTCGTCTCGGCGGACGCGGACGGCCTGCACCTGGACTGCGAGGGGACACCCGTCGTCGTACCAAAAGAACGGGTCGAGTCGAGCGTGCGCCACGGCTGGGCGCTCACCGCGCACCAGGCCGCCGGGATGAGCTGGCCGGCGGCAGTGGTGGTGCTGCCGGGCGATGCGGCGCAGGGGCTGAGCCGGCCGTGGGTCTACACCGCGTTCAGCCGTGGCGAGCGTCATCTGTCGGTGGTGCACGGCGTGGATCAGGCGCTGCCGCGTGCGGTGGCCCAGATCCCGTCCAAGGACCGCACGACCCGGCTGCGCACGCTGCTCGAAGGCCTGCTCGCCCCGGCACCGAATCCGTAGGCAAATCGCCGGGCCCCCACCGCTGGGATGCGGCGGGGGCCCGAGCTGAAGATCAAACCGCCGGCCGGGTCAGGACTCCGGTTCGTCGAGTTCGTCCAGCCCGTCGCCCAGGTCGTCCTCGTCGAAGACCGAGCTGACGTCGAAGCGGCACACGACCCGCTGCGGATCGGCCTGGTCGAAGGGCGTGCTCAGCCACTCCCCCGGCTCGGGAAGATCGTCCGCGGCCGACACCCACAGCGTGGAGTCGCCCTCCTCCAGGCCGAACTCCTTGTGCCGGGAAGCGATTTCGTCCGGTTCGTACTCCCCGAAGAGCACGCCGAGCGCCGCGTACACGCTCGTGCCGACCACCGGCGCGTTCTCCGGGCGGTCCTCCTCGGGGTCCAGATCGGCGATGCGCTGTGCCTGCGCCAGCAGCCGCTGCGGCTCGACCACCGCGTAGTCCCGGCGGATCAGCACGCTGAGCGCGTTCGGCTCCTCGGGGCCCGCGTACGGCGGAAGCGAGTCGTCCGCCCCCGGAATCTCGAAAGGCGTCACCTCGTCGTAGCGGTCGTAGAGGCGTTCGTCGTACGCCTCCGCCGCCGCGGCAAGGATGTTGAACGCGTCGTAGACGGCCGGGTCGTCCTCACCCGTGCGGTTCTCGACCGCCTTGAGGTGACGGTCCAGTGCGGCTTTGACCGCCTCGGCGGCGGCACGTACCTCGGCAGCGGTGGGCTGCGCAGCATCAGACATAGTGCAGACGCTATCCGTACTGGGGCTCTGCCCGCACAATAGATGCGATGCCGGAATACGAATTTGTCGACGTGTACGTGCCACGCGGGGTTTCCCGCAAGGAAGCCACGCGTCTGCTGACCGACCACGCCGAGTACGGACACTGGGAGTTGGACCGACTGAGTCTGCACCGGGACGGCAGCCGCAGGGTGCGGCTGCGCCGGCGCATCATTCGTCAGGTGCGCGCCACCTGGTGAGCAAGTGAGCGCAGCGGAGCGGGCCTCGCGACTGCGGGACCCGCTCCGTTTCATGCGCCTTCGTACTGCTCCGTACTACCGTGCCTCACGGTGACCATGTGGTTACGCGGAGGCGCGGGCGCGACGGTAGAGCACCGTTCCCGCCAGCAGCAGACCCGCACCCGCCGGGACCAGCAGGCCGACCGGGCTGGATCCGGTGTGCGCGAGCTGCCCGTGGGGCTCGGTGTGGTCCACGTTCCGGCCACCGGGGACGTTCGGCACGTTGGGAGTGACCGGCGTGACCGGGGTGACCGGCGTGACCGGCTGCTCCGGAGTGGCCGGCGTCTGCGGCACACCCGGAGTGGTCGGGGTGTTGGGCACCTGGGGAGTTCCCGGCTCCTGGGGGTTCCCCGGCTCGTCGGGGACATTCGGCGGCGTGTTCTGGCCACCGGAGTCGGCGCACTCGCCGCCGAACGCCGGGTTGAGCAGCGCACCGGCATCGGCCGTGTTCCCGCAGACGTTCACGGGGACGTCGACCGGGACCTGGACCGTGTTGCCCGAGGCGACGCCGGGCGAATCGGTGGTCGCCCCCTCGGCCTGGGATCCGCTGCTCGAGCCCGTCCCGGACCCGCTGCCGCTGTCGGCCGCGCAGCCGTTTCCGAACGCGGGGTTCAGCAGCGCGACGACATTGACCGTGTTCCCGCACACATTGACGGGCACGTGAACCGGGACCTGGACCGCATTCCCGGACGCCACGCCCGGAGAATTCGATGCCCCTCCCAGCGCGCCGGCATCCGCCTGCGCATAACCGCCGCCGAGGGCGAGTACCCCGCCCGCAGCCGCCACTGTGATCAGACCCTTGCGAGAGAGTTGTCGCATAGGTGTTTCCCTGCTTTCCGCTTCACGAAGTCCCGGACGTCGTGCCCGGGGCTGGAATGCCCGACGGCCCCGGAGCGCATGGCACGCACTCCGGGACCGCCCGGGTTCAAACCCAAGCCCTTGTGGGCCGAGTCACAACGTCAGTCGTTGACGCACGCGTTGCCGAAGGTGGGGTTCAGCAGCCCGATCGCGGAGACCGTGTTGCCGCACAGGTTCACCGGCACGTGGGCGGGTACCTGCAGGACGTTCCCGGAGAGCACCCCGGGGGAGCTCACAGCGGCACCTTCGGCACCCGCGTCGGCCATGGCCACACCCGCACCCGCGAGCACCAGACCGCCAGTGGCAGCCGCAGCAGCGACGACCTTCTTGATCATTCTTCCTCCTTGTGGGCAATGCGGTCCCAGCCGCGGACCGCATCACCTGTAACGAGGAGGAGGCGGGAGGGCTACGAGCCCACGCGCCCTTTCACTCTTTTCAGTCAAGTGCGCACGCACTGACGATTATTGGAGTTTCTTTTCAGCGGATTTCACCCGTGGCGGCTCAGCACCCGTCCAGGAATCGGTCAAGGACCCGCACACCGAACTTCAGACCGTCGACGGGCACCCGCTCGTCGACCCCGTGGAACATTCCGGCGAAGTCCAGCTCCGGCGGCAGCTTGAGCGGCGCGAAGCCGAAGCAGCGGATGCCGAGATCGTCGAAGGACTTGGCGTCGGTGCCGCCGGAGAGCATGTAGGGAACGGCATGCGCGATGGGGTCCTCGGCCTTGAGCGCGATCTGCATCGCGTCCACGAGATCCCCGTCGAAGCTGGTCTCCAGCGCCTTGTCGCCGTGCACGTCCTCGCGCGTGACCCGCGGGCCGAGGAGCCGGTCGAGGTCGGCCAGGAACTCCTCCTCGTACCCCGGCAGGAAACGCCCGTCGACGTGCGCGGTGGCCTGCCCGGGGATGACGTTCACCTTGTAGCCGGCGCCCAGCATGGTGGGGGCCGCGGAGTTGCGCAGCGTCGCGCCGACCATCTTGGCGATGCCGCCGAGCTTGGCGAGCGTCGCGTCCATGTCCTCCGGGTCGAGCGGCGTGCCGAGCGCGTCGGAGAGCTCGTCCAGGAAGGACCGTACGGTCTTGGTCATCCTGACCGGCCACGTGTGCCGCCCGAGCCGGCCGACGGCCTCGCAGAGCTCGGTGATGGCGTTGTCGTTGTTGGTCATCGAGCCGTGCCCCGCTGTGCCCTCGACGGTGAGGCGCATCCAGTGCATGCCCTTCTGCGCCGTCTCGACGAGATAGAGCCGCAGATTCTCGTTCACGGTGAAGGAGAAGCCACCGACCTCGCCGATGGCCTCGGTCACGCCCTCGAAGAGGTCCGGGTGCTTGTCGACGAGATGCCGCGCGCCGTACGTGCCGCCCGCCTCCTCGTCCGCGAGGAAGGCCAGCACCACGTCGCGCGGGGGCTTGCGGCCGCTGCGCAGCCTGTCCCGGACGACCGCGAGGGTCATCGCGTCCATGTCTTTCATGTCGACCGCCCCCCGGCCCCAGACGCAGTCGTCGGCGATCTCGCCGGAGAAGGGGTCATGGGTCCAGTCACGGGCGTTCGCCGGTACGACGTCGAGGTGACCGTGGATGAGAAGCGCGGGCCGCGAGGGGTCCTCGCCCTCGATCCTCGCCACCGTGGAGGCGCGCCCCTTGTGGGACTCGATGATCTCGGGTTCGAGTCCGACCTCGGCCAGCTTCTCGGCGACATATTCCGCGGCGCCCCGCTCCCCCGGCCCCGAATGGTCTCCGTAGTTGCTGGTGTCGATGCGGATCAGCTCACGGCAGAGGTCCACGACCTCGTCCTCGCCCGAGACGGTACGGGCCGTGTTCGACTCGCTCACGCTGATTCCTCCCACTGTCGCGGCTGGCGGTTCCCCCTCATCCTCCCGCGAGCGGGCCCGGACCCCAAGGCGCCGGTCCGCCGTCGTGCGCCCTTCACAACAACCGGGGCGTGATCGGGCACGTCTGAATGTTTGCTATGGTTTTCCACGTCGGAACGGCCCAGTGCCGCACGGCAGACACCTTGTCCGGGTGGCGGAATGGCAGACGCGCTAGCTTGAGGTGCTAGTGCCCTTTATCGGGCGTGGGGGTTCAAGTCCCCCCTCGGACACCACCAAGATCCCCACGGAATCCCGTGGGGATCTTCGCGTTCCGCCGGTCCGCACCGCGATGCGCTGCGCATACAGTCACCTCGGTGAGACGCAGACACAAGGCCCCACCCGCGCCGCTCCCCCAGCGCGACGGCATCGATCCTGTACGGCTGCGGCTGCCCCCCGATCCGGACAGCACGTGGAAGACGGTTTACGACCATCTCGTCGCGCGATACGCCGGTGCCATCGGGGCCGACAGGGTCGCCGCCCTGTTCCGGGAGGGGCGCATCGTCTCCACGGACGGCCCGGTCGCCGCCGACGAGCCGTACACAGCCGGGCGCTATCTCTGGTTCCACCGCGAGTTCGCACCCGAGGAGCGTGTGCCCTTCGAAGTCGGGATCGTCCACCGCGACGAGCGCCTGGTGATCGCCGACAAGCCGCACTTCCTGGCCACCACCCCGCGGGGCCGGCACATCACCGAGACGGCGCTCGCGCGGCTGCGGCGGGATCTCGGTCTGCCCGCGCTGCAGCCCGCCCACCGGCTCGACCGGCTGACCGCGGGGCTCGCGCTCTTCGTCGTACGGCCCGGGGACCGGGGGGCGTATCAGACGCTGTTCCGGGACCGGCGGGTGCGCAAGGAGTACGAGGCGGTGGCGCCCTACGACCCGGCCGTCACCCTGCCCATGACCGTACGCAGCCGGATCGTGAAGGAGCGCGGTGTGATGGCGGCGCGCGAGGAGCCCGGCGAGCCGAACAGCGAGAGCCGGATCGAGCTGCTCGACCACCGCGGCGGGCTCGGCCGGTACCGGCTGCTGCCGGCCACCGGCCGCACCCACCAGCTGCGGGTCCATATGAACAGCCTGGGGCTGCCGCTCCTGAACGACCCGGTCTACCCGGTCGTCCAGGAGCCGGGGCCCGACGACTACTCCCGGCCGCTGCAACTCCTCGCGAATGTACTGGAGTTCACCGATCCGGTGACGGGCGAGCCGTGCCGTTTCGAGAGCCGGCTGCGGCTGACGCACTGGCCCGTCGGCCCGGCGGAGCCGCCAATGTGATGCGGCCCCCTCCCTGAGGGGGCCGCTACCGCAACCATCAATTGAGCAACCCTCGCGGCGAGCAACCACCTCCGCGAGAGCGGCGCCGGTTTAGGCGCAAAGAGGAGCGTCAGGCGTTCTCGCGCTCCGAGGCGATCGCGTTCACCCGGCCGCGGACGAGGTACCAGCCGCCGACCAGCGCCGCCGCGATCAGTGGCACGAACATCACGGTCGTGCGGCCGACACCCCCGCCCCACCACATCAGGAAGGCCACGCCGGCCAGGAAGAACAGCGTGACGATCTGGGTGTACGGGGCCCAGGGCAGCCGGTAGGAGGGGCGGGTGACCCGGCCGTCCTGGGCATGGTGCCAGAACAGCAGCGAGCAGAGCATGATCATGCCCCAGGTGCCGAGGATGCCGATCGAGGCGAAGTTGAGAACGATCTCGAAGGCCTGGCCGGGCAGGCGGTAGTTGAGCGCGACGCCCAGCACACCGAAGCCCGCGGTCAGCAGGATGCCGCCGTAGGGCACCTTGCCCTTGTTCATCAGGCCGGTGAACCGGGGCGCCGAGCCCGACAGTGCCATGGAGCGCAGGATGCGGCCGGTGGAGTACAGGCCGGAGTTCAGGCTGGACAGTGCGGCGGTCAGCACCACGAGGTTCATCACGCCCGCCGCGCCGGGGACACCGAGCTTGCCCATGACGGTGACGAACGGGCTCTGGTCACCGGAGTACGCCGTGTACGGGAGGAGCAGTGCGAGCAGTACCACCGAGCCGACGTAGAACAGACCCACGCGCCACATGATCGAGTTGATCGCCTTGGGCATGATCTTCTCGGGGCTCTCGGTCTCACCGGCCGCGACACCGCACAGCTCGACGGAGGCGTAGGCGAACACGACGCCCTGGATCACCAGCAGCATCGGCAGCATGCCCGTCGGGAAGATGCCGCCGTTGTCGGTGACGGTGGAGAAGCCGGGGGTGTGGCCGTCCACCGGGTGCTGGGTGACCACCAGGAAGATGCCGACCAGCATGAAGGCGACGAGGGCGGCGACCTTGATGATCGCGAACCAGAACTCCATCTCGCCGAAGTACTTCACCGAGATGAGGTTGGCGGTGAGGACGACCGCCAGCGCGATCAGCGCGAGGAGCCACTGCGGGACGTCGCTGAACATGGCCCAGAAGTGGGCGTAGGTGGCGGCCGCCGTGATGTCGGCGATCGCGGTGGTCGACCAGTTGAGGAAGTAGAGCCAGCCTGCCGCGAAGGCGCCCTTCTCGCCCATGAACTCACGGGCGTACGAGACGAAGGCGCCGGAGGACGGGCGGTAGAGGACCAGTTCGCCGAGCGCGCGGACGACGAAGAAGGCGAAGACACCGCAGACCGCGTAGGCGATGGCGAGGGAGGGGCCCGCACCCGCCATGCGGCCGCCCGCTCCGAGGAACAGGCCGGTGCCTATCGCTCCGCCGATCGCGATCATGTTGATGTGGCGGGACTTGAGGTCCTTGCTGTAACCGGCGTCGCCTGCGTCGACGTGGGGGGCGCTCTTCGCCGGTGCGCCGGCGGCAAGCGTTTCGGCCGCAGTGGTGCGATCACTCATGGAGGGGTTCGCCTTCGTGAGGGGAGGATGGGCGGTCCCGGCCGTGGCCGGTGGGGGGCGTCACCGTGCCATGGCCCGACGGCACATACTCAAGGCAACCCTGCGATTCTGGCAGTGGCCGAGGTCACTCAGATATAGATCTGAGGTGTTTCAGAGGTTACGGGGCAGTAAACAAGGTCATCGAGGGACGCGCGCCCCTCCGGGCGCCACAGCTCGCCTGACCTTCGGGACGCCCGTACGTCAAGTTCCGAGCGCGCAGAGCGACGGCAATCTCGGCGTCGGGAGGCAGGCGCTGCGCTCACTCGTCGTCCAGCCACAGCGAGTGCTCCCGCTTGGCCCACGGGCGCTCGACCGACCCCGTACGCATACCCCTGCGTGCCTCCGGGTCGGCGAGCGCCATTCCGATGTGCCCGGCCAGCACGATGCCGACGGCCAGCGACAGCCAGTCGTGGACGAAGGTCGCGCTCGTACGCCACACCAGCGGCGTCAGATGCGTGAACCACATCAGCAGCCCGGTCGCCAGCATCACGAGCACCGCGCCCGCGATCCACGCCGCGTACACCTTCTGCCCGGCGTTGAACTTGCCCGCCGGACGGGACGAGGGCCTGCGATCACGCCGCCGTGCCGCGCGCAGCCAGGTCCTGTCGTGCGGCCCGAAACGGTTCAGCCTGCGCAGATCGGCCCTGAAGGCGGGCGATGCGAGACCCAGCAGGAAGGGCACGGGCAGCATGATCCCGGACCACTCATGGACGGTGACCACCAGATAGCGGCGCCCCACGAGCTCGGCGATCTGCGGTACGTACAGGGCGGCCGCGGTCACCACGCACAGCAGCATCAGCCCGGCGGTCGTACGGTGCACCCAGCGCTCGGCCCGGCTGAACCGCTTGACGCGGGCGGGCCGTTCAGACGGTGGGGGTGTCGCTGCGGCCATTGGACCGGCCGACCCAGGCGTCGACGTCATAACCCCGCTCCTCCCAGTAGCCGGGCCGGACGCCGGAGGTGACGGTGATCCCGGAGAGCCATTTCGCCGACTTGTAGAAGTACATCGGCGCCACATACAGGCGGACCGGGCCGCCGTGGGAGTGGCTGACCGGCTTGTCCTGCATCTTCAGGCAGACCAGCACATCGTCACGTCGGGCCTGCGGAAGGGTCAGGCTCTCGCTGTACGTGCCGTCGAAGCAGGTGAAACGGATGGCCCGGCCCTCAGGGCGTACACCCGCGGCGTCCAGCAGCAGGGACAGCTTCACGCCCGAGAAGGGGGTGTCGGGGACCCGCCAGCCGGTGACGCACTGGACGTCGCGCACGACCCGGGTCTGCGGCAGCTCGCGGAGCGCGGCGAGGGTGTACGACGCGGGGCGGTCGACGAGGCCGTCCATGGTGAGGCGGTAGTTCTGCTCGCTCTTGTGCGGCACGGATGAGGCGACCGAGTAGTAGCGGAAGCCGCCGCCGTTGGGAAGCAGCCCCGTCAGGCCGGTCGGGTCCTTGTCCGAGGCGGCGCCCAGAAAGGACTCCAGCCCCCGCTGGAGATACGGCGCGGCGGCGAGTCCGGCGCCGCCGAGGCCGAGCATGCCGAGCACCAGGCGGCGGCCGACGGGGGCGCCCTCGGCGTCGGGGTGGTGTGTGCTCACGCTTCGATTCGAACATTCGGGGACGGGAGAAGCCAGGGAATCCGGCCGCACGTCAGACTTCCGTCACACCTGGCTCCACCCCCGGCCCCTTGCGGCCTTCTGCCGCATGCCCTCAATCGCCGGACGGGCCCCGATCAAACGCCGGACGGGCCTGAATTCAGCTCACCGCCCGCGCCGCCGCCCGGCCCGCCGCGCGTCCCGAGAAGATGCAGCCGCCCAGGAACGTGCCCTCCAGCGAGCGGTAGCCATGCACCCCGCCCCCGCCGAATCCCGCCGCCTCCCCCGCCGCGTACAGACCCTCCAGCGGCTCGCCGTCCTCGCCGAGCACCCGTGAGGACAGGTCCGTCTCCAGGCCGCCGAGCGACTTGCGGGTGAGGATGTTCAGCCGGACGGCGATCAGCGGACCGGCCTTGGGGTCGAGGATGCGGTGCGGCGCCGCCGTCCGGATGAGCTTGTCGCCCAGGTACTTGCGCGCTCCGCGGATCGCCATGACCTGGAGGTCCTTGGTGAAGGGGTTCGTGATCTCCCGGTCCCGGGCGGTGATCTCGCGCCGCAGCTCGGCCTCGTCGATCAGCGGCTCCTCGGTGAGCGCGTTCATGCCGCGTACGAGCGCGGAGAGGTCCTTCTCGACGACGAAGTCGGCGCCGTTGTCCATGAACGCCTTCACCGGCCCGGGCACATCCGCCCTCGCGCGCCCGATCACGTCGCGGACCGACTTCCCCGTCAGATCCGGGTTCTGCTCGGAGCCCGAGAGCGCGAACTCCTTGCCGATGATCTTCTGGTCGAGCACGAACCAGGTGTGGTCGTAACCGGAACTCATGATGTGTTCGAGCGTGCCGAGCGTGTCGAAGCCGGGGAAGAGGGGGACGGGCAGCCGCTTGCCGCGCGCGTCGAACCAGAGCGAGGAGGGGCCGGGCAGGATCCGGATTCCGTGCTTGGCCCAGATCGGGTTCCAGTTCTCGATGCCCTCGGTGTAGTGCCACATCCGGTCGCTGTTGATGTGGCTCGCGCCCGCGCGTTCCGCGATGCCGATCATCAGCCCGTCGACATGGGCGGGCACGCCGGAGAGCATCTTCTCGGGCGCGGTGCCGAGCCGCTTCGGCCACTGCGCGCGTACGAGGTCGTGGTTGCCGCCGATGCCGCCGGAGGTGACGATCACCGCCTGTGCGCGGAACTCGAAGGCCCCTGCGACCTCACGGCTGCTCGCGGTGCCGCGCTCGGCGTCGGAGGGTTCGAGGACTTCGCCGCCGACCGTGTCGAGCGTGCCGGCGCTGCTGCTCAGCCCGGTGACCCGGTGGCGGAACTTCAGCTGGACGAGTCCGCGGGCGACACCTGCTCTGACGCGCCGCTCGAAGGGGGCGACGACTCCCGGTCCCGTTCCCCAGGTGATGTGGAAGCGCGGTACGGAGTTGCCGTGCCCGGTGGCGTCGTAGCCGCCGCGTTCGGCCCAGCCCACGACCGGGAAGAACCGCATCCCCTGCGCGTGCAGCCAGGCCCGCTTCTCGCCGGACGCGAAGTCGACGTACGCCTCCGCCCATTGACGCGGCCAGCGGTCCTCGTAGCGGTCGAAGCCCGCCGTGCCGAGCCAGTCCTGGAGCGCCAGCGCCCGGCTGTCCCTGATCCGCATCCGGCGCTGTTCGGGCGAGTCGACGAAGAAGAGGCCACCGAAGGACCAGTGAGCCTGTCCGCCGATCGACTGTTCCGGCTCCTGGTCGAGCAGGATGACCTTGCGCCCTGCGTCGACGAGCTCCGCGGTGGCCACCAGGCCCGCGAGTCCTGCCCCGATCACGATCACATCAGCGTCGTACGCCATGGGTTCCATCCTTGTCGGGGACCGGAATGCGATTGGGTCCGATCTTCGGTACGCGGCAGTAACTCGTCAACCATTCGGCCGGTGCTTGGATGGGGGCATGGATCCCGCTGACGAAATCCTGGACATCGTCGATGAGAACGACGAGGTCATCGGTCAGGCCCCGCGCGGCGAGGCGTACGCGCGCGGCATGCGCCACCGCGCGGTCTTCGTACTGGCGAGGGACGGGCAGGACCGGATCTTCGTGCACCGCCGGACGGCGGCCAAGCTGGTCTTCCCCTCCCTCTACGACATGTTCGTGGGCGGCGTCGTCGGCGCGGGTGAGACCTATGACGCCGCGGCGCTGCGCGAGGCCGAGGAGGAACTGGGGGTGTCCGGCCTCCCCACGCCGGTGCCGCTGTTCAAGTTCCTCTACGAGCGCGGCGATCAGACCTGGTGGTCGGCCGTGTACGAGGTCCGCTGCGAGCTGCCGGTGAACCCGCAGGCCGCGGAGGTCGCCTGGCACGACTTCCTGCCCGAGCGGGAGTTGGAGAGGCGGCTCGGGGAGTGGGAGTGGGTGCCGGACGGCCTCGCGGCGTACGAACGGCTGCGGGCGGGCACGTAGAGTGCGACACGTGAGCGATTTCGGACGGAGTCTGCGGCTGTGGTTCGCGCCCCAGCGAGTGAGTGAGGAGGGCGGGACTCCCGACTACCGGTTCTCGCTCGCCAATGAGCGGACCTTTCTCGCCTGGCTCCGGACGGCGCTGGCCCTCATCGGCGGCGGGTTCGCGGTCGATCAGTTCTTTCCGGAGCTGGCCCGGTGGCTGCGGGCCGGGATGGCGCTCGGGCTGCTGGGGGCGGGCGTGTTCTGTGCGCTGCGGGCCGTGAACCACTGGGTGCGGTGCGAGCGGGCGATGCGCAGGGGCGAGGACCTGCCCGTTACGCGGTTCCCGACGCTGCTGAGCCTGGTGGTCGCCGTAGTCGCGATGGTGATGGTGGTGGTCGTGCTGTTCGGCTGGGAGGGCGGGCGTTGACGGCCGCGTCCGAGCGGGATCCGGGGCTGCAGCCCGAGCGGACCAGGCTCGCGTGGCGCAGGACCACGCTGGCGTTCACCGTGGCGGCCGTGCTCGCGGCCCGGCTGGTGGCGGGCGGCGATCTGAGCGCGGCCGGGCTGGTCGCGGCGGCCTGCAGTGCGCTGGTGTGGCTGAGTTTTCTGCGGGTGGCCCACTGGCGGTTGCGCGAGCTGGGCACCGGGCCGAGGCCGCGGACGCTGTCCGCCCGGGCGGCGCTGGCCGCGGTGGCGTGCACGATCGCCCTGGCCGGGTTCGCGGTGGCGATGGTGGTCTGAGGTTGCGGTGAGGCGTCACGGACGTCATGTCTCCCAGTCGACGGTGACGACGACCTTTCCGCGGGTGCGGCCCTCGGCGTTCAGGGCCTGAGCCTCGGCCGTCTGCTCCAGGGGGAAGGTCCGGTCGACATGGACGGAGATCACGCCCTGTTCCGCCAGCTCGCCCAGCGCCGCCAGCTGCGCCGCGTCGGGCCGCACCCAGCAGTAGTGGCCGCCCAGGCTCAGGACTTCGCGGTCCGCGATCGAGGCGAGCCTGCCCTCGGGAGCGAGCAGCGCGGCCGCGGACCTGAGCGCGACCCCGCCGATGGTGTCGAAGGCCGCGTCGACGCCGTCGGGGGCCAGGGCGCGGACCCGGTCGTCGAGCCCGTCCCCGTATGTCACCGGCTCTGCGCCGAGCTCGCGCACATGGTCGTGATTGCGTTCGCTGGCCGTGCCGATCACACGTGCCCCCGCGTGCTTGGCGAGCTGTACGGCGAGTGACCCGACACCGCCCGCGGCGGCGTGCACCAGGACCGTGTCCCCGCCTTTCACCGTGAGCGCGCCGTGAAGCACCTGGTACGCGGTGAGGCCGGCCAGCGGCAGCCCCGCGGCCTGCTCGAAGCTCAGGTTCAGGGGTTTGCGGGCGAGCGTGCGGACGGGGGCCGCCACATATTCGGCGAAGGTGCCGCGGCCGAGGAAGTCCTCGCGTACGTATCCCATCACCTCGTCGCCGACCGCGAACTCCGTTACGGCGATGCCCGGTTGGATGACGACACCCGAGACGTCCCAGCCGGGGATCACCGGGAACACCGGTTCGAAGAGGGCGTCGATGTACCCCTCACGGGCCTTCCAGTCGACCGGGTTGACGGCCGCCGCGCGCACCTTGACCAGGACGGAGTCCGGTCCGACCTTGGGCTCGGGACGCTCGCCGTACTCAAGGACCTCGGGGCCGCCGTACCGGCTGTAGCTGATCGCCTTCATGATCCGACCCTCGGCCGGGGGCGGCGCACGCGCAAGCCGGCCGGAGCGCGAGGGTGCCGTCACCCGGTTTCCCGCGGCGCGGCACGTCGCCGGGCCCCGGACGGACCAGGTCCAGCGGGCTAGCCTGGGACGGTGACAGAACGGTGCATATCAGATCAAAGGTGAGCATAATGACTGTCCTCCACCCTGAGCACCCCGCGCACGAGCACGTCCACGGTCCCGCCTGCGGACACGCCGAAGTCCCCCACGGCGACCACGTCGACTACGTCCACGACGGCCACCTCCACCGCTCCCACTCCGGCCACTGGGACGAGTGCGAGCCCGGCGAACACATCTCGCACAGCGGCCACGCGCACGAGCACGGTGCCGGCTGCGGCCACCCGGCCGTGGAGCACGGTGACCATGTCGACTACGTCCACGACGGACACCGTCACGCCGAGCACGACGGGCACTGGGACGACCACTGAACGCCCCCGGCACCCCCGGCTTTACTCGCGCGGCGGCCGGCTGGCAGGCTCCTGCCGACCGATTCGGCCTCGACGAGGGGGAGTTCAGTTGTCCGCCATGGATCCGTACACCGTCCAGCTCGCACCGGAAGTGCACGCCTACGTCCAGCCGGACGGCGGCTGGTGCCTGAACAACGCGGGGTTCGTCAGCGACGGGGAGTTCACTCTCCTCGTCGACACCGCCGCCACCGAGCGGCGCGCCCGGTCGCTGCGTGAGTCGCTCGTCGCGACCGGGGTCCCGCTTCCGCGGACCCTCGTCAACACCCACCACCACGGCGACCACACCTACGGCAACGGGGTCTTCCTGCCCGAGGCCGTGGTGATCGGGCACGACGCCTGCCGCAGCGAGCAGTTGGAGGCCGGGCACCAGCTCCATCTGCTGTGGCCGGCGACCGACTTCGGCGACATCCCGATCATCGCCCCGACCGTGACGTACAACGACCGGCTCACCGTTCATGTCGGGGACATCGAGGTACGGCTCATCCACCCCGGCGGCGTCGCGCACACCCCCGGGGACACGATCGTGCATCTGCCGGAGCAGCGGGTGGTCTTCACCGGGGACCTGATCTTCGAGGGCGGCACGCCCTTCATCCCGATGGGCTCGCTGAGCGGGTCCTTGCGGGCTCTGGACGTGCTGCGTTCGCTGGACGCGACGACTGTTGTGCCGGGGCACGGCCCGATCACCGACCCGGCCGCGTACGACGCCACGGAGCGCTATCTGCGCCACGTCGCCGAGCTGGCCGGGCAGGGACACGCCAAGGGGCTCACTCCGCTGGAGACGGCCCGCGAGGCCGATCTCGGGGTCTTCGCCGAGCTGAGGGAGAGCGAACGACTGGTGGCGAATCTGCACCGGGCGTACGCGGAGCTGGACGGCCTGCCGGAGGGCTCCCCCCTTGATCCGGCCACAGTCTTCGGTGACATGGCGGCGATGAACGGCGGCGTCCCGGTGGCCTGCCACGCCTGAACCACCCGGCCCACTCGCGGCCGCATCCACACGTAGCGGGATGCGGGTCTGGATCCTGTGATCCAGGCCCTGGTTCCGCTCGCACTCTGGACGACATACCGACTGGTCGGTCATGATGAGCGGGATCCGCCCTACCCGCCCCCTCGGAGGTGCCACCAATGAGCTCAGTCCCCCCGCCAGGCCTCGATCCCGAGCAGTTGCGCGGCTATCTCGACCGCGAGCGCCCGGGTCTGGTGAGCGGACCGCTCGGCGTCCGGCTGATCCAGGGAGGCCGCTCCAACCTCACGTACTCCGTCACCGACGGCACCGGCCGCTGGGTCGTCCGACGGCCCCCGCTCGGTCACGTACTGGCCACCGCGCACGACATGAAGCGCGAGCACCGGGTGATCAGCGCGCTCCACCCGACCGCGGTGCCGGTGCCCGAGCCGGTGCTGCTGTGCGAGGACGATTCGGTGATCGGATCGCCGTTCTACGTCATGGAATTCGTGGACGGCACTCCCTACCGCACGGCCGAGGAACTGGCCCCGCTCGGCCCCGAGCGCACCAGGAACGCCATCCTCGGCCTGGTGGACACGCTGGTCGAACTGCACGCCGTGGACCCCGAGTCGGTGGGTCTCGGAGACTTCGGCCGGCCCGAGGGCTTCCTCGACCGGCAGCTGCGCCGCTGGGGCAAGCAGCTGGCAGCCTCCCGTGGCCGCGAACTGGCCGGCATTGACGAACTGCACGCCGCCCTCGGCCGCTCGCTGCCCCGCTCCCCCGCGCCCGCGGTCATCCACGGCGACTACCGGCTGGACAACGTCCTGGTCGGCCCGGACGACCGGATCAAGGCGATCCTCGACTGGGAGATGTCGACGCTGGGCGACCCGCTGACCGACCTCGGGTTGCTGGTGATGTACAGCGTCAAGCTGGAATTGCCCGACTCGCCCGTCAGCACCACCGCCGGCGCGGCGGGGCACCCGGACGCGGCGGAGCTGATCGAGCGGTACGCCGCCCGCTCCGGGCGCGACGCCTCCGCCATCTCCTGGTACACGGCCTTCGCCTGGTTCAAGCTCGCCGTGATCCTCGAGGGCATCCACTACCGGTACACGCTTGGCCAGACCGTCGGCGCCGGATTCGACCGGATCGGCGCGCTGGTGCCCCTCTTCATCGAGCACGGCCTCACCACCCTCCAGGAAGGCTGAGTACACATGGACTTCGCATTCGACGCGCGAACCGAGGAACTGCGGGCCAAGCTGCTCGCCTTCATGGACGAGTACGTCTACCCGGCAGAGGCGATCGAGCACCGGCAGCGCGCCGAGCTGGCCTCGCCGTGGGACACCCCGGCGATCATGGACGAGCTCAAGGCCGAGGCGCGCAGGCAGGGCCTGTGGAATCTCTTCCTCCCCGACGCGGAGCACGGCGCGGGCCTGACCAATCTGCAGTACGCGCCGCTCGCCGAGATCACCGGCCGCAGCCCGCATCTGGCACCGACCGCGCTGAACTGTGCCGCTCCCGACACCGGGAACATGGAGGTGCTTGCGCAGTTCGCCACCGACGAGCAGAAGAAGCAGTGGCTGGAGCCGCTGCTCGCCGCGGAGATCCGGTCCGCCTTCGCGATGACCGAGCCCGAGGTCGCCTCCTCCGACGCGACGAACATCGAGACGCGGATCGCCCGCGACGGCGACGACTACGTCATCAACGGCCGCAAGTGGTACATCTCCGGCGCGATGAACCCCGACTGCAAGATCTTCATCGTGATGGGCAAGACCGACCCGGACGGCGAGGACATCCGCCGCCAGCAGTCGATGATCCTGGTGCCGCGCGACACCCCGGGCCTGGAGGTCCGGCGCGCCATGCAGGTGTACGGCTACGAGGACCACTCCCACGGCGGCCACGCCGAGGTGGTCTTCACCGATGTACGGGTACCCGCGTCGAACCTGATCGGCGAGGAGGGCGGCGGCTTCGCCATCGCCCAGGCGCGGCTCGGCCCCGGCCGTATCCACCACTGCATGCGGCTGATCGGCATGGCCGAGCGGGCGATCGAGCTCATGTGCAGGCGGGCCGTGTCGCGTCAGGCCTTCGGCAAGGCGATCGCCCAGCAGGGCGTCGTACAGAACTGGATCGCCGACGCCAGGGTCACGGTCGAGCAGCTGCGGCTGCTGGTGCTGAAGACCGCCTGGCTGATGGACACGGTGGGCAACCGCGGGGCGCACACCGAGATCCAGGCGATCAAGATCGCGACACCGCGGGCGGTCGTGGACATCCTCGACAAGGCGGTGCAGGTGCACGGCGCGGGCGGGGTGAGCCAGGACTTCCCGCTGGCGGAACTGTGGGCGGCGGCGCGGACGCTGAAGCTGGCGGACGGGCCGGACGAGGTGCACCAGCGGTCGCTGGCGCGGCGTGAGTTGAAGAAGTATCTGTAGCCGGGGCCCCACACACGGGCGGGGCTCCCGTCGGAGCCCCGCCGCCTTACGGGCGCAGCGCGCGCAGCAGGAGGTCCGCCAGGTGGTCCGCCACCTGCTGGGGCGTGAGGGGGCCGTCGGGGCGGTACCACGTCGACAGGTGGTGGACCGAGCCGAAGTGGTAGTCGACCACCAGGTCCGCGGGTGTGGCCGAGGAGAAGACCCCGCTCTGCTGGCCTTCTTCGACCAGCGCCCGGAACCGCTCGTGGTAGCGGCGGCGCTCGGCCCGCACCTGCTTGTGCTTCTCCGGGCTCAGATGGTGCATGGAGCGGAAGAAGATCGCGGCGTCGTCGAGGTTGTCGATCGTCGTCACCACGACATCGGCCGCCGCGCCGCGCAGCCTGCTCTCCACCGGCTCGTCGGCGTCCGCGAAGGCGTCGAGCCGCTCCTGCTGGAGCCGCAGCACACGCGCATAGACCTCTTGGAGCAGGTCCTCCTTGGAGCCGAAGTAGTGGTAGAGCGCTCCCTTGGTGACGCCGGCCGCCTCGACGATCTCCTGGACCGAGGTGCGGTCGTAGCCGCGTTCGGCGAAGAGCCGGGTGGCGGCGCCCAGCAGCCTCTGCGGGACGGGGGTGCCGTCCCCGTCCGTCGTCCTGGCCATTGCCGCCACCTGCCTCTCGCTGAAGTTCACTCGCTGTCTCGAATTACCCCGGGAAACGCAGTTCCCGCCTGAGGATCTTCCCACTTGTCGTCTTCGGGAGCTCCGGCAGGATCTCCACCTCGCGCGGGTACTTGTACGCGGCCAGGCGCTCCGCACAGTACGCGGAGATTTCGGCCGGTTCCACGCTCGCCCCGGGGCGCAGACTGATGTAAGCCTTGACGGTCTCTCCGCGGTAGTCGTCGGGTATGCCGACGACGGCGGCCTCGCGCACCGCCGGGTGCGTGTAGAGGACGTCCTCCACCTCGCGCGGCCAGACCTTGAAGCCCGAGGCGTTGATCATGTCCTTCTTGCGGTCGACGACGTAGAGCCAGCCGTCGGTGTCCATGAAGCCGATGTCGCCGGTGCGCAGTTCACCGTCGGGGAACGCCTCGGCCGTGGCGTCGGGCAGCCGCCAGTAGCCGGGCACGACCTGGGGCCCGCTCACCGCGATCTCGCCCTGCTCCCCGAGCGGGACGTCCTGGCCCTTCTCGTCGACGATCCGCACGATCGTGTCCGGTCCCGGTACGCCGACGGAGAGGGTGCCGGACGCGGGGTCGACCGGGGCCTGCTTCTCGGGCGGTACGGAGGCACAGGGGGCGGTGCACTCGGTGAGGCCGTAGCCGTTGCAGAGGTAGGGGCCGAAACCCGTACGGAACTTCTCGACCAGCGCGGGAGGCACCGGGGCGCCACCGGAGGAGATCACCCGGAAGGATGTGAAGTGCTCGCGGGTGGCGGCGGGATGCGCGGCCAGGGCCATGAAGGCCGTGGACGGGCCGACGGTGTACGCGGGCCGGTGCTCGGCGAAGGCGTCGAGGACGACGCCCGGCTCGAAGCGGTAGGCGAGGGCGAGCGTGCCCGCGTTGGCGATGCAGGCGGCGAGCTCGCAGACCATTCCGGTGATGTGGAACAGCGGCGCGAGCGCGAAGTAACAGGAGCCCTCGGGCACGGGGTGGCCGGTGCGCTGCCGCTCGGCGTTGTAGACGATGCCGCCGTGGAGGTTCATGGCCCCCTTGGGGGTGCCGCTGGTGCCGGACGTGTAGCTGATCAACGCCACGTCGGCAGGGGTGAGTTCACGGCCCTCCGGCGCGCTCAGCCCCAGCCGGGCCACCGCCAGCAGATCGTGGGTGTCCTCCGGGGCCGGCTGCCGCTCGAAGCCGAGGACGCGCGCGTCATCGCGGCTCTGGAGGTCCAGTTCGCAGGCGGTGAGGACCAGGCGTACGGACGAGTCGGCGGCGCTGTCGCGCAGATACGACTCCCAGGCGCGGTCCGAGCAGATCAGCACGGTGACGTCGGCATCGTTCAGGACGTGCGCGACCTCGGCCGATTTGTACATCGGGTTGAGCGGGACGACGGTCGCCCCGGCCTTCCAGGCGCCCAGCAGCGCGATCACGAAGTGCGGGGTGTTCTGCAGCATGATCGCCACGCGGTCGCCGCGCACGACTCCGCGGGAGCCGAGATGGCCCGCGACGGAGTCGGAGAGTTCGTCGGTCTCGCGGTAGCTCAGGCGCCCGTCGAAGTAGGCGAGTGCGGTGTGCTCGGGAGCGCGGGCCGCGGCGGCGCGGAAGGAGTGCACGACGCTCGCGGGCGGGGTGATCGGGGCCCGCTGGGCGTCGGTGAGCTGGGACAGCCAGGGCCTTGCCGCGTAGACGGATGTCACCTCTGCGCTCCTTCCCACTTCTGCTGGAGGTGGTTCATGCCCGCAAGCCATCGCTCGGGCGTCGCGGCACGGGCCTGGTAGAACTCGGCGACCTCGGGGTGCGGCAGGATCAGGAAACGGTCGGCCTCGATGCCCTCGAACAGCGCGTCGGCGACGTCCTCGGGCTCGATCGCGGTCGGGGCGAGGACGAGTTCGCCCGCGGATCCGGCCGCGGTGAGCATGTCCGTACGCACTCCCTGCGGGCAGATGGCGTGCACTTTCAGGCCGCAGTGGGCGTAGGTGAGCTGGAGCCACTCGGCGAAGGCGTACGCGCCGTGCTTGGAGACGCTGTACGGGGCCGCGCCCACCATGGTGAGCAGGCCGGCGGCGGAGACGGTGGAGACGAAGCGGCCGCTGCCGCGCTCCAGCCAGTCGGGCAGCAGGGCGCGGGCCGCGCGGACGTGCGCCATCACATTGACGTCCCAGGCGGCGGCCCACACCTGCTCGTCGGCGAAGACGTCACCGGGCGAGGCGAGGCCCGCGTTGGCGCAGTAGACGTCGACCGTGCCGCCCAGTGCCTCACGGGCCTCCTCCACTATCTCGGAGGCGTCGCCCGGCACCGCGGTCGCGCCGATCCGGTCGGCGACGGCCTTGGTCCTGGCCGGGTCGATGTCGTTGACGACGACACGGGCGCCCTCCGCCGCGAACCGGCGGGCCAGGGCGGCTCCGATGCCGCCGCCCGCGCCCGTAACCACAACCCCAGCGCCCTGCACCGTACCCATCAGGCTCCGCCTCTCTGCTTACCGTCCCGTGCGGGCAGACTAACCAGTCGGTATGTCGCGAGGGAAGAGGGCATGAGACCCCGTGTGCACAGGGACGCCCGGGGACGAACCGCGCTGTCGCAATCGTTCCGCACGCCCGCCGTGCACGCTAGCGTGCGTGACCATGACAGACAGCGACCACGGAGGTAACTCGATGAGCCTGTCCAGACGGGGTCTGCTGGCCGCCGGTGGCGCGCTGGGCATGCTTGCCGCCGGCTCTTCGCCCGCCACCGCACACGCGGGCGGCCGACGGGTCCGAACCGGCTTCGAGCGGCTGGCCGCCGACGGCTACGCGCCCCTGGCAGGTGAGCGGGTCGGTGTCGTCACCAACCCGACCGGGGTCACCCGGGACTTGGCGCACATCGTGGATGTGATGCACGCCGACGACCGGGTGAACCTGATCGCCGTCTTCGGCCCCGAGCACGGCTTCCGCGGCACCGCCCAGGCCGGCGGTTCAGAGGGGCGCTACGACGACCCGGCGACAGGGCTGCCCGTGTACGACACGTACACCAAGAGCGGGCAGGCGCTCGCCGACATCTTCACCGTGTCCGGCGTGGAGACGATCGTCTTCGACATCCAGGACGCCGGGGCCCGCTTCTACACCTACATCTGGACGCTCTACGACTGCATGGAGGCGGCCGCGCTCGCGGGCAAGCGCTTCGTGGTCCTGGACCGGCCCAATCCGGTGACGGGCAGGGCCGCGCTGGGGCCGGTCCTGGACAAGGCCTTCGCGACGTTCGTCGGCCGCGAGCCGATCGCGCAGGCGCACGGGATGACGGTCACCGAGCTGGCACTGCTGTTCAACGGCGAGTTCCTGACCCGTCCGGTGGAGCTGGAGACGGTGCGGATGAAGGGCTGGCGGCGCTCGGACTTCTTCGACGAGACAGCTCTGCCCTGGGTCCCGCCGAGCCCGAACATGCCGACGCCGGACACCGCGCTGGTCTACTCGGGCACCTGCCTGTTCGAGGGCACCAACCTCTCGGAGGGCCGCGGCACGACACGTCCGTTCGAGCTGCTGGGCGCGGAAGGCATCGACCGCGCCTGGGCGGCGGCAGCCAATGCCCTGGCGCTGCCGGGGGTCCGCTTCCGCGAGGCGTACTTCACGCCGACGTTCTCCAAGTTCCGGGGCAAGACGGTCGGCGGCGTCCAGCTCCACGTCCACGACCGTGCCTCCTACGACCCGGTGCGCACCGGTATCGGCCTGCTGGTGACGGCGAAGCGGGTGTGGAGCGGCTTCGCGTGGCGGCCCGACCACTGGATCGACAAGCTGACCGGGTCGGCGAGGGTCCGGACGATGATCGACGCCGGGGCAGCGCCGGACGAGGTGGTGGCGGCGTGGCAGGGCGAGCTGGCCGCCTTCAGGGCCGTGCGGAGGACGTACCTGCAGTACTGATCCGGCAAGGGGCGGGACCACCTGGAACACCCGGCCGGTCGCGCGGGATTGGCTGAATGTGGTACGCCGGACACAGGCCGTCGGCACCGCCCGACCGCCCCTGGCCGACCGCCTGTGACCGACTGGGACAAGGCGCGATCGAGCACGGTCGTAGGTATGGCCGTTCCTCCCTTCCCGCAGGATGCTGGTGCATCAGCGGACAAAAACGGGGAGGGCCGGTCATGCCGGAAATGAGTGTGGAGCCGAACCGGGAAGTCACCTTCGACAAGGACGGCGACGTGAACGCCGCGCAGCGCGACAGTCTGGCTGAAATGGATGTCACCGATCTGGTGATGTTCGCGCACGGGTGGAACAACTCGCCGTCCGTCGCCAACCAGCTGTACTCGGCCTTCTTCGCGCCCTTCCCGGGGCTGACGGGCGACGGGGTACGGCTGGGATACGTGGCTGTCGTGTGGCCGTCCATGAAGTTCACGGACGAGCTGATTCCGGACTTCAGGCCGTCCGCCACTGCCGCCCCCCTGGACCCCGGGCTCGACGAGGCGACGCAGGACGCCCTGGCGCGGCTGTTTCCCGGGCACGACGGGACCGTACGACGGCTTGCTCAACTGCTCGACGAACAGCCCGAGTCGGAGGCGGCCTTCGCGGAGTTCGGCTCACTGGCGCGACAGCTCACCGAGGCACCGGCGGGCGGGGTCGCGGGGGCGTGCTTCACGGACGATCTGCCCCACGACGAACAGGGTCCGCCCGCCGTCCTGTTCGAGGACGCCCTGACGATGTGCCGGAGGTTCGCGTTCGCGCTGGAGGAGAGCGAGGAGGTGACGGAGAAGGAGCCCGCCGTCGAGTCCTTCTCCATCGGCGGCGGACTCAAGAAGGTGTGGAAGGGCGGGAAGGAACTCCTGCGGCAGACCACGTACTACGCGATGAAGCGGCGCGCCGGAACGGTCGGCGAGCTGGGACTCGGCCCGCTGCTGGGCCAGCTCGCCCGGTCCTCCCCCACGGTGCGGGTCCATCTGGTGGGGCACAGCCAGGGGGCGCGCCTGGTCTCCTTCGCGCTGCGCGGGCTGCCCCACGGCGCGAACAACGTGAAATCACTGACGCTCCTTCAGGGATCCTTGTCGCACTATGTGTTCGCACCGAGCCTGCCCCATGCGGCACACAGCGGCGGCGCCCTGCGCACCATGGAGCACCGCGTCGACGGGCCGGTGGTGGCCTGCTACTCGCGGCACGACAGCGCGCTCGGCATGATCTATCCGCTTGCCTCCAGCCTGGCCGGGGACGACGCGAACGCGGCCGGGTTCGACAAGCGGTGGTGGGCGATGGGGCACGACGGCATCCAGGCCGTGCAGCCGCTGGTCAGGCTGACGCTGGACGAGGCGCTGCGGCAGGGGATCCCCGGCTCGGGCTGCGTCAGCGTGGACACGGCCTCGGTGGTGCGGCACGGCGGGCCTCCTGCCGGTGCGCACAGCGACATCTGCCATGAGGAGCTGGCGCGACTGGTACTGGCCGCGGGCCGCATCGGACGCTGAGCGCGCTCAACGCCCGTGCCCGGCCCACCGTTGTCGCACTGATACCTGCCTCGCAGCAGGACGGTCCGCAGAAGCCGTCGGGACGAGCCGGTGTGATTACCACCACTCGATGGTGATGACCCCCATCGAATTTTCGATGGAGCCGGATTGGGTACCCGTACGTCCATTCCTCAACGCCGAAGTACCAGCGACGGAGGTGGCAGTGCGATGGCAGGTTTCCGCAGTCTTGCGAGACAGGTGCGCGACGCGCGGTGTGATCTGGCGCTACGACGCTATTCGCTGCGCAAGTGCCTGGAGCGATTTGCCCCTTATGGGCACCGAGCGACCTGGGCTCATCTGTGCGCCAGGCACAGCATCGAGCCCGAGGACCGGGCCCCCGATCCGGCGCGGCTCGTGGCCGCGCTCGACGAGTTGGAACAGGCGCGGGCCGTCTGGCTCGCGTACGAGGAGAGTTTCGCGGACCGCCGCAAGCGCGAGAAGCACGACGGACTGCGACGGCCGGCGTCGGTCGACGACTGGCACCGGCGGACTTGGGGCGGGAACGGGGTCGCCCGCTGCGACAGCCCGGCCGCCCATCCGTCGGCCCCGCTCGACGAGGTCCTGCGGCGACTGATATCCGCGCTGGAGACCGACCCCGGAAACGGCTGCCCGGTGTGCAGGGGAACGCACATCGTGTGGCGGCAGGATCTGGCGAACGAACCCTGGTTCGGGCCGGTCTGCACGGCCTGCGGGATTGTCGTACCACAGCCTGTTCTGACGACCGAGGCGGTGGCGGCGGCCAAGCGGGCCGGACGCAAGGAGCTGGCGTCGGTGGCCTGACAGGTTGAGCCGGGCCCTTCGGGGCCTGTACGCGCCCCTCCCGAACTGGGGCTCCGCCCCGGTTACGGGGAGGGCGTCCCGATATTCAGTGGCCGGCCCCCGGTCACGGCCCGCACAGTGGACGCGGAATCCGTGACCGAGGAGACGCCGATGTCCACGCTGCGTGTCACCGCAGAGCTGCTGACCGTCCATGAGCATCCGAACGCAGACGCGCTCGAACTGGCCCAGGTGGGCCTGTATCGCGCCGTCGTCGCCAAGGGCGCCTTCCGCAGTGGTGACGCCGCTGTCTACATCCCGGAACAGTCCGTGCTGCCAGCGGAGTTGATCGAGGAACTGGGGCTGACGGGACGGCTGGCCGGCTCGGCGTCCAACCGGGTCAAGGCCGTTCGGCTGCGCGGCGAGCTGTCGCAGGGCATCGTGTGCCGGCCGCAGGCGCTCGCGGACGTCGATCTGGCGCAGGCGGCCGCCTGCGGCACGGACTTCGCCGAGCTGCTCTCGATCACCAAGTGGTCGCCGCCCATCCCGCCCACGATGAGCGGCGATGTGGAACGGGCTCCCGATCTGCTGCCCTGGGTCGACATCGAGAACATCCAGCGCTACCCGGAGATCTTCGAGCCCGGCGAGCCGGTGGTGATCACCGAGAAGCTGCACGGCTCGGCCTGCCTGCTGACATACAGCGTGGCGGACGACGGTCAGGGCCGTGTCCAGGTGTCGTCGAAGGGCTTCGGCGCCAAAGGCCTGGCGCTCACAGAGGATCCGCGCAACCTGTACTGGCGTGCGGTGCTCGGCCACGACGTCCCGGCGGTCGCGGCGGGCCTCGCCGAGAAGCTGGGGGCGAGCCGGATCGGGATCTTCGGCGAGGTGTACGGCGCCGGCGTGCAGGACCTCGCCTATGGAGCCAACGCCCGCTCCGAGGCGGTCGGTTACGCCGTCTTCGACGTGTCGGCAGAGATCGACGGCCAGGTCCGCTGGCTGGAGACGGCCGGGCTGCTGGAGGGCGAACTGCCGCTGGCACCCCGGCTGTTCGAGGGTCCGTACGACATCGAGACGGTGCTGGAGCTGGCGAGCGGCCGGGAGACCGTGTCCGGGCGCGAGCTGCATCTGCGCGAGGGCGTCGTGATCCGTCCCGCGGCCGAGCGCTACAGCCCGGTGCTCGGCGGCAGGGCGATCGCCAAGGCGGTCAGCCCCGCGTATCTGACGCGCAAGGGCGGCACCGAGTACGAGTAGTCCCGCGCGGCAGCGCAGCAGGCGGGCCCGGCACGAGGGTGCGGGCCCGCCTGTGCGTCATGGCCGGGCACGGTCCTTCGCCGGCCGGCCGCGCTCCGGCAGCAGCCGGGAGCCGGTCAGGCGCTCGCCGAAGATGTCGTCCGGGTTGGACAGCACGCACGTCTCCAGGGAGAGACAACCGCAGCCGATGCAGTCGGTGAGATGGTCACGGAGCCGGCCGAGCTGTCTGATGCGCTCGTCGAGCTCCACCCGCCACGCTTCGGACAGCCGAGCCCAGTCCGCACGGTCGGGCGTGCGCTCCTCGGGCAGTTCGGCCAGGGCGTCCCTGATCGTGGCGAGCGGAATGCCCACGCGCTGCGCCGCGCGTACGAAAGCGACGCGGCGCAGCGCGTCCCTGCTGTACCGGCGCTGGTTTCCGGTGGTCCGGCGGCTGCTGATCAGCCCTTTGGACTCGTAGAAGTGCAGGGCGGACACGGCGGCGCCGCTGCGTGCGGAGAGCTGGCCGACCGTGAGCTCGTGGATCTTCTCGGGAATCTGTGGCACCCCTCGAAGCCTACTGGCCCGTCGTTGACAGGAGCCGTCCGCCCAACCATGCTGAGCAAGCGCTTAGACATTGAGTTCCGCACGGACGAGACGCAGGGAGCAGAGACATGGCCGAGCCGAGGATCTTCACGTCCGCCGAGGAGCTGCGCGCCGGGGTCGGCGAGCAGCTGGGTCACAGCGACTGGCTGGAGATCGAGCAGAAGCGGATCGATCTCTTCGCCGAGGCAACCGGTGACCACCAGTGGATCCACGTCGACCCGGAGCGGGCGGCGACCGGCCCCTTCGGCACAACGATCGCGCACGGCTATCTCACGCTGTCGCTGCTCCCCGTTTTCGTGCCGCAGGTGCTGCGGGTCGAGGGCATGAAGATGGGCATCAACTACGGCGCGAACAAGGTCCGCTTCCCCTCCCCCGTGCCGGCGGGCTCGCGGCTGCGCGCCACGGCGGTGCTGCAGAACGTGGAAGAGGCGGGCGGCGGCGTGCAGGTGACCGCCCTCGTCACGGTGGAGCGCGAGGGCGGCGACAAGCCGGTCTGCGTGGCCGAGTCGGTGTCCCGCTACTTCTTCTGAGCCCCGGGGGCTCTCACGGGCTCCCTAGTCCTTCCGGGCGGAGACCATGCGCAGGACGAGGTCGGCGTACAGCGCGCCGACCTCGTCGGGCGTCCTGCGGCCTCGTGTGTTGAACCAGCGCGCCACGTCGATGCAGAGCGACAGCACAGCGACCGTGGTGCCGGGCACGTCCGGGACGTCGAACTCCCCCGTCTCGACGCCCTCGCGCAGAATCCCGCGTACGACGGCGTCGCTGCTGCGGCGCAGCTCGAAGATCTCGTTGCGGTGTTCGTCGGAGAGCGCGTCGAGCTCGTACTGCACCACGCGTGCGGTGTCGTGCCGCCCGGCGTGCCAGCGCACGAACGAACTCACGGCCGCGGCGAGCCGCTCGGAGGGTGTGCCGCCGGTGTCGGCCGCGGTCGACAGGACTTCAAGGGCCTTGTCGTGACCGATCCGGCTGATCCGGTGCAGCAGCTCTTCCTTGGTCTTGTAGTGGATGTAGAGCGCTGCGGGGCTCATTCCGGCGCGGCCCGCGATGTCCCGGGTCGTCGTCGCGTGGTAGCCCCGTTCGGCGAAGGCCTCGACGGCGGCGACGAGCAGCTTTCTCGCCGCCTCGGGCGTGACCTCGCCCCACGGCATGTCCTCATCGGCCGTGTCCTCCGCCGCACTCATCGCTCGCCCCTTCCGTTCATTCAGAAGGCACACCATACCCCGAGGGTGAGCAAGCGCTTAGAGCTTCTGGAACGGGTCGTGCTCGGCAAGCAGCTTCTCCACCCTGGCCTGGTCGACCCGGCTGACGATCTGCCCGGCCTCCTGGCGGTCCCTGATCGCCTTGGCCAGGGTGAACGCCGACGTCGTGAGGTAGAGGACGGCAATGGCGAGGAACCCACGCACCCAGATGTCGGCCTCGAGATTGAGGATGCCGAATCCGACAGCGCCCAGCGCGACGGCGAAGGAGGCGACGGCCTGTCCGTAGAAGGCCGCGCTGTTCTGCTGCTTGACCTGTGTCTCATTCATGGGTGTCAGCATCGGACGGCGCGGCCCGCGCCACATCCGCAGGAGTACTTACGCGCGTACTCAGAGGGCCCTGGCTCACAGGGCACTGCCTCACAAGGCCCTCAGAAAGCACTGGCTCAGAAGGCGGAGACGCCGGTCAGGGCGCGGCCGATGATCAGTTTCTGGATCTGGCTGGTGCCTTCGTACAGGGTCATCACGCGGGCGTCGCGCAGCAGCTTGCCGACGGGGTACTCGTCGATGTAGCCGTAGCCTCCGAAGACCTGCAGGGCGTTGTTCGCCGCGCGGACCGCCGCCTCGGATGCGAAGAGCTTGGCCCGGGAGGCGGCGGTGGCGAAGTCCTTGCCGCGGTCGACGAGGTCGGCGACCTGCCAGGTCAGCAGCCGCGCCGCGGACACGTCGACCGAGATGTCGCTGACCAGCTCCTGCACGAGCTGGTAGGAGGCGATGGGCTTGCCGAACTGTTCGCGCTCGCCCGCGTAGCCGACCGCCGCTTCGAGCGCCGCCTGGGCGATGCCGACGCAGCCGGCCGCGACCGACATCCGCCCCTTGGCGAGCGCGGACATGGCGATGGCGAAGCCCTTGCCCTCGGGGCCGAGCATCGCGGCGGCGGGCACGCGTACGTCGTCGAGCACCAGCTCGGCCGTGGCCTGGCCGCGCAGTCCGAGCTTTCCGTGGATGGTGCGGCGGGTCAGCCCGGGGGTGTCCGTGGGCAGGAGAAAGGCGGATACGCCCTTGTGTCCGGGTGTGTCATTGGTGCGGGCGAACAGGAGCACCACATCGGCCCAGCTGCCGTTCGTGATGAACATCTTGGAGCCGCTCACGACATAGTCGTCGCCCTCGCGCACGGCCCTGGTGGTGAGATTCCCGGCGTCGGATCCGGTACCGGGCTCGGTGAGCCCGAAGCAGCCGAGCGCGTCACCGGCGGTGAGCCGCGGCAGCCACTGGCGCTTCTGCGCCTCGTTGCCCCAGGCGGCGATGGTCTTGGCGACCAGGCCGAGGGATACGGACACGATGCCGCGCACCGAGGAGTCGCCGCGGCCGAGCTCTTCGGTGACCAGGCAGTACGTCAGATGGTCGCCGCCGCAGCCGCCGTACTCCTCGTCGATGGTGAGCCCGAGGAAGCCCAGCGCACCGAGTTTCTTCACGATCGATCGGTCGACGCTCTCGGCACGGTCCCACTCGACGACGTTCGGGGTGATCTCACGGCCGACGAAGTCCCTGGCCAGCTGCCGGACAGCTGTCTGCTCCTCGCCGAGCTCCAGGTTCATACACCCACCCACTTTTAACTATCACTGCTAGTTTCTTGTTGGCAGGCCCTACTATGTGCCGCATGGCCCGCCCGCGCAAGCCCCTGCTCAGCCGAGAACGCATCGTCGAGACTGCGAGCGCGCTCGTGGACGCCGAGGGCCTGGAGGCCGTCTCCACCCGCAGGCTCGCCGCCGAGCTCGGGGTCAGCGGCCCCTCTCTCTACAACCACTTCCGCAACAAGGACGAGATCCTCGATGCCGTCGCCGATGCGGTCAGTGCCCAGGTCGATCTGTCCATGTTCGACGAGGACGACGAACGCGACTGGCGTACCGCACTGCACGACTGGGCCGTCTCCTACCGCGCGGCCCTGACCGCCCACCCCAACACCGTGCCGGTCCTCGCCCGCGGCCCGGGCCGCCGTCCGGCGGGCCTCAAGGTGGCGGACGCCGTCTTCGGCGCGATGGTCCGCGAGGGCTGGCCCCCGGCCCAGGCCACCTATATCGGCGCCCTGATGCGGTATTTCATCACCGGCTCGGCGCTCGGTTCGTTCGCCCGCGGCTTCGTCGACGACGAGTCCGCGTACGACCCGGCCGACTATCCGCATCTCGGTCAGGCGCATCTGCTCGCCGAGCGGCAGCAGAAAGTGGACGACGGCGCGTTCGAGACGGGCCTGCGGGCGCTCCTCGACGGTCTGGCCATGCAGTACGAGGCCCTGGTGCGCGCCTGACGGCGACTGTTCGGCGGCCGCCGAACAGTCAGGGCGCCATCCTGGACCTATGCAGTCCAGAGACCTTGCCGCGCTGGCCGCGCTCCTCGCCGACGAGACCCGGGCCTCGTTCTGTCTTGCGCTGCTGGACGGCCGCGCCTGGACCGCGGGCGAACTCGCCCGGCACGCGCGCGTGGCGCCGTCGACCGCCAGCGAGCATCTCGGCAGACTCGTCGCGGGCGGACTGCTCGCCGAGGAGCGCGAGGGACGCCACCGGTATGTGCGGCTCGCGGGCGAGAACGTCGCCCGTCTCGTCGAAGAGCTGGCCGCCCACGCCGCACCCGCGCCGGACGCGCCTCCCTCCTCGCTGCGGGCGGCGAGCACCCGCAGCGCCATGGCCCGCGGACGCACCTGCTACGACCATCTCGCCGGGCGGCTCGGCATCACGATCACCCAGGCCATGACGGCACGCGGACTGCTGCACCAGGACACCGGCTTCGCGCTGAGCGCCCATGGCGTCGCCTGGTTCCGTGCGTTGGGGCTCACGCTGGAACCCAAGGGGCGGCGCCCGCTCGCCCGGTCGTGCCTGGACTGGACGGAGCGCAAACCCCATCTCGCGGGACTCGCGGGAGCGGAGCTGTGCCGCCACGCCCTGGATGCGGGCTGGTGCGTACGGATCGGGTCCGAGCGCGCGGTGAAGGTGACCGAGGACGGCGAGCGGGCGCTGGCCGAGCTGCTCGGCATCGAGCCCGGGACACTGCGGTGAACGCCGAAGAGCTGGGGACCCGCGGCCGGCGCATGACGCAGTCCCCGCGCCCTGCCCGTGCTCAGTGGCCCGCTCTCGCCGCCGCGGCCATCACCGTCGTTCTGTGGGCCTCCGCCTTCGTGTCGATCCGCAGCGCGGGTGAGTCGTACTCCCCCGGCGCGCTCGCCCTCGGACGGCTCCTTGCCGGATCTATCGCCCTCGGCTGCGTTCTGCTGGTCCGGCGCGAGGGGCCCCCGCCGCGTGCCGCCTGGCCGGGGATCGCGATATCCGGGCTGCTGTGGTTCGGCGTCTACATGGTGGCGCTCAACTGGGGCGAGCAGGAAGTCGACGCGGGCACGGCCGCGATGGTCGTGAACATCGGCCCGATTCTCATCGCACTGCTCGGTGCCCGGCTGCTCGGCGAGGCGCTGCCGCCGCGACTGCTGGCCGGGATGGCCGTGTCGTTCGCGGGGGCGGTGACCGTCGGCCTCTCGATGTCGGGCGAGGGCAGGGCCTCGACGCTGGGCGTACTGCTGTGCCTGCTGGCGGCCGTGGGATACGCGGGCGGGGTGGTGGGCCAGAAGCCCGCGCTGGCGCATGCGAGCGCACTGCAGGTGACGACGTTCGGCTGCCTGGCCGGGGCGGCGGCCTGTCTGCCGTTCGCCGGACAGCTGGTCTCACAGGCGCAGCGGGCTCCGCTGTCGGCCACGCTCAACATGGTCTACCTGGGCGTGTTCCCGACCGCGCTGGCGTTCACGACCTGGGCCTACGCGCTGGCCCGTACGACCGCGGGGCGCATGGGCGCAACGACATATGCCGTTCCCGCGCTGGTCGTACTGATGTCGTGGCTGACGCTGGACGAGGTGCCGGCCGCACTCACCATGGCGGGCGGGGCGCTGTGCCTGGCGGGAGTGGCACTCTCGCGCTCCCGGGCCCGGAAGCCGACGGCCGGCAAGGGCGATCCGCCGCCGCCCGCGGCAGGGCCGGCATCGGCAGACCGCCCTTCCCGGGCAGGCGGGTGATCGGGGTGGGGATGCGACCGCCCCGGCGGGGGTGTCGGGGCGGCCGCACATAGGGAACTACGGGAGGGACGCGCGACCGGCTCAATCCCCTGCGGATCTTGTCAAAAGACCACGAGCGCACGCCCGCCCTTGCCCGCCAGCATGTTGGCGAACGCCTCCGCGATCCCGTCCAGCCCGATCCGGTCCGTCACCAGGCCGCCCAGGTCCAGCCGCCCCGCGCGCACATGTTCTGCCAGGACCGGCAGGTCGACCGCCGGGTTGCTGTTGCCGTAGACGCAGCCCGAGAGCGTGCGGCCCCAGTGGAAGAGCTCCAGCGCGTTGAACGTGACCTGCTGGTCCTTGCCGCCGATGCCGACGACCGTCGTACGCCCGCCCCGGCGGGTGGACTCCCAGGCGGTGCGGATCGTCGCGGCCCGCCCGACGCATTCGATCGCCACGTCCGCGCCGTGGCCGCCCGTGAGTTTCCGGATCTCCTTCGCGGTGGTGTCGGAGGCGAGGACGTACTCGGTCGCGCCCGCCCCGCGCGCCAGAGACTCCTTCTCCTCGGAGACGTCGACCGCGATGATCGTCGACGCGCCGGCGATCCGCGCGGACTGGAGCGTGGCGAGGCCGACCCCGCCGACGCCGTGGACGACGACCGTCTCGCCCTCGCGCACGCGGGCGGAGTGGTGGACCGCGCCGTACCCGGTGAGGACCGCGCAGCCGAGCAGGGCGGCGTCGGTGAGCGGGACGCCGTCCGGGACGGGGAGGACGCAGTTCGCGGCGACCACGGTTTCCTCGGCGAAGGCCGCGACGTTCAGGCCGGGGTACAGCTCGGCGCCGTCGGCTGTACGGGCGTAGACGTCCGCCGCTCCCAGGAGGGCATTGGCGCACAGCCACACCTCGCCGATCGAGCAGTGGTGGCAACTGCCGCAGGACGGCGCCCAGTTGAGGACGACGCCGTCGCCCGGGACGAGGTCCGTGACCCCGTCGCCGACGGTGACGACAGTGCCCGCGCCCTCATGGCCGAGGACACACGGCGTCGGCACCCGCATGGTGCCGTTGGCCAGGGACAGGTCGGAGTGGCAGACCCCGGCCGCGGCGAGGCGGACCCGCACCTGGCCGGGGCCGGGTTCGGGCAGTTCGATGTCGGCGATCTCCAGCGGAGAGCCGACGGCGGGCAGTACGGCGGCACGGACCATGATGCGTAGGGCTCCCGGCTCAGAACTGGAGGGACTTGGTCTGGAGGTACTCGGACAGACCGTGCGGGCCGAGCTCGCGGCCGACGCCCGACTGCTTGTAACCGCCGAAGGGCGCAAGAGGGTTGAAGCGGCCGCCGTTGATGTCGACCTGACCGGTGTCCATCCGCCGGGCGAAGGTGACGGCTTCCGCCTCGTCGCCGGCCCAGACCGCGCCCGCGAGCCCGTACACGGTGCCGTTGGCGATACGGAGGGCGTCGTCCTCGTCCTCGTACCTGAGGAGCGAGACGACCGGGCCGAAGATCTCCTCCTGCGCGATGGTCATCTCCGGGGTGACATCGGCGAAGACGGTGGGGCTGACGTAGTAGCCCGTCTCGCGCGGGGCTTCGGGGCCGCCGGCGACCATGCGAGCCCCCTCGGCGACGCCCTTCTCGATGTAGCCGCGTACGCGCTGCTGCTGCTTGGCACTGACCAGCGGGCCGACCCGCTCGCCCGGTACGTACTTCGCGACCGCGGCCTTCGCCAGCGCCACCGCCTCGTCGTACTGATCCTTGTGCACCAGCATCCGGGTCCATGCGCTGCACGTCTGGCCGGAATTGGACATCACGTTGGCGATGCCGAGTTTCACGGCCTTGGCGAGGTCGGCGCTCGGCAGGATGACATTGGCCGACTTGCCCCCGAGCTCCAGCGCGACCCGCTTGACCGCGCCGCCCGCGGTCGCGCCGATCTGCCTGCCGACCGCGGTCGAACCGGTGAAGGAGACCAGGTCGACGTCATCGTGGGCAGCGAGTGCCTGCCCGGCGACCGTGCCGAGACCGGTCACCAGATTGAACACGCCTGCGGGCAGCCCGGCCTCGTCGACGGCCTCGGCGAACAACTGCGCGGTCAGCGGGGTGTCCTCGGCGGGCTTGAGTACGACGGTGCAGCCCGCCGCGAGCGCAGGGGCGACCTTCGCGACGATCTGGTGCAGCGGATAGTTCCAGGGCGTGATCGCACCCACCACGCCGACCGGCTCCAGCAGCACGGTGGAGTTGCCGAGCTTCTCCTCGAAGGAGTACGAGGCGGCCAGTTCCGCGTACGAACCGGCGACCAGGACCGGCACGCCCGTGTGGACCGTCTGCGAGAGCTGGAGCGGCGCGCCGAGTTCGGCGGTGACGGTCTCGGCGATCTCGTCCGCGCGGGCCACCAGTACATCGCGCAGGGCCGCGATCCGGGCGGCGCGTTCGGCGGGCGGGGTGGCGGCCCAGCCCCGGAACGCCTCGCGGGCGGCGCAAACGGCGTCGTCGACGTCCTCGGCCGTACCGGCCGGGACCTGGGCGATGACCTGCTCGTCGGCCGGATTCACCACCGCGATTGTGTCCTGGCCGCGGGCGGGCCGCCATGCGCCGCCGATGTACATCCCGTCGTGTGCCTTCATCGCACTCCTCCAGAGCCTGCCGTAGTCGTCCGGCCACCAAACTAGCGGTGTTAGTTTTTGGACGCCAGAGGCACCTGAAGCGTAACGAAGACCCTCAGCCGTACAGCCCGGGGAGATCCATCGGAGCAGGGCAGATCCTGCGGCCCTGGTGGTCGAAGACATACAGATGGGCGAGATCGACGAGCAGTGGCACCTGCGCGCCGGTGCGCAGCCGTACATCCGGGCCCGTCCGCACCACGAGATCGCCCGTGGCCACGGACGGGCGCTCGGCGGCCACGGCCCCGGGCGGCGGCTCCGGGTCGTCCAGCGCCACCACGGGCCCCGAGACATGGGCGACCGCGCGCTCCTTGAGCCGGGTCAGCACGCCCGGGCCGCCGCGGCCGCGGGCCCGGCGGACGGGGCCATGCGGCCTCGGCGACTCCAGGTCGGCGACCACGGCGGGCTGTGAGCCGGTGTTGAAGTGCACCAGCGCCTCGTGGCCCTGGTACTCCATGTGCTCGACGATCCCGGTCAGCGCGACCTCGCCGGGGCGGGCCTGACTCGGCGGGGCGATCCGGGTGGCTTCCGAGCGCAGGCCGACGATGATCTGTCTGCCCTGCTGGATACGGAGCAATTGATGGTCGCTGCTGAGCGGTTCGGGCAGGGGAAGCCGCTGTTTGCCGAGATCGATGGACATCCGGCCGTCCAGCGGCGCGTAGACGACGGCCTGAAGCAGGTTGATGCGCGGGGTGCCGATGAAGGCGGCGACGAAGACGTTCTCGGGCAGGGCATAGGTCTCGCGCGGGGTGCTCACCTGCTGGAGTACGCCGCCGCGCATCACAGCGACCCGGTCGCCGAGCGACATGGCCTCGGCCTGGTCGTGCGTGACATACACGGTCGTCACCCCCAGCTCGGCGGTGAGCTGGGCTATTTCCGCCCGCAGGTGGTTGCGCAGCTTCGCGTCGAGGTTGGACAGCGGCTCGTCCATCAGAAAGGCCGAGGGCTTGCGGGAGATGGCCCGCCCCATCGCGACCCGCTGGCGCTCGCCGCCGGAGAGCTGGCTGGGGTAACGGTCCAGGACGTCCTCGATACCGAGCATCCGCGCGGTTGCCTCGATCTGCGGGTCACAGTCCGCGTGCGGGTTCTCCAGGCGCAGGGGGAAGCCGATGTTCTGGCGGTTCGTCATGCTCGGGTAGAGCGCGAAGTTCTGGAAGACCATCGCCATGGCGCGCTCGCGGGGCGGAACGTGGTTGGCGTACTCGCCGTCGAGCAGCAGCTCCCCCTCGGTGATGTCCTCCAGGCCCGCGATCATCCGCAGCACGGTCGACTTGCCGCAGCCCGATGGGCCGAGCAGCACCACGAACTCGCCCGGCTCGATGTCGAGGGAGAAACGGTCGACGGCGCGACTGCCTCGCTCGTACCTCTTGCTGACACTGCGCAGGGAAATGGCACGACTCATGGGTTCCACCGGGGGAAGAGGAGCGGCTGAGACGCCTGAAACTAGCCGACTACTCCCGGTCAGGGAATGAGTCGCGCGAAGGTTGGGCTGGGCTTTTTGTACGGTGCCGTCCCGGGCCCCGTTCGTCCGCGCCGGGCGCCGCGCCTGGCAGGAGACGGCGGGCCGCGCCATCGACACCGCCGCCTGCGCGAAAGCGATGACGAGGCGCAGCAGCCGCCCCCCGGGGACTGATCAGATGATGCCGAAGAGAATTCCGGCGCCGAGGACGTTCAGCGATGTGAGGGCCGCCCATTTGACGACGAGATGTTGACGCGTGAGCAATAAGAGCAAAACCCCAGGTCATCGCACCGGTGACAGGTCGACGGGGAATCCGTTGAGCACAGCGGTGCCGGACAGCGGGTCGAGCCGTGAGCCGTCGAGCAGCTGATTGACATTGACTCCGGGGCGCGCGGCCGCCACCGACATCCGGGTGCCGGGCCGGTCGTGTCCCCATCCGTGCGGCAGGCTCACCACTCCGGTCCGTACCGCGTCCGTGATCTCCACCGGAGCTTCGACCTGGCCGCCGTCCGAGGTGATGCGGACCGGGACGCCGTCCTCGAGTCCCAGCCGGGCCGCGTCGTCCGGGTGGATCTGGAGGGTGCAGCGGTTTGAGCCGCCGTTGAGCGTGGCGACGTTGTGCATCCAGCTGTTGTTCGAGCGCAGATGGCGGCGCCCGACGAGGACGAGGGAGGTGGTCCGCTCCTCCAGCGCGCGCCGCAGCCTGGGCAGATCGGCGGCGATCGGGGCGGGCAGCAGTTCGATGCGTCCGCTGCGGGTCTTGAGGATCTGCGGAACGCGCGGCTGGAGCGGGCCGAGGTCGACGCCGTGCGGGTTCTCCAGGAGCTTGTCGAGGCTGAGGTCGTACGGGCCGAGGCGCAGCATCATGTCGAGCCGCCGTTCCGGTCCGGTGCGGCCGGTGAGCTGCTCGGCCAGCTCCTTCGGGGCGCCCGCCTTGGTGAGGGTGTTCTCGATGACCATGTCGTCGACGGCGCTCGGCTCGGCGCCGTGCATCCCGCCCACGGCGAGCACCAGACGGGCCTGGATCTCGCACTCGTCCATCCGGCCCTCCTCCAGGGGGACGACCGCGGGGGTGAAGCGGGCCTGGTTGCGGACGGCGAAGGCGTTGAACGCGAAGTCGAAGTGGGAGCTCTGGGACGGCGGCGGCGGGGGCAGGACCACATCCGCGTGCCGCGACGTCTCATTGAGATAGGGATCGACGCTGACCATGAAGTCGAGCCCGGCCAGCGCGCGGTCGAGGCGGTCGCCGTCGGGGGCCGAGAGCACCGGGTTGGCCGCGATGGAGATGACCGCGCGGATACGGCCGTCCCCCGGAGTGTCGATCTCCTCGGCCAGCGCGGCCATGGGCAGTTCGCCCTTGGCCTCGGGGTATCCACTCACCCTGCTCGCCCACCGGCCGAGCGCGAAGCCTTTGCCGGGGGCGGCGGGGCGTGGAGCGCGGTCGGTGGCGGAGAGCGGGAAGAGTGCGCCGCCGGGGCGGTCGAGGTTGCCGGTGATCACATTGAGCACGTCCACCAGCCAGTTGGTTAGCGTGCCGTACTCGACGGTCGAGCTGCCGACGCGGCCGTAGACGGCCGCGGTGGGCGCGGCGGCGAGCTCTCGGGCGATCGTACGGATCTCCTCGGCATCCATGTCACAGGCTGCGGCGACCGCCTCGGGGGTGAGCTCCCGTACCGCTTCGCCGACTTCGTCCACCTGCTCGACGTGCGTTTCGAGGGCGCCGAGGTCGGTGAGCTTCTCCTCGAAGAGGACGTTGGCGATCGCGGCGAGCAGCAGTGCGTCGGTCCCGGGCCGGATGGCGACATGCCGGTCGGCCAGCTGCGCGGTACGCGTACGGCGCGGGTCGACGACGGTCAGCGTGCCGCCGCGCCGCCGCAGCGCCTTGAGCTTGCCGGGGAAGTCCGCGGCGGTGCACAGACTGCCGTTGGAGTCCAGGGGGTTGGCGCCGAGCAGCAGCAAATGGTCCGTGCAGTCCAGATCGGGGACGGGGATGGCGACCGCGCTGCCGAAGAGCAGGCCGCTGGAGACGTGCTTGGGCATCTGGTCCAGGGTGCTGGCGGTGAAGAGATTGCGGGTGCGCAGCAGTGTGAGCAGGACGGGCGGATAGAGGGCACCGGCCATGGTGTGGACGTTCGGATTGCCGAGGATCACCCCGACGGCATTGGGCCCGTGCTCCTCGATCAGCGGCCGGATCCGGGCTGCGACCAGGTCGAAGGCCTCGTCCCAGGTGGCCTCGCGCAGCTCCCCGTTCTCGCGCACGAGGGGGGTGCGCAGCCGGTCGGGATCGGCGTCGAGCTCACCGAAGGACGCGCCCTTGGGGCAGATGAAGCCCTTGCTGAAGACATCCTCACGATCGCCTCGGGCGCCGGTGACACGGGTGCCCTCGATGGTGAGGGTCAGCCCGCAGGTGGCCTCGCAGAGGGGGCAGATCCGCAGGGCGGTGCGGGTGGCGGTGGGGGTGGGGGCTGTGCGGGGCATGGGCCCTCCCTGGGGCGACGGCGATGCGGCCGAGCATACCGACCGGTATGCAGGGTGGGGAGGGGTCGCGAACAATTGACGAGGCGGTCCCGCAATCCTACGGTTGTCCATAGGATTCCTTCAGCACCGGGAGCGGACGATGAGCGGCATCGAGCAGGCGCGCAAGACGGCCGAAGGCCTTGAGCACCTGACCGGCTTCGGCAATGAACACAGCTCGGAGGCCGTGCCGGGCGCGCTTCCGCACGGACGCAACTCGCCGCAGCGCGCCCCGCTGGGGCTCTACGCCGAGCAGCTGAGCGGCAGCGCGTTCACCGAGCCGCGCGCCCACAACCACCGCTCATGGCTGTACCGGATCCGCCCCTCGGCCGCGCATCCGCCGTTCACCCGCATCGACAACGGCGGCGTACGCAGCGCGCCCTTCACCGAGACCGTCCCCGACCCCAACCGGCTGCGCTGGAACCCGCTGCCGGATCCCGCTCCCGGGACCGACTGGCTGGCCGGACTGTGGACGCTCGGCGGAAACGGTGACGCGACCCAGCGCACGGGCATGGCCGTGCACCTGTACCACGCCAACTCCTCCATGACGGACCGGGTGTTCAGCGACGCGGACGGCGAACTGCTGATCGTGCCGGAGAGGGGCGGACTGCTGCTCCGCACGGAGCTCGGGCTGCTCGCGGCCCGTCCCGGCGAGGTCGCGCTGATCCCCCGCGGCGTCCGCTTCCGCGTCGAGCTGCTCGACGAGAGTGCCCGGGGCTATGTCTGCGAGAACTACGGTCAGCCGTTCCAGCTGCCGGACCTCGGCCCGATCGGCGCGAACGGCCTGGCCAACGCCCGGGACTTCCTCGCGCCGGTGGCGGCGTACGAGGACGTGGAGGGCCCGGTCGAGGTCGTCAACAAGTTCTGCGGAAACCTGTGGGCCGCGACCTACGACCACTCGCCGCTGGATGTCGTCGCCTGGCACGGCAACCACGTTCCGTACGTCTACGACCTGCACCGTTTCAATGTGATCGGCACGATCTCCTACGACCACCCGGACCCGTCGATCTTCACCGTGCTGACCTCGCCCAGCGACACCCCGGGCCTGGCGGGCGTCGACTTCGTCGTGTTCGCACCGCGCTGGCTGGTCGGTGAGGACACCTTCCGGCCGCCGTACTTCCACCGCAATGTGATGAGCGAGTACATGGGCCTGATCGAGGGCGCGTACGACGCCAAGGCGGAGGGCTTCGTTCCGGGCGGCGGCTCGCTGCACAACATGATGTCCGCGCACGGGCCCGACCGGGAGACCTTCGACCGCGCCAGCGCCGCCGACCTCAAGCCCCAGAAGATCGACGACGGGCTTGCGTTCATGTTCGAGACGCGCTGGCCGGTGACGGCGACCGGGCAGGCGGCGAGCGCCGGCCATCTGCAGAAGGGCTACGACGACGTATGGCAGGGTCTTGAGCGCCACTTCCGGTCGTAGTACGGAGTACGCCGTGACCGCCTTCGCCCCCGATTCGCTGGTCCTGAACCGCAAGCTGCCGCTGTGGTACCAGGTCTCGCAGTCACTGCGCGCCTCGATACTGGGCCGAACGCCCGAGGCGTCGCTGCGGCTGCCCACCGAGGAGCAGCTCGCCGCGCACTACGGCGTCAGCGTGCTCACGATGCGCCAGGCCCTCAAGGAGCTCGAGGAGGAGGGCCTGATCAGCAGACACCGGCGGCGGGGCACATTCATCGAACCGGGGGCGCGGCGGGGAGCGCCGAGGCGGCTGCTGGGCTCGATCGACGCGATCGTGGCCCAGCAGTCGGGCGAGCGCACGACGATCCTGGGGCACGGCCCCGAGCCGGTGCCCGGCGACCTCGCGGAACATTTCCCCGAGGAGGCCGAGGTCGTGACATACCGGCGGCTGCGCTGCGACGGCGAGAGCGGTGAGCCGACCAACTGGGCCGAGAACGCGGTCCGTCCGGACATCGCGGCGCGGCTGGACATCGCGGACCTTCAGCGCTGGCCGATGACGAAGGTGCTGCGGGACGGGGTGGGGGTGCGGATCAGCCGCATCACGGACACGGTGGAGGCACGCCTGGCGGACCCGCGGACGGCGGAGCTCCTGAAGGTGCCGCTGCTGAGCCCGATCCTGCACTACACAGGCGTGACGTACGACGAGAAGGGCCAAGTGGTGGACGTGGCTCGCATCCGGTACCGGGGGGACCGTTTCTCCTTCTCGGTCACGGTCGACGCGGAGTGAGCCCTGTCGGCGCCCGCCGTTAGCATTTCCGCATGCCGATGCTGGACGAGCTCATGCCGTGGGGCACCGGACCCCTGCGGCTGGGGCGACCCTGGGTGATGGCTCCGGATGCCGCTTCCCTGAAGGCGCGCTGGGAGGCCGTCGTACGGGCGGAGGGCGTCGGGCAGGACGCGCTGTTCGGTTGCACCCGGGCGCGTACGCCGCGCAGTGCCGTCAGTCAGCTGCCCGGGCAGAGCAGCGGGACGCCCAGGTTCGTGCGGGAGCACGGGCCCTGTCCCGCGCCGGTGCGGGTCTGTCACGGCGCCTTCGACGAGCAGTGGCTGATTGCCGACCACCGGCTCATCGATGTCGCCAGGCCCGAGCTGTGGCGGGTGGCCGACGAGCGGCAGCTGTTCGTCGTGGAGCACGGCTGGGTGGCTCAGCCCGCGGGGCCCGCCGTGAGCATCTGCGCGGTGCTGCCCGACGGGCGCTCCCCCGCCGGACGGCCCGGCCGGATCCGTCCGCTCTACCGGAGGCCCGGCGGCCGGGAGCCGAATCTCGCGCCGGGTCTGCTGTCCGCCCTCGGCAGCCGTTACCGGCGCGAGGTCGACGCCGACGAGGTGCTGGCATGGATCGTCGCGGCCGCCGAACCCTCGGCCGCCGGATGTGTCGTGCCCCTTCCCGCCGACCCCCGGGTATGGCGGTCCGGCGTGGAGTTGGGGCGAGAAATGACGCGGATCCAGCTGCGCGGGGCCCGGGGCGGCGAGCGGCCCCGGCTGCCCGGCGGACGCCGGCCGTATGTGCGGGCCGCCGTGCCCGCAAGGCCCGGTGCGATCGCGTACGACGCCGAGGAGGAGGTGCTCAGTCTGGGCGACGGCCGCATCTCTCCCGTGCCCGCCGAGGCGTGGGACTTCCATGTCGCCGGTGTTCGCCTCCTGGAACTGTGGTTCGAGCGCCGTACCGCCGCGGCCGAGCCCGGGACGCTGGAGGCGATACGGCCCGCCGTGTGGCCGCAGGAGTGGACCTCTGAACTGCTGGAGCTGATCACCGTCCTGGCTCTGCTGGGTGAACTCCGCAGCCGACAGGACGAGTTGAAGGTGGAGGAGGAGATCACCGACCTGCCGGGCGTGCTTCCGCCGCCCGCCTCGGCCCGGCGGCCCGCCTCCGTACTCGACCATCACGAAGAGGGACCGGAGGGTCAGTTCGCCCTGGTGTGAGGGCGAGTGCCACTCGCTCGGGGGTGACAAAGGTGGCACGTACACGGTAGGCACGGCTGTTATGAACCATCAGCCCCTCCCCCTCGACGGGATCACGGTCGTCGCCGTCGAACAGGCCGTCTCGGCGCCGTTCGCCACGCGCCAGCTCGCTGATCTCGGGGCCCGCGTCATCAAGATCGAGCGCCCCGACGGCGGAGATTTCGCCCGCGGCTACGACACCGCGGCCCGCGGGCTCGCCTCGCATTTCGTCTGGTGCAACCGCGGCAAGGAGTCCATCGCCGTCGACCTCAAGGACCCCCGCGGTCTGGACATCGTGCGCCGGCTTCTCGCGGATGCCGATGTGTTCGTACAGAACCTCGCCCAGGGAGCGGCGGCCCGGCTGGGTCTGGACGCGGCCACCCTGTGCGCCGCGCACCCGCGGCTGATCGCCGTGGACATCTCCGGCTACGGCGCGGAGGGACCGTATGCGCACAAGCGCGCGTACGACATGCTCGTGCAGTGCGAGGCGGGCCTGGTCTCGGTGACGGGAACCGCCGAGCAGCCCGTCAAGGCGGGTATTCCCGCGGCCGACATCGCCGCCGCGATGTACGCCTTCTCGGGAGTGCTGGCGGCTCTGCTGCGACGGGGGACCACAGGGCTCGGCGGGCCCGTGGAGGTCTCGATGCTGGACTCGCTGGCCGAGTGGATGGGGCATCCGCTGCACCACGGGATGCATGGGGGCGAAGCCCCGGCGCGCACGGGGGTCGCGCACGCCGTCATTGCTCCGTACGACGCCTATGGGACGGCGGACGGCGGCCACGTGCTGCTGTCCGTACAGAACGACCGGGAGTGGCGGCGGCTGGCCGAGCAGGTACTCGGCCGGCCCGGGCTCGCGGACGATCCGGTCTTCGCGACCAACAGGGCCCGCACGACGAACCGGGAGCGGACCGACGCGGTGGTGGCCGAGGGCCTGTCGTCCCTGAGCCGCGACGAGGCGATCGACAAGCTGGAGGCGGCGGGCATCGCGTGCGCGCGGCTCAACAGCGTGAACGACCTGGCCGCGCATCCGCAGCTCGCTGCACGCGACCGGTGGCGGGAGGTGGACTCACCGGCGGGAACGCTGAGAGCCTTGCTTCCGCCGGTCGTCCTTCCGGGCGGGGACGAGGCCCGGATGGGTGCGGTTCCCGCACTCGGCGAGCACACCGACGCGCTGCTGAAGGCCCTGGGGATGACGGATGCCGAGTCAGCGGCGCTGCGCCGGGACGGTGTGATCGCCTGAGCGCGTTCGCCTACGGGTGAAGCGGAGTAGGGGACGCCCACGCCCCCTAGCGGCGGCTGCCGAAGAGTGAGCGACGCAGCCGCCTGAGCGGCGCGAAGAGCGAGACTCGCGCACTCTTGCTCTTGCGGCTGTGCGCGACATCACGCGAGGTGAGCTCACGCATCAGCGACGTCGCCTCAGCCGCCTCACCCTGCGGGACGGCGGGACCGCCCAGCACCGAGAGATGTCGGTCGAGACGCGTGCTGGTCGCACTGCTCCCACACGTGATCGCAGGGACACGCGCCCTGCTGCGCATTGCTATCTGTTCCATGTCACTCCCCACCCGTACGAGGGCACCCGGCCCGGGCAGGTTAACCCTATCGCCCCGCCGCCACACTCGTGTATCCCGCCCGCAGGATTCACCACACCCGTACGCGAGTTGACGACTACTCACCGAATACCTGTGATTCCAGGGCGACTTGGACAGCAGATCGACAAAACTTCTCGGACTGGCGACCAATCCGTTCCGTCCCCCGCACCGAATGGCTGGCATCGGAGCAGAACCAGCACTCGCGAAGGACGGATTCGATGACCGCATTGAGCAGCAGCGGGCGGGGGCCCAGGAGGCTCGCCGCTCTTACCTGCGTGGCGCTGGCGGCCGGGGCGCTCGTCGCCTCCGGCGTGACCGGTGTCGAGCCGGGCACGGCCAGGGCCTCCAGCCACCGGGAGGCACCGCTGATCTCCGGACAGCCCCAGTACGACAACACGGACCTGTACGCGTTCGTCAGCCCCGACAAGCCGGACACCACCACGATCGTCGCCAACGTGCTGCCGTTCGAGGAGCCGGGCGGCGGCCCGAACTTCTACAAGTTCGCCGCGGACGCCCAGTACGACGTGCACATCGACAGTGACGGCGACGCCCAGGGCGACCTGATCTACCGGTGGACCTTCAAGGACCACGTCAAGAACGGCAATACGTTCCTGTACAACACCGGTCCGGTCACCACGATCGACGACCCGGACCTCAACATCACACAGACGTACGACATCGACCTGCTGAGGCTGAAGAACCAGCATGTGATGCACTCCACGAAGATCGCCGACGATCTGCCCGTGGCTCCGTCGAACGTGGGCAAGGCGTCCATGCCGGACTACCAGGCCCTGCGCGACCAGGCCGTGCAGCAACTCGCGGGCGGATCGACGGCGTTCGCCGGTCAGGCGGACGACCCCTTCTTCGCGGACCTGCGCGTCTTCGACCTGCTCTACGGCGGGAACCTCTCCGAGGTCGGCAACGACACGCTCAAGGGCTACAGCGTCAACTCGCTCGCCCTGCAGGTGCCGACCGCGTACATCCGGCAGTCGGAGAAGCAGCCGATCGTCGGCATCTGGTCCACCACCCAGCGCAAGACCGCGAACGGTCACTGGGCGCAGGTGTCCCGTCTCGGGATGCCGCTGGTCAACGAGGTCGTCATTCCCGTCAAGGACAAGGACAAGTTCAACGCCTCCCACCCGTGGAACGACGGAGACTTCCTGAAGTTCGTCACCGAGCCCGAGCTGCCGAAGCTCATCGAGGGCATCTACAAGATCAAGGCCCCGGCCGAACCGCGCAACGACCTCGTCTCGGTGTTCCTGACGGGCGTCGACAAGCTCAACAAGCCGATGCACGTCAAGCCCGCGGAGGCCCTGCGGCTCAACACCTCCATCGCTCCGAGCGCCGAGCCCAAGAGGCTGGGCGTGCTGGACGGCGACAACGCCGGATTCCCCAACGGCCGGCGTCTGAGCGACGACGTCCTGGACATCGCGCTGCAGGTCGTCGAGGGCGAACTGGTCGGTTCGAAGAACGACTTGGGCGACGCGGTCAACGAGAACGACCAGAAGTTCGGGGGCGCCTTCCCGTATCTGGCGCTGCCGACGGAGGGCTCGCGCGGCCCGCTCGCCAAGGAAGGCGCGGCCAAGGACGCCCAGGGCAACCTGCTCAGCGGGGGCGCCTCGTCCGCCTCGTCCAGCAGCGCATTCACCGACAACACGCTGATCGCCTCCGCGATCGCCGCGGGTGTGGGCGTGCTGCTGGTCGCGCTGGGTCTGAGCTGGTGGCGGATGCGGCGCCGCAACGTCTACCGCTGACCGGCCCGACACGACGAGAGGAAAGGGCAGAACGATGTCCCTGCGAAGGGCGCCAGGAACGACCGCGGCCGACGGCCGCGACCCCGGGGGCCGGGAGACCGGCCCCCGGCCGGGGGCGGGACGTGTGGTCGGGATGCTGCTGCCGGCCGGGGTGCTGGCCGCCGCCCTGACCGTGGGCATCGTCGTGTCCGGCGGCGCGGGCGACGAGCCCCCCGCGGCCCGGACAGCCGCGCCCGTGGCGGATGCGCCGTTCGACCGGATCGGCACCGGTGACCTCGCCCGCGGGGTCACCGGCCTCCAGGCACATCTGCGGGCGCAGCCCAAGGACGCGCGGGGGTGGGCGGCTCTGGGTGCCGCCTATGTCGAGCAGGCCAGGACCAGCGGTGACCCGACCCGGTATCCGCAGGCCGACAAGGCGCTTGCCCGTTCCCTGGCGCTCCAGCCGCAGGACAACGACACGGCACTCGCCGGTCGTGCCGCGCTCGCGGCGGCGCGGCACGACTTCCGCGGGGCGCTGCGCGCCTCGGAGGCGGCGCTGAAGGTCAACCCCTTCAGTGAACGTGCGCTGGCCTCCCGGATCGACGCGCTCGTCGAACTGGGCAGCTATCCCAAGGCGCTGGCGGCGGCCGAGCAGGCGGACGGCCGCCGCCCCGGCATCCCCGTCTTCACGCGCTACGCGTACGTACTGGAGCTGCGCGGCGACATCGCGGGCGCCCGGCGGGTGCTCGGCGGCGCGCTGAAGTCGGCCTCGTCCCCGGGCGACACGGCCTATGTCGCGACCGCCCTGGGCCAGCTGGAGTGGGGCCAGGGGGCGTACGCCCCGGCGCAGCGGTACTTCACCACGGCGCTCGACGCGGACCCGGCCTATCTGCCCGCACTTGAGGGGCAGGCCCGCACCCGGGCCGCGCGCGGCGACACCAAGGGCGCGATGTCCGGGCTCGAAGCGGTGGTGGACCGGCTGCCGCTGCCGGGGCAGCTGGTGGCGCTGGGTGAGCTGTACGAGGCGGCGGGCCGGGCTGCCGACGCCCGGGCCCAGTACGAACTCATCGGCACCTGGACCGAGCTGGCTCGCGCCAACGGCGTCGACACCGACCTGGACACCGCCCTGGCGCTCGTCGACCACGGCGACAGGGCCGAGGCGCTCAGGGCCGCTCGCGCCGAGTGGGGCAAGCGCCGGACCGTGCACACGGCAGACGCGCTGGCCTGGGCCCTGCACGTCAACGGCCGTTCCGCAGAAGCCCTCCCGTATCTGGCCACTTCGGCGCCGGCAGGCTGCCGCAATGCCATGTTCCTGTACCACCGCGGCATGATCGAACGCTCCGCCGGCCGGACGGCCGCAGCCCGTGCGTCGCTCGCCACCGCGCTGAAGATCAACCCCGGCTTCTCCCCCACCGGTTCACGTGCGGCCCGGGCCGCGCTGAAGGCTCTGGAGGCGTCATGAAGAGGCGTACGACCGCCGTCGGCGCGGCGGTCCTCGTCGCCGGTGCCGCGCTCGCGGTGCTGCCCGCCGGGACGGCAGCGGCGCATCCCCTCGGGAACTTCACAGTCAACCGCTACGACGGACTCCTTCTCGCGCCCGGACGGCTCGGCGTCGACCACGTGGAGGATCTGGCGGAGATACCGGCGGCCCAGGCCCGTACGAAGATCGACGGCGACGGCGACCGGGAGATGTCCCCCGCGGAGCTGTCCGCGTGGGCGGCGGCGCGCTGCCGGGACGCGGCGCGGGACAGCCGTGTCACGGTCGAAGGGAGCACCGTGGCGCTCACGCCCGGTGCGAGCCGAGCCGAGGTGCGCCCCGGGCAGGCCGGACTGCCGACGCTCCGCGTCGAGTGCAGGCTCACGGCCGAACTGCCCGGGGGGCGGCAGGCGATCGGCTTCCGGGCCGCGGGCGGGGCCAAAGGACCGGGCTGGCGGGAGATCACGGCCCGCGGCGACCGGATGACGCTCACCTCGTCCGACGTACCGAAGACATCGGAATCACGGCGGCTGACGAAGTACCCCGACGGGCAGCTCTCCTCGGCCCCGGACCGGACGGCCGCGTCGGTCTCGGTCACCCCTGGCGGTGCACCCGCGTCGGCGGACGGGCGGGAGGCGGCGGCCCCCGCGTCCGTACTGCCGCGCGGCGCCGACCGCTGGACGCGGGCGCTGACGGACCTGGTGGCCCAGCGCGACCTGACCGCGGGATTCGCCGCGCTGGCACTGGCGACCGCGCTCCTGCTCGGCGCGATGCACGCGCTCGCGCCGGGCCACGGCAAGACGGTCATGGCGGCCGCCGCGGCGGCGGGCGGCCGCAACTCCCTGCGCGACGTGCTGTCCCTCGGCGCGTCGGTGACGATCACGCACACGCTCGGGGTGTTCGCACTCGGCGGCCTGATCGCGCTGGGCTCGGCGGCGGCACCGTCGGTGGTCGCCTGGCTGGGCGTCGCCAGCGGGGCACTGGTGGCGGTGGCGGGTGCGGTGCTCGTACGCAGGGCGTGGAGGACGCGGGGGGCCGCGCACGGGCATACGCATGGGCACGGTCATGACCACGGGCACGGACACGGCCATGACCACGGCCACGCGCATGACCACGGGCACACCCACACCCACACGCATGACCACGGCCTCGCGCATGACCACGGGCACACCCACTCCCACGAGCACCGCTCGCTCGGCCTGCGTTCCACCATCCTGCTCGGCTTCGCCGGCGGGCTCGTCCCCAGTCCCTCCGCCGTCGTCGTCCTCGTGGGCGCCGCCGCCCTCGGGCGGGCCTGGTTCGGGCTGTTGCTCGTCCTCGCGTACGGCGCCGGGCTCGCCCTCACCCTCGCCGCAGCCGGCTTCGCGGCGGTGCGGCTCGGCGAGCGGGCCACCCGTCTGCTCGCCGATCGCAGCCGCCACAAGGGGCGGCTGTTCTCCGCCGCCCAGCGTGCGCTTCCCCTGGGCACGGCCTGCATCGTGCTCGTCATCGGATGCGGATTGGCGCTCAGGGGGGCGGCAACAGCCCTTGCGTGAGGTAATTTGGGGTAGTTCCTCTGCTACCGATGGGGGCTCGCTGTGAGCGAAGTGCCGGGCGATTCGCGGCTGGTGGCGGGACGTTACCGACTGCTGAGCCCCCTGGGTGAGGGCGGGATGGGCGTGGTGTGGCGCGCCCGCGACGAAGTACTGAACCGCGAGGTGGCCGTCAAGGAGGTCCGCGCCCCGGCCGGTCTCGGCGCAGCGGACGAGCGGCGGCTGTACGCGCGTCTCGAGCGTGAGGCCTGGGCCGCGGGCCGGATCTCCCACCGCAATGTGGTGACCGTCTACGACGTGGCGACCGAGGACGGCCGCCCCTGGATCGTGATGGAACTCGTGCGCGGGCTCGCCCTGTCCGACGTACTCGACGCGGAGGGCCCGCTCGCACCGCAGCGCGCCGCGCACATCGGCGCCGAGATCCTCGCCGCCCTGCGCGCCGCGCACGAGGCGGGTGTACTGCACCGGGACGTGAAACCCGGGAACGTGCTGATCGGCAACGACGGCCGGGTGGTGCTCTCCGACTTCGGCATCGCGACGGTGGAGGGAACCTCCAATCTGACGATGACGGGCGAGCTGATCGGCTCTCCCGAATTCCTCGCGCCCGAGCGGGCGCTGGGACGCACGCCGGGGCCCGAGTCCGACCTGTGGTCGCTCGGCGTGCTGCTGTACGCGGCGGTCGAAGGCAACTCCCCGTTCCGCCAGAACACCCCGCTGAACACCCTGCGCGCCGTCGTCGACGAGGAACTGCCGCCGCCGCGCAGGGCGGGGGCCCTCGCGCCGGTCATCGCGGGGCTGTTGCGCAAGGATCCGGCGCAGCGGCTGCCGGCCGCGGAGGCGGAGCGTCTGCTGCGGGTGGTGGGCGCGGGCGGCACGGCGGTTACGACTCCGGTGCCGCCGGGACCGTACAGCCCCACCGTCGCATCGACGACCCCGACACCTGTCGGGCATACGCTTCCCCGGCCGCCCGCGCCCCTGCCCACTCCGGCCACCACGGCCACCACCGGTGTGCCGCCCGATCGGGCCCGGCGGGCGACGGTGGTGCTGGTCGCCGGGGTTGCGGCGCTGCTCCTTGCCGTCGGCGGTCTGGCCTGGGCGCTGGTCAACCGCGACAAGGGGAACGAGGGCGACGGGGACGGCAACGGCGGCTCGGGCTTGGCGACGGGAAGTTCGAGCGCGAGCCCCGGCGCAACGGCCTCCTCCCCCGCAGGAGGCGGGACGGACGGCGGCACCACCGGCAACAGCGGAAACCATGGCAACAACGGTGGCGGAAACGGCGGTACGTACACTCCGCCGCAGACAGTCAGGGTCTACGCGGAGACGGTGCACGGCAGTTACTCGGGCACCTGTCCGCCGCCCGAGGCACAGGCTCCGGCCTTCCGGGCGACGATCACGGTGGGTCGCACCCCCGCCTCCGTCGACTACCGCTGGGCGACGAAGAGCGGAGAGAGCTCCGACTCGAATTGGAAGACGCTGGACTTTGAAGCCGGGGGCCCGAAGCAGCAGCAGGTCAACCACGTCGAGCTGACGTACAAGCAGGGCGGGACGTACCACGACCGGATCCGGGTGGAAATCCGGAGTCCGGTCGAGGCACGCTCCAACTGGATCGGCTTCTCGGTCACCTGCGAGCAGGAGTCCCCGACGGAAGGGAGTTCCTACACGCCGAACGCCACGAACGCCGTTCTCAGGCGTGTGAGCTGAAGACGGGCAGGTAGCCGCCGGACTGTCCGGAGGCGGTGGGGTGGTACGACTCGCCGATGTTGAGCCAGTTCAGGCTGTGCAGCCATGCCGACCCGGAGCAGATCTCGTGTCCGGTGAAGGCGGGGGTGACATCCGCGAAGAAGAACCCGTGGTTCGCCGCTCGCTTCGCGGTGGCGGCGTTGAGGTAGTCCGCGGCGCCATTGATCGCGGACCGTTCGTTCTCGCTCAGTCCGGCGATGCAGCTGCCGCCGAGCTTGTAGAAGCGGGGGTAGCCGAGAACGACGACGTGGGCGGCGGGTGCCTTGGATCTGATGGCCGAGTACACGGAGTCGAGCTTGCCGGGCAGGGTTGTGTCGACGTAGGCCTTGGCCTGATTGATCCGGTTGATGCAGCTGGACTCGGACTGCAGGACGCAGGTGGTCATGACGTCGGAGAAGCCCGCGTCATTGCCGCCGATGGTGATCGAGACGAGGTCGGTCGCCGAGCTGAGGGGGCTGAGCTGACCGGCCGTGACATCACCCGTACGAGCGCCCGAGCAAGCGGTGAACGCGAACGACGAGGGTGAATGCGCGGCCGCCCAGAGCTTGGGGTATGCCTTGGTGCTGCGCTTGCAGGCGCCGCTCGCACTGTCGTAGCTGCCGGCGCCGACACCTGATGAGTAGGAGTCGCCCAGGGCCACATAGTCAAGGGCGAGGGCGCTGTCCGAGGCCTGTGCCTGGCCGGCTCCGGTGAGAGCGAGGACGGCGCCGAGGAGGAGTGAGGATGAGAATGCCGCGATTCGGGACAGTTTCATGGAACCTCCCTTTAGCAGGATCTCTGCCTCAACTTTCGTAGCAGCGGGCATACTTCACCGGAAGTGTCCATGCCAAGAATGTTGCGTAAGCGCTTGTTGACGGCTTCTTGCGCGCTGCGCAGCATGGGAATCGGCAATCGATGCATCCGGCGCCCTGGGGCAAAGGCGGCCATGCAGACAATCAGAGACGGGCCGTCAGCAGTCCGGACGGATGCACTGGCGCGACTCGCGGGCGCGGCCTGCGCGATCTCGGGAGTCGGCGTCGCACTGGTGCTCGTCGGCGACGGCTACTCAAGTCGCCGGGCCTCGGGCTGATCCGCGGGACCTCGGCTGATGCCGGAGTGGGCGGCCGGGCGGCGGGCCCGGCCGCGCCACCGGTCAAAACACCGTGCGCGCGGCGGTCCCGTGCCGGATCATGGGCGCATGTCTGCCAAGCCTCAGGACGCACTGCCGATCCGGCTCACCGTCGACGACAGCGATTCACCGTCGGACGTCGTCGACGCGCTGTTCCTCGGCCGCTTCGCGACGGGCGAGCAGCCGTACTCCCACAGCTCCACCATCGACCGCGTCAGGCCCGGCGCCACCCTGCTGCCTCCGGCCGCCTCCGTACTGCGCTCCGCGAGGGACGACGACCGCAGCGCCACCCTCGCCGAGGGCGAGGGCTGGACGCTGCTCATCTCCCGCTGGAACCGCGGTGCGGACGTCACCGTCACAGCGGTCACCTCCGAACTCGCCGAGAAGGTCCTGGGGCAGGCCACGGACGGTGCGGCCGACGAACCGGAGCCGCAGCCCGAGAACGTGACCATGGGATTCTGGTACGTGTCGCCGCGCCGCGGCCCGCACCGCACCACCCGCCAGATCGCCGCCGGGACCTGGGACGAGGTCCGGCCCAACTACACGGCACCGGTGGCCGATGCGATGGACCGGCTGATGAAGATCACGCCGGACGACATCGCCGGACGGCTGCTCCTGCTGCACGGCCCGCCCGGTACGGGCAAGACCTCCGCGCTGCGCACGCTGGCCCGCTCCTGGCGGGACTGGTGCCAGGTCGACTGCGTACTCGACCCCGAGCGGCTTTTCAACGACGTCGGCTACCTGATGGACATCGCGATCGGCGAGGACGAAGGCACCTCGAAGGGCCGCTGGCGGCTGCTGCTCCTCGAGGACTGCGACGAACTCATCCGCGGCGAGGCGAAGCACACCGCGGGCCAAGCACTGTCCCGGCTGCTCAATCTCACGGACGGTCTGCTGGGCCAGGGCCGCAATGTCCTGGTGGGCGTGACGACCAACGAGGACCTGGAACGGCTGCACCCGGCGGTGGTCCGCCCGGGGCGCTGTCTGGCCCGGATCGAGGTGGGGGCGCTGACCCGCAAGGAGTCGGTGACCTGGCTGGGCACGGAGGAGGGAGTCGGCCGCGAGGGCGCGACCCTGGCCGAGCTGTACGCCCTGCGCCGCGGCACCAGCCCGGCGTCGGTCCCACCCCAGCACGACGGCGCGGACGCGGGGCTGTACTTGTGAAGCGGACGGGCTCGGGCTGAGCCCGTCCGGCGATCGAGTCCGGTGGGGGCCCGGACGAATTCTGGGGGAGTTCGAGGCGGGCGCGGGGGTTCGGGGGCAGAGTTCCCGGCACCGTTTCAGCCGCCGTACGCCGCCCGCAGGGCATCCCGCACCGCGGACAGCGCCGCGTCTTGCGTGAGCCCCAACCGGCGGGCCCGGCCCGCGAATGCCTGCGCCGCGCCCGCAAGCTCACGCTGCGCCGCGTCCCCCGCCGCCGCGACGAACGTCCCGTTGCGCCCGCGCGTCTCGATGACCCCGTCCGCCTCCAGCGCCCGGTACGCCTTGGCGACGGTGTTCGCGGCAAGCCCGAGGTCCTCGGCCAGTCCGCGTACGGTCGGCAGCCGGTAGCCGACCGGCAGCGCGCCCGAGCGTGCCTGTTCGGAGATCTGGGCGCGCAGTTGTTCGTACGGGGCAACGGCCGCACCGGAATCGATGGCGATGTTCAAGGTCACCCGCCGATTCTGCCCCACCGGCGGAAATGGGGAGGCGGCACGAGCAGGCCGCCACGTACCGTGCGTGCCATGACTCTGATCGTCCTCAATTCCGCCGCGTCAGATCGAGGCGTTCACCAGCCGTGACGCCGACAATGGGGTCCAAGGCGGCGATCAAACACGTGGCTCGTTACGAGATCTGTGCGAGGGAGGTACGGCGTGTCCGCACGCTCGGTTGAGGTGGTACTGGTCAAGGCCGGCAGGACCAAGATCCGTTACACCGCGGAGCTGCTCGCGGACGACGGCACCCATGTGACGGTGCGTGCGCCGTGGGCGGGCGAGGAGGCTCGTGACTTCGGCTTCGTACGCTTCGAGGCGGGCGACGTGTTCACCGAGCACTACTGGCGGGACCGCTGGTACTCGGTCAAGGAGGTCAGCTCCGGCGACGGCGCCCTGAAGGGCTGGTACTGCGACATCACCCGCCCTGCCGTCCTCGACGGCGACGAGCTGGTCGTCGAGGACCTGGACCTCGATCTGTGGGTGTCGGCGGACGGGGCGCAGGTGCTGCGGCTGGACGAGGACGAGTTCGAGGAGAGCGGCCTCGCGGCCCGCGACCCGCAGGCCGCGGAGCATGCGGTGGCCGCGTTGGACGAGCTCGAACTCCTCGCCCACCGCGGGAAGTTGACCGATGTGGTCGATCGGACCGGCCGTTAGGTCCCTCCCCTCCGGCCGATCGCGCGCCCTCAGGAGCGCCAGCTGTAGCGGCGCTCGGGTCTGCCCGCGGCTCCGTACCGCAGGCACACCTCAGCATGGCCCGTGCACTGGAAGTGTTCGAGGTAACGGCGGGCGCTGACGCGGGAAATGCCGGCCCTGGCCGCGCACTCGGCGGCGGACAGCGATCCGTCGGTGCCGCGCAGCGTCCGCTCGACGAGTCCTGCGGTCTCCACGCTCATGCCCTTCGGCAGCACAGGGCTCGATGAGGGCAGGGCGGTCCCGGCCAGCACCCGGTCCACGTCGGTCTGGTCCCTGACGACCGAGGCGAGCAGGCTGCTGCGCTGGGCGGCGTATCGTTCCAGGCGGGGGCGCAGGTCTTCGAACTCGAACGGCTTCAAGAGGTAGTTGACCACGCCCTGTCGGACGGAGCGGTGGACCGCGGCCGCCTCGCGCGCGGCAGTGATCACCATGACGTCACAGTCATGGCCGGCGGTCCGGAGACGTGGAATGACGTCCAGTCCGAACATGTCCGGAAGATACAGATCGAGCAGGACCAGGTCGGGGCGCAGCTCCCCGACGGCTGCGACCGCCTGTTCGCCGGTGTTCGCCGTTCCGACGACCCGGAACTGCTCCACGCGGTCGACGAAGGCCCGGTGGACACTCGCCACCATGAAGTCGTCGTCGACAACCAGCACGTCGATCATGAGGAGGTTCCTTCCGGTACCGCGTCGGCCAGGCTGCCGACGGACATCCGAGCGGTGAACATGGCGCCGTCGGGCGTGTTGGCCACCGCGACCTCGCCGCCGCGGCGCTTGCAGACGAGCCGGGTGAGCGCGAGTCCGATCCCCCGCTCCCCCTCTTGGGCGGCCTTGGTGGTGAACCCGTGCGAGAACACTTCGTGGGCGAGTTCGGGCGCCACTCCCGGGCCGGAGTCGCGCACCACGATCTCCACGCTGGACGCGTCCTGCCGCAGTTCGACCTCCACCCAGGCCTGGTGGCCATGGTCGTCGCCGGCCCCGGCGGCATCGACGGCGTTGTCGACGAGGTTGCCCAGTACCGTCGCCACGTCCGCGGAGTCCTCCGGCGCCAGCCGGTCGAGCGACGTACGCTCCGAGACTCGCAGCGCGACCTTCCGTTCCGCCGCGAGTGAGGACTTGGCCATCAGCAGAGCGCCGACCGGCATGTCACGGATTCGTCTGTTCACGGTCATGTCCAGCGACTGGCGGTGCCTGCTCAGCGCGCGGACGTACCGCACCACATCGTCGTGCTTGCCGATCTGGATCAGTCCGGAGATCGTGTGCAGCTGATTGGCGAACTCGTGGCCCTGCGCGCGCAGCAGCTCGGCGGAACTGCGAAACGATCCGATCTCGCGTTCCAGCTGCGCCAGTTCGGTACGGTCCCGCAGGGTCGTGACAGAGCCGAGCCGGCGGCCGTCCTTGGTGACCGTCATCCGGTTCATCACCAGCACCCGGCCCCGGCGTATGACGACCTCGTCGCGTCGCCCGGCTGTGTCACCGGCGGATCCGGCCAGCACGTCGTGCAGTCGGCCCTCGATCCCGAGGTCGGCCAGGCTCATCCCCACACAGTTCTCGGGCAGATCGAGCAACCGCCTGCCGACCGCGTTGACCAGGGTGAGCCGCAACTGCGGGTCGAGGGCGACCACGCCTTCCGCGATCCCGTACAGCATCGCCTCGCGGTGCTCGGCCAGCCCGGCGATCTCGCGGGGCTCCAGTCCGAGGGTCTGGCGCTTGGTACGCCGGGCCAGCAGCCACGATCCGATCAGGCCGATCCCGCTCGCGATGCCAAGGTAGGCGAGCAGATACGACGACGCGTTGCTCAGCCGTTGCCAGGCCGTCGGTGAGGCCTCGCCGACCATCACCGTCCCCAGGTGACGGCCGAGGTTGTGCTGAGCCGCACCGATCACCGGGACCTGCGCCACCAGTTGGCTGGAGCCGTCCAGCATCACTTCGCCGGACCAGCCGCGGGCCTTGCCGACGCCGGGACCGAGTGGCATCCGGTCACCGACCGTCGTGGGAATCGTGGAGCTGACGATCTTGCCCTTGCCGTCGGCGACGGTCACGGACGTAACGCCGGACTGGGTCAGCGTGGTCTGCACCAGGGGGGCGAGTGCCTCTCCCGGTGCCGGCCGGTCGAGCTGGCTGCGCGCCAGAGGGGTCCCGGCCACCTGTTCGGCCAACGCGGTGACCCGGCGTCCTTCCACCCGTTCGAAGGTCGCTTCGGACTGAGCCAGAGAGATCGCGGCGACCGCCACCAGCACCGCCACGATGATGGCGAGCTGCAGTACCAGCAGCTCGCCGGCGAGGGTGTGGCGGCGAAACCTTACGACCACAATGAACTCAACCTTCTATGCTGACACAACGCAGACGGGGTGTCTGCCGAGTCGCACAATCATGGCGTCCGAGTGCCCGAAGCGAAAGAGACCAGCCATGAGAGCAAGAAGAGCCGCCCTCGTCGGTGCCCTGACCGCCGTGTCGATTCTCACTGTCAGTGCCTGCGGTGCCACTGGGCAGAAGCAGGCGAAGGGCAAGAGCGACGGGCCCGTCACCGGCCTGCGGATCATGGTCCCCAACACCCCGGGCGGCGGGTACGACACCACGGCGCGGACCGCGGCCAAGGTGATGGAGGACACCAAGATCGCCTCCGGTATCCAGGTCTTCAACCTTCCGGGCGCGGGCGGCACCGTCGGCCTGCAGCGCACGGTGAACGAAAAGGGCAACGGCAAGCTGGCCATGCAGATGGGGCTGGGAGTCGTCGGCGCGTCGTACGCCGCGAAGTCGAAGGCGACGCTCGCGCAGACCACACCGATCGCCAGGCTGATGGAGGAGGCGGGCGCGATCGTCGTGCCCAAGGACTCGCCCTACAAGACGATCGACGATCTCGTCAGCGCGTGGAAGAAGAACCCCCAGGGCATCGCTGTCGGCGGCGGCTCGTCGCCCGGCGGACCGGACCATCTTCTACCGATGCAGCTCGCCAAGACGGTCGGTATCGATCCGAAGAAGGTCAACTACATCGGTTACGACGGCGGCGGCGAGCTGCTCCCGGCCATCCTCGGCAACAAGATCGCCTTCGGCGCCAGCGGTTTCGGTGAGTTTCTCGACCAGATCGAGGCCGGCCAGGTGCGGGTGCTCGCGGTAACCAGCGAGAAGCCGGTCGAGGCTCTCAAGGACGTCCCGACGCTGAAGTCCTCGGGTATCGACCTGGTCTTCACGAACTGGCGCGGAATCGTCGCCCCTCCCGGCATCAGCGACGCCGACAAGAAGGTCTGGATCGACTCGCTGACCGCGATGCACGACTCCAAGGAGTGGAAGGCCGAGCTGACCAAGCACGGCTGGACCGACGCGTTCATGGCCGGCGACGGGTTCGCCACCTACCTGACTGACCAGGACAAGGCCGTCGCCACCATCCTCACAGAGCTCGGCCTGGCATGAGCCTGCACGTCAACGAGCGGGACGAAACGAGTCACCGCCCGACACCGGCCGGGGACCGCGCACAGTACGGTGTGTGCGCGTTCCTCGCCCTGGTGGGGGTGCTCGTCATCGTCGACGCCTTCCGGACCGGGAACTCGACAAGCAGCACTGATCCGCTCGGCCCGCGCACGCTGCCGGTGGTTCTCGGCGTTCTTCTTCTCGTCGTCGCGCTGGTGTACGTCATCGACGTCGCGCGAGGCGGTCGCGGCGAACCGGAGGCCGGCGAGGACGTCGACCTGACGACCCCGGTCGACTGGCGCACTGTGCTGCTGATGATGGGCGCCTTCGCCGTCAATGCGGTGCTGATCGAACCCCTCGGCTGGGTGATCAGCGGGTCCGTCCTCTTCTGGGGAACGGCCTTCGCCCTGGGCAACCGGCACTACGTGCGCAACCTCGCGATCTCGGTCGCGCTGTCGCTGATCACCTTCTACGCCTTCGCGATCGGGCTCGGCGTCAATCTCCCGGCCGGCGTGCTGCAAGGAATCCTGTGATGGACAACCTGAATCATCTGCTCGAGGGGTTCGCGCACGTCGTCACCCCGATGAACCTTCTGCTGGCGCTGATCGGCGTCACCATCGGCACGGCAGTCGGGGTCCTCCCCGGCATAGGCCCGGCCATGACCGTGGCCCTGCTGCTGCCCGTGACATACGGAATGGAGCCGACGCGGGCATTCATCATGTTCGCAGGCATCTTCTACGGAGGCATGTACGGCGGGTCGACCACCTCGATCCTGCTGAACACTCCCGGAGAATCGTCCTCGGTCGTCACCGCCATCGAGGGCAACAAGATGGCCAAGGCCGGCCGGGCGGCGCAGGCGCTTGCCACCGCGGCGCTCGGATCCTTCGTCGCCGGAACGATCGGCACCCTGCTGTTGGTACTGGTCGCGCCGCTGGTGGTGCAGTTCGCTGTCAGCCTCGGCGCACCGGACTACTTCGCGATCATGCTGGTGTCCTTCATCGCGGTCACCGCGGTGCTCGGCGCGTCCCGCGTCCGCGGCTTCGCCTCGCTGCTCATCGGACTGGTGATCGGCATCGTCGGAATCGACTCGGTGTCCGGCCAGCAGCGACTCACCTTCGGAATCCCCCAACTCGCCGACGGCATCGATGTGGTGGTGGTCGCGGTCGGCATCTTCGCCGTGGGCGAGGCCCTGTGGGTGGCCGCGCATCTGCGGCGCAAGCCCACTGGGGTCATCCCGGTCGGCGTGCCGTGGATGGGCCGGCAGGACTGGAAACGGTCATGGAAGCCGTGGTTGCGCGGCACAGCGTTCGGTTTTCCGTTCGGTGCCATGCCGGCCGGCGGTGCGGAGATCCCGACGTTTCTGTCGTATGCCACGGAGAAGAAGCTGACCCGACACCCCGAGGAGTTCGGCAAGGGGGCGATCGAGGGTGTGGCGGGGCCCGAAGCCGCCAACAACGCGTCCGCGGCGGGCACTCTGGTGCCGATGCTCGCCATCGGGCTGCCGACGAACGCGACCGCCGCGGTGATGCTCGCGGCGTTCCAGTCGTACGGCATCCAGCCGGGCCCTCTGCTGTTCGAGCGTGAGTCGACCCTTGTATGGGCGTTGATCGCCAGCCTTTTCATCGGCAACCTGTTGCTGCTCCTGCTGAACCTTCCACTCGCTCCGGCCTGGGCCAGGCTGCTGCGCATCCCACGCCCCTACCTGTATGCGGGGATCGTGTTCTTCGCGTCCATGGGCGCCTACGCGGTCAACGCACAGCCACTGGACTTGTTCCTCCTGCTGCTGCTTGGGCTGCTCGGTTTCGGCATGCGGAGATTCGGGCTGCCGGTGCTGCCCCTGATCGTGGGCGTCATCCTCGGCCCGCGCGCCGAACTGCAGGGCCGGCGGTCGCTCCAGCTGTCGGGCGGCGACCTGTCCGGTCTGCTGGGCGGGCCGGTGTCCTACGTGATCTACACGGTGATCGTGCTGTTGCTGGCCTGGCCGCTCGTCCGGCGGTACATAGTGCGTCCGGCAGTCGAGCGAAGTGCCTGAGAGGAAGCAGACATGACCGTACTGGTCGGATATGTACCGACGCCGGAAGGCGAGGCCGCGCTGCGAGCGGGAATCGAGGAGACCCGCGCCAAGGGCGAGACCCTGCTGGTGGTGAACACAACGCGAGGCGACGCTCTTACCGACCGCGCCTTCGCGGAGCAGAAGGACCTCGACCACGTGCGACGCGACCTGACCGAGCTGGGTGTCGACTTCGAGATACGCCAGGTGGTCGGCGGGCGCGACGCCGACGAAGAGATCCTCGACCTGGCGGCGTCGTCCGAAGCCTCCCTGATAGTGATCGGGCTGAGGCACCGCACCCCGGTCGGCAAACTCATCATGGGCTCCACGGCGCAGCGGATCCTCCTCGGTGCGCCGTGCCCGGTTCTCGCGGTGAAAGCCGACTCCTGACGACTGCAACCGGGCACTCGCGGGTCAGGGTGCGTCCACATGAGCTTCGCGGGGCTACCGGAGCAGCTGGCGGAAAAAGGCCCGGACGTCGGTGACCAGCAGGTCGGGCTCCTCCATCGCGGGGAAGTGACCGCCTCTGTCGAATTCGGTCCACCGCACGATGGTGTTGGTCCGGTCGGCAATGTGCCGAAGCGGTACGAAGTTGTCGTGCGGGAAGACGGCGAGGGCGGTCGGTGTGGTGGACGGCTCGGGTCCGGTGTCGCCGGAATGGGCCCGCTCGTAGTAGATCCGTGCCGCCGACCCGGCCGTGCCCGTCAGCCAGTAGAGCATCACATTGGTGAGCAGCTGGTCGCGGTCGACGGCGTCCTCCGGACGGTCCCTCGAGTCCGTCCACTCCTTGAACTTCTCCGCGATCCAGGCCAGTTGCCCGATCGGCGAGTCGGTGAGCGCATAGGCGAGGGTCTGCGGCCGCGTGGCCTGGATGTCGGCGTAGCCCTTGCGGTCGCGGTCCCATGCCTGGCTGCGTTTGACCGAAGCCAGCGTGCGCTCGCGCTCGGCCGGGCTCAGCGCGGCCAGCTCGTCGGGGCCCGGCTGCTCGGTGGCGGCGGCGCCGGGCAGCAGATTGAGATGCACGCCGATGACCCGCTCAGGATGAGCCCGCCCGAGCTCCCGCGAGACGGCCGCGCCCCAGTCCCCGCCCTGCGCGCCGTACCGCCCGTACCCGAGCCGCCCCATCAACTCCGCGAAAGCGGCGGCCACTCGCCGGAACTCCCACCCGGTCTCCCTTGTGGGCCCGGAGAAACCGAACCCCGGAATGCTCGGCAGCACCAGGTGGAAGGCGTCGGCCGGATCGCCGCCGTGCGCCCGCGGATCCGTCAGCGGACCGGCCACATCGGTGAACTCGACGATGGAGCCCGGCCAGCCGTGGGTGACGATCAGCGGTGTCGCGTTCGGTTCGGGCGAGCGGATGTGCGCGAAGTGCACGGTGGCACCGTCGATGACCGTCGTGAACTGCCGCCACTCGTTCAGCTTCGCTTCCGCGGCGCGCCAGTCGTACTCGTGCCGCCAGTAGCGCGCCAGCTGCCGTAGATACCCGAGCGGGACCCCGTAGTCCCATCCGGCCCCGGGCAGTTCGTCGGGCCACCGGGCACGGTCGAGACGCTCGTGGAGATCGTCGAGGTCGCGCTGGGGGACGTCGATGCGGAAGGGGTGAAGGGCGGTGTCGTCCTGGCTGGTCATGGCGAGAGCGTAGTCAGGGACTGTATCTGTTCACCTGAGGAGCCACTGCCTGGTCAGCTCCATCACTTCGGCGCGGCTGCGACCGCCGTGGTCGGCTGCGATGACATGGCTACCGATCCGCACCGAGAAGGTGAGCATGCAGCGGACCTCGACGTCGTCCTTGTCGGGACAGAACTCGCCGAACAGCGAACGCAGGTAGTCCATGCGCCGGTTGTCGGCGCGCCGGAGCCGCTCGGCGACGGTCTCGTCGCGCCGGGCCCAGTCGCGGATCGCGAGGTCGGCCGCCACGCCCGTCGTCGGCCCGTCGCCGAACGAGGCAACGATCGTGAAGAGCCGGTCCAGCCTGGCCCTGGCGTCTCCCCCGCCGCTCTCGACCCGCTCGATCACAGCCTCGGTGACCTCGCGCTCCCACGTGTCGAGCATTTCGGTGAGCAGCGCGCCCCGGTTGCGGAAGTACCCGTAGAAGCCGCCCTTGCTGACGCCGAGCGCCTGCGCCAATGACTCGATCCGGACGGCCTCCGGGCCGCCCGCGCAAAGCGCACGCAGCCCCTCCTCGATCCATCTGCCGCGCGGCGTCCGGGTCACGCCCATGATGTGTCTCCCCTCACGTCAGCCCTCAACTATACGGCCCCGTATACACGGTGCTAGCCTCGATCTATACGGCACCGTATAGATGGGGGGCTGCTCATGAGACTGCCCAGAACAGCGCACACGTCCCGCCCCTGGCGGATCCACGAGATCGCCGCCGACTTCCACGTCGAGGACGTGTGGGCACTCCCGACACCAGGCGGCCCCGACGATCTCGCGCGGCTCGTGGACCAGTTCGCGAACGGCACGGGGGATCCCGTCCCCTCTCCCGTGGGGCGCATGCTCTTCGCGCTCCGCTGGAAGCTCGGGGCCCTGCTCGGCTGGGACAAGCCCGCCGACGGCCTCGGCGGCCGGGTGCCGACGCTGCGCGACCGGCTGCCGGCGGACCTGCGCGAGGGCTCCCGCGGGCCGGACATCAACGCGCTTCCGTTCACCTCCGTCTACCAGACCCATGACGAGTGGGCGGCCGAGATCGCCAACCGGACCATGCACGGGGTGATGCACATCGGCTGGGTCCCGGACGGTGCCGGCGGCTACCGCGGCCAGATGGCCGTCCTGGTGAAACCGAACGGACTGTTCGGCAGCGTCTACATGCTGGGTATCAAGCCGTTCCGGTACCTGGGGGTGTATCCGGCGCTGCTGCGAGGGATCGGACGCGAGTGGCAGGCGAGTTCGGGGGGATCGAGCGCGGGCTGACCGGATCCGGACGAGGGGGCGGGCCGGTCGATACGCGGCACGGTGAACCCGGAGGCGTATCGTCGCCACCGCGACTGACTGGTGCAACCCGGGACCTGACGACTCCCGCGAGGACAGTGATGCGAAAGATCATCCTGATGATGCCGGTGTCCCCGGACTGCTTCTTCGGCCGGAGGGGCAGGGACGACAGACCCTGAGCTCCCTCGGCGCCGCCCCTTCCTCAGCCCTCACTTAGCGGCCCCTTAAACGCACCATAAGTATGGCCATCACCCCCTCCCAGCAGGCGATTTCCCCCTTCCGAGCGGCTAGCTTGCTCGTCGTCGGGGCCGGTTCGAGCGGTCGGTGCAGATGTCCTACGGGGGGCCGCGCCGCCCGTTCGGGCCTGCCGCGGGTCCCCCCATATGCCGCTGTTGAAGGAGTACCGTCACCATGACCGCTCGCCGTAAGGTCATCTCCCTCGCCGCCCTCGGGTTCGCGCCCCTCGCGCTTGCCGGCGTGGCTGCGGGGCCGGCCTTCGCGCACGGGTCGATGACCGACCCGGTCAGCCGCGTGTCCGCCTGTTTTGCCGAGGGACCCGAGAGTCCGAAGTCCGCTGCGTGCAAGGCCGCGGTCGCCGCCAGTGGGACGCAGGCCTTCTACGACTGGAACGAAGTCAACATCGCCAACGCAGCGGGCAACCACAAGCAGTTGATACCGGACGGCAAGCTGTGCAGCGCGGGCCGTGACAAGTACAAGGGACTCGACCTGCCGCGCGTCGACTGGCCCGCCTCGACCCTCGCCTCCGGCAATCACACCTTCCGCTACAAGGCGACCGCCCCGCACAAGGGATCCTTCGAGCTGTACCTCACGAAGGACGGGTACAACCCGAGCAAGCCCCTCAATTGGTCGGACCTGGAGGGCAAGCCCTTCGCGAAGGTCACCGACCCCAAGCTGGTCAACGGTGAGTACGTCTTCGACGGCATCGTCCCGAACAAGTCCGGACGGCACCTGATCTACTCCATCTGGCAGCGCTCGGACTCTCCCGAGGCCTTCTACACCTGCTCCGACGTGGTGTTCGGGCGGGACAACGGCAACACCGGCGGTGCCCCCGCGCCGACCCCGTCCGCGCCGTCCGACGAGGAGATCGAGGACGGCGCGGACAAGTCCACCGTCGACCACAACGGTCACGGGGGCGATCACGGGAAGAGCACCACAGCTCCGGCCGCTCCCGCCGACAACGCCGCCGACAACGCTCCCGAGGTCAACGGCTCCGCCCAGCCCGCCACCGGCACCGGCACCGAGAACCTCGCCGAGACCGGCGGCGAGAGCAGCACCCCGTACATCGCCGTCGGCGGTGCCGCGGTCCTCGCCCTCGGCGCAGCCGTGATGCTCGGCTCCGTGCGCCGTGGCCGCCACTCGCGCTAGCCGCCCGACATGGCTGCGGTCCGTCCCCCTGCCGGGGAACGGACCGCAGTCATATGTTCTCAGACGTGTCTCTCAGACGTGTTCTCAGGAGAAGACGGACGCGCAGTTCGTCGGCGACGCATGTGACGGGTCCAGCGCGTTCGCCACCTCGTGGAACGCGATCCGGTCGAACAGCCCGATCGCCAGATGCTCCGACAGGTCGACCGCGCACAGGTCCTGCAGCAGGACGTTGCGTACGTTCGCTCCGTCGAGGTACTGCGAGCGCCACGGGGTCGCCACCTCCTCGTACTTGGTGGAGATGACGGTGTAGCGAACGCCGGGCACGGTGTCACCGCCCGCGTTGAGCTTGGTGAGGAACGCGGAGCCAACCATCTGGTCGGCCAGCCCCGGGGTGGCGGAGGTGAGCAGGTCCTCCGCGCCCGGGAAGTACGGCAGCAGATTGGCCAGACCGCTCAGCGTCGCCCCGTGGTTGTCGGGTGCGAGTCCGATCAGCGCGTTCACCTTGTCCGCCCCGCCCAGGAACTTGAGGTAGTAGCGCGGCATCATGCCGCCCTGGGAGTGGCCGACGAGGTCCGCCTTCGATGCGCCGGTCGCGGCCAGCACGCTGTCGACGTACGTGTTGAGCTGCCCGGCCGACTTGTCGATCGGGCCGAGGCCGTTGAAGAAGGGCACGCCGGGGAGCTGCCCGTAGTCCAGGCTGAAGACGCAGTAACCGCGGTGCACCAGGTACGGAGCGAGGCCGAGCCAGTTGTCCACGGAGTTCCCGAGGGTGCCGTGGACGAGGACGACGGGGCGGGGGTGGGTGGCGGAGGGCTTGCAGGAGTAGTCGTTCCAGCCGCTGTGGGGAGCCGATTCGGTGGCTGAATCGGCATGGGCGGCGGCGGCGGGCGTGAGGGCAACAGACACGGCCAGCAGTAGGGCGGCAACCGGTCTGAGGGCACGTTTCCAGGGCAGCATCGGGCTGTCTCCTTGCGGCTCAAGGGAGTAGCGATGGCTGGTGCGATGGCTGGTGCGGTGGGTGATGCGTGGGGTGAGGTGATGCGTGATGCGTGGGGTGGGGTGGGGTGGTGGCTGGATTTGCGGCTTGCTCATGTCAAATTACGCACGGGTAACCCAAGAATGGAAGTTACGCGCGAGTAAAAACTGAATCCGTGTCAATAAGACGCGTCTGTACACCCGTTATGCGGCGAGTGAGCCCGGCACGACCGCCCGCGGCCCGAACCTCGCCCGCGCCCGGTCCGCCACCGCCTCGATCCGCCGCGCCCGTTCGTCCGCGGGGTCGAACGTCAGCTGCCGCGCGGCCTGTTCGACGGGGATCAGGTCCTCGGCCCGCAGAGTGAGGCTCCGCACCCGGGCCCGCTGCAGGCCGAGCGACTCATGGATCCGGTACGCGGCCTCGGTGAGCGCCGCGGAGTGGGCGGTCGGCTCGCGCAGGCTGCGCGCCCGGGTGGTCGAGGACCGGTCGGCGTACCGCACGGTCAGGCTCAGCGCGCGGCACACCTGGCCCTCGCCGCGCATCCTCAGCCCCAGCTCCTCGGCGATCGAGAGCAGCGCCCTGCGGTGGCGTACGGGGTCCAGCTCGTCGCGCGAGAAGGCCCGTTCGGCCGCGACCGAGCGCGCGGCGGCGTTCGGGACGACCGTCGTACGGTCGATGCCGCGCGCCCGCTCCCACAGCTCGCGGCCGGCCCGCGCGCCGACGATCCGCTGGAGCACGGGGAGCGGCGCCTCGGCGACCCTGCCGACGGAGTCGAGGCCGTACACACACAGAGAGCGGGCCGTGGCCGTTCCCACGCCGTCCAGCGCAGCGACCGGTTTGCCGGCCAGGAACCCGGCCGTCTCGGCGTCCGTCACCACCAGGGTCGTCCCGGGTGCGGCCTCCCGTGCCGCCATCCTGGCCAGCATCGGGCCCGGGCCCGCTCCGATCACGCAGTCCACTCCGCAGTGTGCGAGCGCCCGTACCCGCAGCAGCGAGGCGAGTTGGGCGGCATCCCGGCCGAAGTACCGTTCGGCGCCGCGCACATCGATGAGCGCGGCATCGGGCGGGAGCGCCTGCACGACGGGGCTGATGTCCTCGGCCAGGCCGAGCAGGGACGGCAGGATCGCCTCGACCCCGCCGGATCCGAGCGCCTGGGCCGGCCTGAAGCGTACGTAGAGGATCATCCCGCGCTCCCCGGGCTCTGGTGCCACAGCTTCCGCCCGGTGGGGGTCCCTTCGCCCGGAGGCTGGAGGTCCGCCCAGGGGTTCATCTCATAACCCGTCGAGAGCTGGATACGGCGGCCGCTGTCGGCCGGAGCCGTATCTTCCGCGGGCACGGGCTCCGCCAGCCGTGCCGCGACCGCGTCGAGCCCGCCCGTACGCCGCAGCTCCACCAGTTCCGCCAGATTCCAGGCCGCCGCGCCGACCACGCTGAGGCTGCGCGGTCCGCGCCGCTGCACCACTCCGCGTACCAGCAGCAGCCAGGAGTGGAAGACGGTGTGTGCGCACGCGGCATGGCTGTCGTCGAAGAAGGCGAGGTCGACCAGGCCCGTGCCGTCGTCGAGCGTGGTGAAGATGACCCGCTTGCCGGACCGGATCGGCGGGGTCTGGGTGGCCGCCTTCGCGCCCGCGACCAGCACCGTCCGCCCATGCTCCGCCGAGCGCAGCCGGTGTGCCGAGACCACTCCCAGCTCCTTCAGGAAGGCATGGTGATCTCCCATCAGATGACGGGAGGCGTCCATGCCGAGGACGCTCAGCTCGGCGCTGAGGCGTTCCGTGTCGCCCAGGTCGGGGAGTCCGACCGGGGCCGTCTTCTGCCCATCGCTCAGGGGGAGCTGACTGCCGTACCTGCCCGAACCCCGCTGCCCTCGGTGGAGTTCGGCGAGATGCAGCAGCAGATCGCGGCGGTTCGCGCCGAAGGCGTCCAACGCGCCCACCTGCGCGAGCCGTTCGGCGACCGGCCGGCCGGGGCGGGCCCGCTGCCAGAAGTCCAGCAGTGAGGAGTAGGGCTGCCCGGCCTCGATCCGTGCCGCCTCGGCCTCGCTGATGCCGTGGACGTCCAAGAGCGCGAGCCGCAGGCCCCACCGGTCAGGCGAACCAGGCACCAGTTCGATTCGGTGAGCGGATGCGGACCGGTTCACATCCAGCGGCAGCACCGGCACCCCGCGCCGTCTCGCGTCCGCCAGCAGCAGCCGCTTCGGATACATCCCGGGGTCGTGCGTGAGCAGCCCGGCGTAGAAGGCCGCCGGATGGTGCGCCTTGAGCCAGGCCGACTGATAGGTCGGCACGGCGAAGGCCACCGCGTGCGCCTTGCAGAAGCCGTACGAGCCGAAGGCCTCGATGATCTCCCAGGCGCGGGCGACCACTTCGGGCGCGTACCCCTTCGCCTCCGCGTGCTGGGCGAACCAGACCTTGATCTTCCCCTGCGACTCGGAGTGGGACAGCCCGCGCCGCACCCGGTCGGCCTCGTCGCGACCGCAGCCGGTCATGATGTTCACCATCTCGATGATCTGCTCGTGGAAGACGACCACTCCGTATGTCTCCTCCAGCGGCCCCTTCAGGTCCGGATGCGGATAGCGGACGGGCGCCCGGCCGTGCCGGGCCTCGATGAACGGGCGCACCATGTCGGCGGCGACCGGCCCCGGCCTGAAGAGCGAGATGTCGACGACCAGATCGTGGAAGTTCGACGGCTGCAGCCTGCCGACCAGATCCCGCTGGCCCGGCGACTCGATCTGGAAGCAGCCCAGGGTCTCGGTGGATTTGATGAGTTGATACGTGGCCGGGTCGCCCGGCGGCACCTGCGCCGGGTCGTCGAGGTCGAGCTCCTGACCCGTCGTGCGCCGCAGCTCGGCGACCGCGTGCGCCATCGCCGACTGCATCCGCACCCCCAGGACATCGAGCTTGAGCAGCCCCAGGTCCTCCACGTCCTCCTTGTCGAACTGCGACATGGGAAAGCCCTCGCCGCTGGTGGGCATCACCGGCGTACGGGTGAGGAGGGTGGCGTCCGAGAGCAGCACTCCGCACGGGTGCATGGCGATCCCGCGCGGCAGCGCGTCCAGCGCCTCGACCAGCTCCCACAGCCGTCCGCATCTCTCCTTCTCCCCTGCCAGCGAACGGAGTTCGGGCAGTTCCTCCATGGCCGCGCGGGCGTCGCGAGCGCGGATGTGCGGGAAGGACTTGGCGATCCGGTCGATCTCGGCCGGGTCCATGGAGAGCGCGGCACCCACGTCCCGTACCGCATGGCGCACCCGATAGGTCTCGGGCATGGCGACCGTCGCGACCCGCTCCTCGCCGAAACGGCCGATGATCGCGCGGTACACCTCGAGCCTGCGGGCGGACTCCACATCGATGTCGATGTCGGGCAGTACGGAACGCCGCTTGGACAGGAAGCGCTCCATCAGCAGCCCGTGCTCGACGGGGTCGGCGTGTGCGATGCCGAGGAGATGGTTGACGAGCGACCCGGCGCCGGAGCCGCGTGCCGCGACCCGGACACCCATCTTCTTCACGTCGTCGACGACTTGAGCCACCGTCAGGAAGTACGAGGCGTAGCCCCAGTGCGCGATGATGTCCAGCTCGTGGTGCATCCGCTCCCAGTACTCACGGCGGCCGCCGTAGCCGCGCAGCACCATTCCGGCGGCGGCTCGGGAGGCCAGCACCCGCTGCGGGGTACGGCGCCCGGCGCCGACCAGATGCGGCTCGGGGAAGTGGACGGCGCCGATGCCCAGATCGTCCTCGGGGTCGACCAGACACGCGGCCGCCGCCTCCTCCGTCATGGCGAGCAGCCGGTGCGCGGTGTCGCAGCGGAAGCCTGCGGCCTCGGCGACGCGCTCGGCGATCCGGGCCATCGCGGCCGGTTCCTTGAGCCAGCGCTCACCGCTGTCGAGGCCCTTGTGCGCGTCGATCGGGACCAGGCGGCGGGCCGAGTCGAGGACGTCGGCGACCGGACCCTGTCCCTGGTCGGCGTACCGGACGGCATTGGTGAGCACGGCCCGAACGCCCTGTTCGGCGGCGAAGCCGAGGGTGCGGGCGGCCTGGCGCAGCGAGCCGGGTCCGGTGTCGCCCCGGCCGTGGTGCACGACTTCCAGGCGCAGGCTGTCGCCGTAGCACTCCCGCCAGGGCACGAGCAGCCTGGCCGCGCGGTCGGGGCGTCCCGCGGTCAGTGCACGGCCGATCTCGGAGGCCGGTCCGAGCAGTACGGTCAGGTCTTCGCCGTGGTTGTCGGCCCAGGGCAGCAGCGGGCTGCCGTCGCCGGCAGCGTGGGCGGCGCTCACCAGCCGGCACAGCTCGGCCCAGCCCTCGCGGGACCGGGCGAGATAGACCGTACGGGGCGCGGACTCGTCGACGAACGCACCGCCGCGCACCGGGGTACGCCGCCGCTCGGAGGGCCCCTCTTTGTGCACCCGCTCCCCCACCGCGAGATCGACACCGAAGAGCGGCCGCACCCCCACGCCCTCTTGCGCGCAGGCCTTGGCGAAGCGGACCGCGCCCGCGACGGTGTCGCGGTCGGTCAGCGCGAGGGCGTCCATACCCCGCTCGGCGGCGCGCTCCGCAAGCCGCTCCGGGTGCGAGGCCCCGTACCTCAGGGAGAACCCGGAGACGGTGTGCAGATGCGTGAACCCGGGCACCTGCACCTCCTGGATCAGTCGTCTCACCTCCCCCCGTCTTCCACCATAGACCAAGTTTCGAACATTCGTACGACACGTGTCACACGGGCGCCACCTCCGCCATTCGGTCGCCTCCCACCTGCGAAAACACCGGCCGACACGGAGCGTGGGGCCCATGAACAGGACCTCTGACGGCCCGCGCAAAGGCTTCGTGGACGAACTCAAGGACGCGGTGAGTGTGCGGGCGGCCGTCCTGATCACCGGGGTGCTGGCGCTCCAGCTCGCCTTCATCGCCTCGTACATCGGCGCCTTCCACAATCCGAAGCCGCATGAGATCCCGCTGGCCGTCGTCACACCCGCGGTGCGGATCACCGACCAGGCCCTGGCGCGGCTCTCCGCGCTGCCCGGCGATCCGCTCGACCCGCGGGCCGTCGAGGACGAGGCGACGGCGGTGCAGCAGATCAAGAACCGCGACGTCGACGGGGCACTGATCGTCGACCCGCGGGGCGCCGCCGACAAACTCCTGGTCGCCACCGCATCGGGCGCCTCACTCGCGCAGGCTCTCACTGAGGTCGTCGCGACGACGGAAAGGGCGCAGCGGCGCACGGTGGCCGTCGTGGACGTGGTCCCCAACGCCAGTGGTGACGCGCGCGGGCTCTCCTCGTTCTACCTGGTCATCGGCTGGTGCGTGGGCGGCTATCTGTGTGCCGCGATCCTCGCGATCAGCTATGGCGCGCAGCCCGCCAACACGGCCCGGGCCCTGATCAGACTGGGCGCGCTGCTGCTGTACTCGGTCTCCGCCGGCCTGCTGGGTACGGTGATCGCGGGCCCGGTCCTGGACGCGCTGCCCGGCAGCTTCATGGCCCTGTGGGGGCTCGGCACGCTGCTGGTCTTCGCGGTAGGGGCGATCACGCTGGCCTTCCAGAGCCTCGCGGGCATCGTCGGTATCGGTCTGGCGATCCTGCTGGTGGTGGTCTTCGGCAATCCGAGCGCGGGCGGGGCGTATCCGTATCCGCTGCTGCCGCCGTTCTGGCGGGCCATCGGACCGGCGCTGCCACCGGGCGCGGGCACCTATTCGGCGCGCTCCATCGCGTACTTCAAGGGCAACGGCATGACCGGCCCGATGTGGATCCTCGCCGCATGGGCGGCGGGAGGAGCGCTGGTCACGATGGTGCTGGCGCTGCTGCGGAGCCGCAGGCCGACAGCATGAACCGCGACTTCGCCCCGGACCCGGCGCCTCGATGGCCAGGGGTCCGGGGCGAAGCGGGTCCGGGGTGAGGCTCCAGCGCGTCAGCCGATCTCGGCGCCGAACGTGGACAGCGCCTCCGTCACCGGCTGGAAGAAGGTCTCACCGCCCGCTGAGCAGTCGCCGCTGCCGCCCGAGGTCAGCCCGATCGCGGTATCGCCCGCGAAGAGCGAGCCGCCGCTGTCGCCCGGCTCGGCGCAGACCGTGGTCTGGATGAGGCCGTTGACGATGTCGCCGTTGCCGTAGTTCACGGTGGCGTCGAGCCCGGTGACCTCGCCGTCGTGCACCTGGGTGGTCGAGCCGCTGCGGGTCACCTTCATGCCGACGGTGGCGTCACCGGCCTTGGTGATGGCCTGCGTGCTGCCGTTGTAGAGGTTCACCTCGCTGGGGTGCTCCACCTCAGCGGTGTACTTGACCAGGCCGAAGTCGTTGTCGGGGAAGCTGGACTCCGCGTTCTGGCCGATCTCCTTGCCGCTGCTGTCGGACCAGGTGGAGATCGACTCGGTGCAGTGCCCGGCCGTGATGAAGAACGGCTGGCCGTCCTTGACGACGTTGAACCCGAGCGAGCAGCGGCCGCTGCCCCCGGTGATCGCGTCTCCGCCCGCGATGAAGGGCTTGAACTCCCCCGCGGACTTCTTCAGTTCGGCCTTGCCGCCCAGGGCCTTGACGACCTGGCTGAGCTTGGTCCACTGCGCGCCCTTGACCGTACGGTCGGCGGTGACGACGACCCTGTTGGTGACGGGGTCGACGGCCCACGAGGTGCCGGGGATGGTCGCCTTGGTGGTGAGGGTCTGCCGAGCGGACTTCAGCTCGGCGAGCGTGTTCTCAACAATCCGGGCCTTGCCGCCCGCCTTGCGTACCGACTTGGCCGCCTTCTCGTCGAGGACGTTGACGACGAGCGCCTTGGTGTCGGCGTCGTAGTACGTGCCCGCCGCGTCGCCCCCCAGAGTCTTGCTCAGGGTGGAGGCAAGATTTCCGGCCGCAACCGCCGACAGAGACTTGACGTCGAACTGCTCGGTGTCGTCACTGGCGTTCGCACTCTGGAAGGTGACGCCGGCGGCCACCAGGGCGACAACCGCGCCGCCCGCTATCGCCGCTTTTCTCTTGGGTATCCGTCGGTGCTTCAACATCGACCTCCTGTGGGGCCGTGTCGGGGCAGTGGGGTGCCGGGACACGGAGGATGGGGCGCCCACTATTCCGATACCGACTGGTAGCACACAAGGTCGACTTCAGGACGGGCACACGACAACACAGGTGCGTTCACTGTGTCTTCACAGGAAGCGTTCGCACAGGGCGGTTCCGATGTGCGAACACCGCATGCAACCGGCCCATGGGCGGGGCGTAAGGACTGGGAGTGTCTTCAAAGTAGCGTCGTCCGCCCGCCAGGCAGACGGGACTTTGAAGACACGACCTAGTCCTGTCCTGTTCCCGACTGCGCAGAGCCGGAATCCGACGGTGACAGCGGCGGCTGGGGCGCCGGCTGCTGGGCGCGTTCGAGGAAGCGCAACAGCTCCACCGGGAACGGCAGCACCAGCGTGGAGTTCTTCTCCGCCGCGACGGCCACCACGGTCTGCAACAGCCGGAGTTGAAGGGCGGCGGGCTGGTCCGACATCACTCCGGCCGCCTCGGCCAGCTTCTTGGACGCCTGCAGCTCCGCGTCGGCGTTGATGACCCTCGCCCGCCGCTCACGGTCCGCCTCGGCCTGCCGCGCCATCGAGCGCTTCATCGTCTCGGGCAGGGACACGTCCTTGATCTCCACCCGGTCGATCTGCACACCCCATCCCATGGCCGGACTGTCGATCATCAACTCCAGCCCCTGGTTGAGCTTTTCGCGGTTCGACAGCAGATCGTCCAGATCGCTCTTGCCGATGATCGACCGCAGCGAGGTCTGCGCCATCTGCGAGACCGCGAAACGGTAGTCCTCCACCTGCACGATGGCCTCGGAGGCGTCCACGACCTTGAAGTAGATGACCGCGTCGACACGCACCGTCACGTTGTCCCTGGTGATGCCGTCCTGCGCGGGCACCGGCATCGTCACGATCTGCATGTTGACTTTACGGAGCCGGTCCACGAACGGGAGTATGAGCGTGAAGCCCGGGCCGCGCACGGAGGATCGGACCCTTCCGAGCCGGAAGACCACACCTCGTTCGTACTGCTTCACGACACGGGCCGCCGCCATCAGACAGACGACGCCCGCGGACGCGACGGTCGCTGCGGCCGCCACCAGTGCCTCTACCATCACGGCCCCCTGGGGTGCGATGTGGACGCGCCTGCACGTTCCTCTTCGACGGTACCCCCAAATGACGTCAAAGGGAGTCCCGGTCGGGCCCCTTGATGGGTAATCATCGAACGGGCGGGGAATGCCTGGCTCATTCTGTTTGCACAGGGCACATACACGGAGGGGGACGCGGAGTGCTGCGACGTCGGGTGCGCGCAAAGGACGGGCGGCATCTGATGGTGGAACGGCTGGGGGATCCGCGCGGCAGACCCGTCTTCCTGCTGCACGGCACCCCGGGCAGCCGTCTCGGCCCGGCGCCGCGCGGCATGGTCCTGTACCAGCGCGGCACCCAGCTGATCGCGTACGACCGTCCCGGCTACGGCGGTTCGGACCGGCTCGCGGGCCGCAGCGTCGCCGATGTGGCCGAGGACGTACTGGCGATCGCCGACGAGCTCGGCCTTGACCGGTTCGCCGTGGTGGGCCGCTCGGGCGGCGCGCCCCACGCACTGGCGTGCGCGGCCCTGATGCCGGAACGGATCACCCGTACCGCCGCGCTGGTGACGCTCGCGCCCAGGGACGCGGACGGGCTCGACTGGTTCGAGGGGATGGCCGCGTCGAACGTCCTGGAGTACACCACGGCGTCCGACGACCCGGCGGGGCTGGTCCAGCGGTTCATCGTGAGGTCCGCGGAGATCAGGAAGGACCCGATCCGGCTCCTCGACGATCTGCGCCGGGAGCTGACGGACTCCGACCGGATGGTGGTGGCGGACGCGGGTGTCAGGTCGATGCTGCTTCGCAACTACCAGGAGGCACTGCGTACGTCGGCGTACGGGTGGATCGACGACGCGCTCGCCTTCTGCAGCCCGTGGGGGTTCGACCCGGCGGACATCAAGGGTCCCGTGATGCTGTGGCACGGCGAGAAGGACGTGTTCTCGCCGGTGGGGCACTCGAGGTGGCTGGCGCAGCGGATTCCGGGGGCGACCGCGGTGCTCGAACCGGCGGCGGCGCACTTTGATGCGCTGCATGCGTTGCCGCGGGTGCTGACGTGGCTGCTGGAGACCTGACCTACGGCCTCCAGCCGCATGACCTCGAACGCCGGACGGGCTGAAGAATTCAGCCCGTCCGGCGCACGAGGCACGGGTCCGGGGCGAAGCCCCGTCAGACCGCCAGAGGCTCCAGGTCGCGGTGGACGCGGCGTTCGTCGCGGGCGATTCGGGTCAGCGCATGGTCGTCGCCGAGCAGCCGCTGCAGCTCCTCCACCGTCTCCGTCCTCAGCCGCACCGACTCGTCCTTGCGGCCGAGGAGGCCGAGCGTGACGGACATGTTGGACGCGATGCCGAGCACCTCCGGATGGTGCTGCCCCAGCACCTCCCGCAGCCGGGTCACCGTCCGCTGTTCGATCTCCAGCGCCTCCTCCAGACCGCCCAGATCGGCAAGGGCGTTGGCAAGGTTGATCGTGCCGTACAGGGCGTGCGGATGGCTTTCGCCCAGAACCTCCCGCATCGTCCTGGACACCTTCAGCAGCACCGCCTCCGCCGCCTCGGCATCGCCGCAGCCCCACAGGAAGATGCCGAGGTTGTTGCTGGCGGCGAGGGTGTACGGATGCCGTTCGCCCGGCACCTTCCGGTACTGGTCGACGACCTCCTGCGCCAGGTCCCGCGCGGCCACCGGCTCGCCGGCCGCGAACAGGTCGGCCGCCAGGTTCAGGTCGCAGGCGAGCGAGTCCGGGTTGGCCGAGGTGTACTTGGCCCGATAGCGGTTGCGTGTGGCCGTGGTCAGCCGGCGCGCGTCCTCCAGCCTGCCTGCCCTGCGCAGCGAGACGGCGAGGCTCTTGGCCGCGGCCAGCGTGCCGGGGAAGGTCCGGCCCAGTTGCTCCTTGTAGAGCTCGTACGTCCGGCTGAGCAGCGAGACGGAGTCCTCGTACCGTCCGACCTCACGCAGGTCGCGCGCCAGGTTCATCGCCGAGGACAGGGTGTACGGATGCTCCGTGCCAAGGACTTCGGTGCGCCGGTCGAAGACCTCCTGGTCGATCTCGCGCGCCCTGGCGTACTGACCGACCATGCGCATGTTCAGCGCGAGGTTGTTGGCGGCGGCGAGCGTACGCGGATGGGACTCGTGGAAGATCTGGCTGAATCCCTCGTGTGCCTCGGTGGCCAGTTCCATCGCCCTGCCGTACTGGCCGAGCGTGCCCAGGTCCATCGCGAGACCGCTGGTGGTCATGTACGTATGCGGATGGGACAGGCCCAGAACCGCCTGCTGACGCTCCAGTGTGACCTCGTCCAGCTCCTTGGCCTCCACATAACGCCCTTGCGAACGAAGGATGTTGGAGAGGTGGAAGCGCAGATACAGATACTGGAGATCGTCGTTGCCGAGCATCTCGCGCCAGCTCTCGCGCAGTTCTTCGGCGAGCGTGTACGCGGTGTTCAGATCGCCGCGCTTCCACAGGTAGCGCACCCGGTCGATCAGCAGCCGCCGGGTCTCCGGCTCCTTGCAGAACCGGGCCTCGGAGGTGCCCAGATGCGGCCAGATGGTGGCGAACCGCGGCCAGGTCTCGGGGTTGTCGATCGGCTCGTCGTCGTCGGGCCGGGCGCCGGCGAGGACGCGGTGGACGGCGTGCCGTGCGTCCTGCTGCTCCTGCTCGGTCAGCTGGGAGCGGATGACCGCCTGCACAAGCCGGTGGACCTGGATGGAGTTGGAGACCTGGTCGACCTTGGCCAGCGCGAACCGGCCGATCTCGCGGATGACCCGGCCGAGAACGAGCTTCTCCTGGAGGGAGGCGTCGTACGGCTTGAGTGCGTCGATCATCTCCTTGCTGTAGAGCAGGTTCGCGGAAATCGGCTCGGGTGCGAAGAACGCACAGAGCTGGAGCAGGCGCACCGCGGCCGGTGAGCGTTCCTTGAGCCGCTCGATGGAGACGTTCCAGGTCGCGGCGACCGGCTCGGGGTAACCGGCGGGCTGGTTGAGCGCGAGCACGCTCGCGGCCTGGTCCTTGAGCTGCTCCAGATACTCGGCGACCGGCGTGGCCGTCTCCGCGATCCACGCCGCGGCCTGCTCGACGGCGAGCGGCAGATCCCCGACGGCGGTGGCGACCTGGTCGGCATCCTCGACGGTCAGTCCGCGGGCGCGCCGCTGGAGGTGCTCGATGGACTCCTCGCGCAGGAACACGTCGACGGGCAGCGCGTCCCCGTACTGCGACCAGGTCTGGTTCCTGGAGGTGACGAGGATGTGCCCGGGTCCCTGGGGCGGGAAGAACTGCTTCAGCCGCTCCGGGTCGTCGGCGTTGTCGAAGACCAGCAGCCAGCGTGAGGACGGCACTCCGCGCCGCAGCAGATCGATGGCCTCCTGGGAGGCGGCCGCCATGTCCTCGCCGCCCTGGGCACCGAGGCGTACGGCGAGTTCGGCGAGGCCCGCGACCACGTCGTCGGGCTGCTCGGAGGAGATCCACCACACCAGGTCGTAGTCCGCCATGAAGCGGTGGACGTACTCCAGGGCGACCTGGGTCTTGCCGACGCCGCCGAGCCCGTACAGCGTCTGCGGCTGGGGCAGTACCGCGGCCACCGCCATGCCGCCGCCGAGCTGGTCGCGCATCCGCTCGAGCACCACCGAGCGTCCGGTGAAACCGGGGTTGCGGGGCGGCGCGTTCCAGATCTTGGGGACCGTGCCGGGGAATCGCGGTCCCGGCGATGCGCTGTCGGGCAGCTGGACCGGGCGGTCGAGTGCGCGCAGCAGCGCGGTGGTGGCGTGCACCTCGTCGAGCCGGAAGAGATCGACCGGGTTGCGGTCGATGTAGGGGGTGGTGAGTCTGACGTCCCCGACCCGGATCGCCATGAGGTGGTGCCGGCCTCCGCCGGGGTCCTCGGCCGCGGCGCGCGACCAGACCTCCACCGCCCGGGCGGACTTGAGATAGGCGCTGGACAGGAGCACGACGGTGCGCGCGGCGTTCTCGGCGGCGAGTTCGGCCGCGTCCGCCGGGTCCCGCTCGGCCGAGACGTCGCGCGGCACGACCCGGAACCCGGCCCGCGAGAGCTGGTACTCGACCCAGTCGGCCCACATGCGGTTCTCGGCCACATAGCTGAGGTAGAGGTCGGCGGGCAGGGCGGGGCGGCGGCGGGTGAAGGCGTCCCTGATGCGGAGCCTGACCTCTTCGCCGACCGCGGGCATCGAGGTGATCCGCTGTTCGGTGACGACCGAGGTGAGCCGTTCGAAGGCGGAGAGCAGGGAGTTGGTCAGGCCGGCTTCGTCGCCGAAGGTGGCCAGGGTCTCCTCGTAGGCGTAGTAGGGCCGGTACGGAATCTCCACCGCGCCCCAGTAGGCGGTGAGGTCCTCGCCCGCGAGCCCGCCCGGGAACCGGTCGAACTTCAGCCGGGCCAGGGCCCGTCCGGCGTCCGCCTTCTCCTTCTCGCCCTCGTCGATCCGCATCGGGACCGGGTAGATCTTGATGCCGCGGCCGCCGTAGCGCTCGTCGATCTGCCGCGCCACCGCTGCCGCGCCGTCGATGGACTGGTCGCTGAGGGTGAAGCAGTCCACGAGCACGTCGGGCAGATGGACGGTGCAGATGTCGGCGATGTCGCTGAGGCCGGTGCGGCTGTCGATGAGGACGTAGTCGTAGTTGGCCTTCATGTCCTCGCGCAGCGCGTCGAAGAAGTGGCCACCGCCGAGACGGTCGTAGAAGTTGTCCCAGTCGAAGGTGGAGACGGTCGCGGAGTACTCGCGGTTCTGCTTGCCCGCCGAGACGAAGTCGAGCGTGCCCCCGTCGGGGAACTCCCAGCCCAGGTTCTCGGGGGTGAGGGAGACGGCGTGCGGCTGGATACGCGCGTAGTCACGGTGCCAGTCGTCGCGGCGCGGCTCGGGGCTGGTCGCCGCCCAGGCGTACTCGGTGATCAGATCGATGACCCCGGTGGTGGCACCGAGCGTGGACGGGTCGAGGAAGGGATGGAAGAAGCGGTGCAGGCCGGGGGCTTCGAGATCCCAGTCGACCGCCAGGACCCGCTTGCCGTTCGCGGCGAGGATCCAGGCCACGTTGGCCAGGGCCATCGTGCGACCCGTACCTCCCTTGTAGGAATAGAAGGTGACGATGCGCCCGTCACGACTGGCTGTCATCCGTGTCCTCCGCATCGGGGGCGATTCCACGCGTGTTCGGGACGTAGTGAGTGGTGCCGTACTCGGCCATCGGGCCGCGCAGCCGGGGCCGCTCGGACGAGCGGGCTCCGGGGGGCGGCGGCGCCGCGGGCGGGAAGACCTCGGCGTGCCGCAGATACTCCTGGGCCGCCGACTCCACCACCTGGGGCAGGATCTGGCCGAAGGCCTCCATGCTGAGCACTCCTCTGGCGGCTGCCCGGCTGGCCGCCCGGCCGTGGCGCAGCTGATGCGGCATGGTCCGCTCCAGTTTCTCGGCCAACTCGGCCTCGGTGGTCCGGCTCTGCGGGTCGTCACGGTTCCAGGGGACGATGACGCTCACCCAGGGGCGCGGCTCCGCGTCGAAGGCGGCGAGGCGCTGACGGCGGTCCTCGTCCTCCAGGGCCCAGCGGTCCACGAGAAGTATCTCGGGCCGGGTGGGCGGCTGGCCGGCGTCGGGCGGCGACTCGTGGTCGAACGAGGAGACCGTCGCCTGGTAGTTGAGCGAGCGCACCAGGTCCTGGGCGACATACGCCAACGGCCTGGCGGAGTCCGGGTGATAGGGATTCCAGTCCTGGGACTGTTTGCCGTAGTACTCGGGGGCCCGGCCTTCGGGCAGGTCGTGGCTGGTCGGCGCGGCAACCGTCACATGCATCGGACGGGGACCGCCGCTGGGCTTGCCGAAGGCGCTGGGCGCCTGCCGGTAGTCCACCGGGCTGCCGGAGCCGACGCGCGTAGTGTCGGCCACGCTGACGATGCGTTTGGCGAGTTCATAGACGGCAGCCTCGTACTCCTCTGCGAATATCCGGAGTTTGATCAGTCCGTAGAGCCCGTCGGTGACATAGCGGTCGCCGAAGGCGCGGTGGTTGAACTGCAACCGCTCGGCGGGGCCCGGCAGTTGCTCCGGCGGCATGGGCACCCACAGGGCGGGCACGATCGCCTCGGCGGGTCTGTTGCTCTTCGCCTGGTGGTAGATCGCCCGCTGGGCGAAGGCGTACCACTCCTTGCCGCACATCTCACTGGCGAAATAGCGCGGCGAGAAGAGCGGGACGAACACCCGGCAGGTGGCCAGAACTTCACCCAGCCGCTCCGACCAGCCCTCGCCGGAACGGATCTCGCGGTCCATGAAACCGGCCGGCGCACCGGCCGGCAGATCGGTCATGGCCATCACATGGCCGCACAGATCGCGGAAGAGCCGCTCCACCCACATGTCCGGGTCCGGGCCCCCAGCCCCGTACCTCGGCGTATGCGCATAACTCAAGAAGAAGTACGGCCGATGATCCGCCGCTCGCTGCGCTGAATCCGACACACGCCCCCCGCCCTGCCTGAACGCCCGACCTCACACCCAGCATCGATGAGAGATGCGAGCGAATTAATCATTCCGGAGCCCGACACACTCCATCCCCCCGACGTTCAGTCAATCAACACCGCTTTTCGGTCATCCAGCGCTCCGCATGGTCGACCGCTTCCCTGATCGAGAAGAACCTTGCGGGCCTTCCTCCCAGTTGTCCCTTCTGTTCCATACCCCAGGCGAAGGCGGCGCCGATCGCACCAAAATCACTGTCGTCCAGTTCGATGTCTTCGTACTCCGTCCATTCCCTACCCCCACCAGGTCGCGACACCACACAACGGTAGGTTCGCGCAGGAGCACGGGTCTTGTATTCGGCGAGATGGAATGCGGTGCAGACATCGAAATCCACGTTGATCATCAACACCTGGGCCCGCGCCCGGTACAGGGCTCCGAGCGGTGAGTCCTCGCCGAGATGCGAGGTCAGCGGATGTACGGCGAGCAATTCGGCGGCCCGCCGTCCCACCGCCGCGAATGAGGTCTGCGGATGGGCACTGCGCACGGCCCCCTCGGCGGTCCGCACGGACTCGGCCAACCGGCCCATCCCCTGACTGGGCGTCGTGGCGGCGTCGAAGGCCGGCATGTCCGCCCGGAAGGCCGCCGACTGCTCGGGTGTCATACCGCGCACACGAGCCCGGTACGAGGGTGAGGTGTCGGAGTTGTCGGCGGTGAAGGCGGGCACGACGAGCGTGCCGTCATCTCCCAGCACCTCGAGGAGCGCGTCACGGAGGGATTCCGCTTCCAGTCCGGTGGCGCGCAGGGAGGCATGGACGAGCAGTGTCATACCGTCCTGTACGCCCAGCCCCCGTAACGACCGCCTCAGCCCTCGCGGGGAAGGCGCCGGTCCGTAGCGCGTCAGTCCTCGCTGGGAGCGCGTCAGTGCGCTTCTTGGCCCTTCCTCACCCACGGCCGGCCTCTTTCCACAGTTCGTCCAGCAGGCGCTGCCCGGCGACGGTCAGCTCCGCCGCCCGCCCCAGGGTCTCCAGCGCGCGCTTGGCCTCCTCGGCCAGGTCCGGCTCGAAGGCCGCGAGCCCCACACGCTCGTAGGCCCCGGCCAGCAGCTCGGACACCACGACCGGTTCGTCCTGCCAGGGCGCGGGGTGGCGCCACCAGCCGTCCTGCGCGTACAGATCCGTGACGTCGAGCAGGGCGTGCAGCCGGGCTCGCCTGAATCCGCGCAGCAGCGCCGGCGCGAGCTGTTCGGGCGTGGCGGGCAGGGCGATACCGAGTGCCCCGAAGCCGTACCGCCGCCCCGACGGCTCGCCCGCGGCCAGCGGGGTCAGGGTGGTCAGACAGTCCGCCGCGTCGGAAGCCTGTTCCGGTGCGGCCTGCCGCAGCAGGGCCCATGCCTCCCCCAGCCGCGCGGCCCACAAGGCCGCCTCCCGTGAGCCGAGCCGCTCCCTGACCGGGACTCCGAAGCAGTCGCGGTAGGGGTCGAGATCGTCGAGCCGCAGGACGGGGAGGCCTTCGGCGGCGAGTGTGCGGACGGGCCGCCAGTCGCCGCTCTCCTCGGCCGTGTGTACATGGCGCGGCTCGCGGCCGTCCACGCGTACCAGGAACCCGTTGACCGCCGGCCGCACCTCGGCCTCGCCCCGCCGGTCCTGGCCCGTCAGCCGTAGCTCGCCGAGCGTGGGAAGCCGGAGCCTGCCGTCCTCGTAGCGCACCCGGACGGGGACGTCGAGCCCGCCCCGTACCACCGCGGCGGCGAGATACGCGGGCAGCCCGAGAGCGAGATCGGCCGCCTCGGGCAGCCCGTCACGCAGTGCGGCCAGGCACCCCTGGAGCCAGGTGTAGGTGTAGGGATGGCCGTAGACCGTGTCGAGGACGTCGGAGCGTTCCTCCAGCGCGGACGCCAGTTCCCAGGCCTCGTCCCAGGTTTCGCCGCCCCGCCCGTCGAGTTCCGCATGGACGTCGGCGAGCAGCATGCGCGTCAGGTCCTGGTGCTCGGCCATCAGGACGCCGGGATCCGGAACCGCGAGCGGGACCGTGGACGCGGCCGTGCGCTGCTCGATGCCCCGGATCAGTGCCTCCAGGTCGGTGCAGTACACGGAGGTGTTGTCGAAGTCATTGCGGGAGCTGTAGCGGTGGGTGTAGAGCCCGCCGCCGCACGACCGTACGACGGGACACTGCCGGCAGGCCGCGCCGACTCCCGCGAGCCCCAGCTGACGCGCCCTCACCCCTGGGTGGGCCGCGACATCGTCGAGGGGGTGGGTGAAGACGTCGAATCCGGTCGCGGCCGCGCCTTCGTAGGCGCTCTTGAGCGAGTCGACCTGCTCCAGGGTGCCGTCGGTTTCCACGACGACGAGGTCGGTGGGGGCGAGGCCGAGGGATTCGGTGAGGCTGGGGCCGCCGCTGAGGGTGGAGAGCACGGACTCGAAGAGCCGTACCGGCACCTTCCTGCCCTGCTGGTTCCAGCGGTCGAAGATCGCCAGGATCCAGTCGGCGTAGGCGGTGGGTGAGCCGTCGGGGCGGGCCGGCGGGTCGTCCCACGTGCTGTGCGGCAGGAGGAGGTCGATCCGCGGGGGCTCCAGCTCGGTGAGCGCGTCATACACGGCGATCGGGTCGTTGGCCACGTCGATCGTGCAGAGAAGACCGAGGTAGAGGTGGCGGTAGCGCTCCTGCCTGAGCAGGTCCACGGCTCTGAGGACCAGGGGGTGGCTGGTGCGCCCGTCCGCGAAGCGGCGATGGCGGTCGTTCGCGGCCTTGTCGCCGTCGAGGGAGATCCCGACCCTGACGTTGTACTCGCTGAAGAGGTCGAGGTAGGAGGGACTCAGTTGAAGGCCGTTCGTATGGATACGAAGGTCGAGTCCGGCGACCGGGTCGAGTGCTCTTGTGAGCTCCTCACAGACGCGTCGCAGTCGTGCGGGCCCCGCCAGAAGAGGCTCCCCTCCGTGCAGGATCACTGACACGGAGGGCAGGGCATGGCTCTTGGCATGCTCGGCCAGTCGCAGAGCTGTCCAGGAAATCGCTTCGTCAGAGATTGCCTTCGGGCGGGTTCGCCAGCTCTGATCAGCGTGTTCGTAGATATAGCAATGGTCACATGCAAGATCACATCTGCTGTGGACCTTCAAAACGATCTCGCGGAATGGGACCAGGGGTCCTGTCATTCCGCCAGTCTAGAGCGCCGAGTTGAAGGTGGATGCACGCACAGAGCGGTCGGTGGCGGCCGGGAGGACCCGGGCCAGCTTGCTCGCGGCATCGGTGCCACGCACATCGATCTGCGCCAGTGGAACGCGGTTCTTCTTCGCAGCGGCGAAGGAGGCTGAGGTTTGAAACGTCATGGGGGCCGTCCTTGATGGTGTGTCCAGCACAGATACCATGCACCGTTGCGATGCTGGCGGCACGACTTTACTCTCATGGCCACTCGCAGCAACTCAGCACATGGATACGCAACAAAAGAGTTGCGGCGCATTCTCGCAGGACGGCTCGGAACAAGCCATTCCGCCTAAAGAGTGAAGACAAAACTGCAGACGGGGGTGCACATGACCGGTTTTTCCGGCCCACTGCACAGCATGGTCTTCCGTAACAATGATCTGCCGATTCTCTACCATCACACGGACTCGATCGCGATCGCGCGCCAGCGTGAGGCTGTGGGCGCCACTCGCTACCAGCTGCTACTGCTCGTGGTGGGTGCCGCCCTCGCCGCGCTGCCGTCGTCGCTCAAGCTCGGCTCCAGCTTCCAACTCCCCGGAGCGCTCAGCGCGTTGGCATATGCCGGGGTGCTGGTCTTCAGCTATCGCTCGTCGAGCCGCAAAGCAAAGTCGCATTGGCAACTCAACCGCTCCGCAGCAGAGTTCATCAAATCTCTGTGCTGGCGGTACTCCGTCCACGGAGCGCCGTTCGACTCGCACTCCACCGACGCCGACGCGTTGTTCACCGTGAGGCTGGAGGAAGGACTGCGGGAGCTCACCAAGGTCGGCTGGGAGGACCCCCGCACTCGGGTGCCGAAGGTCGCCGCGGGGGAGCTGATCACGACGCCCATGCGGCAATTGAGGGAGAAGACATTCAGCATCCGCAAGGAGACCTATGTGAGGGACCGCCTCATCGAACAGCGCAACTGGTACCACCGGCGAACGGAGATATCCCGTCGCGCCACCCATCTGTGGTCCGCGTCCATCGGACTGCTCACGATGCTCGCGCTCTTCCTCGCCCTGCTGAGGACCTTCTCGCTCGCCGGATCGGTCCATCTGGCGGGCTTGTTGTCGGCATCGGCGGCGGCCTGTCTGGCGTGGAGCGAGATCCGGCGCCATCAACCGCTCATCGCCGCACATTCGCTGGTCGAACAGGACCTTGCGGCGATGCATACGGCGATGGAGACGACGGTGAGTGAGGTGGAGTGGCCCTCCGCGGTCTACGAGACCGAGCGCATCGTGTCCCCTCAGCACACGGACTGGCTGGTCAGACACCGGAGTTGAAGGCCGCTTCCGTCACAGGCGCTCCAGGCCGTCGCGCCAGATGACTGTGACGGGCTTGCCCCGGTCTCGTGCGTAACGGACGATGTCGCCCGTGCCGCCGAGGCCGCGGGCGGGGTGGCCGTCCCAGACCGCCAGCAGCCGGTCGCAGTTGTCGGCGATATAGGCGCCCGCCGCGTAATAGGCCTCGTCGGTGGAGTACGGAAAGGCCAGCTGGATCTCACGGCTGGCAAGGCCTCTGAGGTGCTGGAAGCGGGCCAGCTCCCCCGGGGCGGTGAAGCCGTCCTCGTAGTCCCCGCTGGGAATGACCACGGTCAGCTCAGCCCCGCAGTCCAGCGCGACGTCGGCGAACAGCTGGTCGGCGCCCGCGGCGAGGCTGGAGAGGGCTTCCATCGAGCCCTGGTGACCGCACAGGACGGCGCGCATTCCGGCGCGGATATGGCCGTACGCCTCGGGAGGGATGCCTCTGTGGCCGGTCACTCCAATGCGTTTCACTGACCGCAACCCCCGTCCTTCCCCGCCCGACCGCTCTCACATCCTCTCAAACCGGGACGCGAGGTCGAGCCCCCGTCCTGGTATACGGACGAGGGCTCGACTGCTGCCGGCTGCACCAGTGGTGCGTCAGTAGACGCTTACCCCATAGGCGCTGAGCGCTTCGGTGACCGGCTGGAAGAACGTCGTGCCGCCGGAGGAGCAGTTGCCGCTGCCGCCGGACGTCAGGCCGATGGCCCGGGTTCCGGAGTAGAGCGAGCCGCCGCTGTCGCCCGGTTCGGCGCAGACGTTGGTGCGGATCATGCCGTAGACGATGTCACCGCCGCCGTAGTTGACGGTGGCGTTCAGCCCGGTGACGGAGCCGCAGTGGATGCCGGTGGTGGAGCCGCGGCGGCAGACGGACATGCCGACGGTCGCGTTGGCCGCGCTGGTGATGTCCTGGCTGCCGACCGTGCCCGGGTGGCTGAGCGAGGTGTTGGAGTACCTCACGATGCCGTAGTCGTTGCCCGGGAAGCTGGATCCGGCCGTGGGGCCGATGCTCGTGGTGCGCGAGGAGTTGGTGTACCAGGGCGGGAAGCCTTCGGTGCAGTGACCGGCGGTCAGGAAGTAGTAGGTGCCGCTGCTGCTGCGGACGTTGAAGCCCAGGGAACAGCGCCAGCTGGTGGCGTAGATGGCGTCGCCGCCCGAGATGAGCTTGGAGAACTTGCCGGCGGTGCGCTGGATACGTATCGCCCCGGCGTTGGCTCCGGCTCCCTTCTTGATCTTGGCGATCCCGGCCTGGGAGACGGTGCTGTCGGCCGTGACGACCACGGTGCCGGTCGTCTTGTCGATGAGCCAGGCGGTGCCTGCCACATCCGCGTCGAGTACGGCGTCGCTCGCGGCACTGAGCTGGTTGGCGCTGAAGGTCTGTGCCTGGGTGGCATTGGCGGCGGGGACGGCCAGCGCGGCGGCGGTGATCAGGCCGGTGGTGACGGCGAGCAGACGCAAACGTCTCGCCGTGCCACTGAGTGGGGTGGTGCGCTTGATCCTCACTTGTCGTTCCTCCAGAGGGGAATCGGGGGCCCGTTGTGGGGTTCGGGGCCCGTGAGGCGCAGCCATGAAGCACGTGGGGATGTGTTCGATTGCCGAACACGCCATGCTCCTGACAAGCGCTGCTCGGGAGTATTCGGTGCGCCAACATCCTGCGCAAGGGTGTCTTTCGGCCGCTCCGCTCGCGCGCGACGTACGGCCCCGTCAGCTCGGTGGCTGCCGGGGCTGTGCCGTGTGTCCGCCCGTAAGACGGGGCAGCCGCCGGGAAGGTTCCGTTCACCGTCGTACGAGGTCGCGCCGATCTCCTGGGCGGCCTGCGTGCCGAGGAGACCGGCCGAAGTCCCGTACCGTCCCGGGCTTTTCAGGTGCGGTACCGCCACCAGACGCTCGCCGTGCGGTGCCCGGGCTCCTGGGAGGGAATCCACGGCCCGCTCCGGGACGAATTCGGCCGGTGAGCGGCTTGTCGTCGGCGGCGGGACGCGTCCTCGCGGGCGGCAGCCTGCGCCACCTCGTCGCCGTCTTCGCGCCACGCGCGGGGACGGCCGGAATTCACCCTTCCGCCGCCCGGTCAGCAGCCGTCGCAGGGGCAGCAGCAGTCGCAGGGGCCACAGTCGCAGTCGCAGTCCCGGCAGCAGCCCTCGCGCTTCTTGCGGGACCAGGGGCCCTCGTACTCCTTGGCGCAGCAGATCTGGCAGGTGCAGAAGAGCCCGGTGAAGACCGCGCAGCCCGCCCAGAAGCCGCGCCGCTTCGGCCCCAGCGGTTCACCGCCGAACTGCGGAGGGAGCCCGGGGCCGCCGGGTCCGCCCGGCGCTCCGGGGCTGCCACCGCCGTAGGGGTTGCCCGAGCCGTCGGGTCCCTGGCCGTGCGGGCCGTAGCCCCCGCCCTGGTAGGGATTGCGCGGGTCCTGCGGGGGCCCGTACCCCTGGTGCGAGCAGGTGGTGGTGCCGAAGGCACGGTTCACCGAGGTCCGCAGCTCATGGGCGAGCAGCACATGCACCAGCGCCCCGTCCACGAATCTCGCGTCGCGCAGCGCAAGGCGCACCCCGTGCACCGCGTCGTCGGCGAGCCTGCGGGCCTCGGCGAGCGAGGTGCCGGTCGCCGTGAGCGGGTTCCATGCACCCGACGCCGCGTCAGCTTCCCTGTCCTCCACGGCATCCAGCAGATGCGCAAGCCGCCCGAAGAGCCTTCCGGCCTCGGCCAGCGGCGCGATGTTCTCCGGCCGCCCGGCCAGTACGGCGGTGTGCGCGAACGCGGCCGCGGTCGCCGTCTCGGTCGGCTCGGTGACCGTGAGCAGCGGGGTACCGGGACCGGCCAGCGCCTCGATGCCGCTCTGACGGTCGACGGCATCGAGCAGCACCGCGGTGTCGAAGCCGAGCTCCGCGCCGGTACGGGCTCCCGCACGGTCCCAGCCCGCGGCGACCTTGCGGGCGGCGGCCGCCACGGGCCTGCGGGCCAACACCCCGTCCCGGTCGACGACGTGGTCGCGTATCTTCGCCGACGCCAGCACCAGCGAGACAGCGGCCGCCAGCCGTGCTCCCTCGCCCCGGGCGACGGGCGCGGTGCGCATGGCGCGCAGCGGACAGGGGCCCGCGGTGCGCCGGGACGCGGGGGTCCGCTCGGCCTGAGCCTCCGTCAGAACGGAGACGATCAGGCCGTCGTAGTTGGTCACCACCCGGGCGAACTGGCCGTGGTCGGCGCGAAGCGCCAGGCAGAGCCCGCAGAGATGGGCCATCCACTCGGTCTTCAGCCCCTCGCTGAGCCGGTGCGTGCATGGCCTGACGATTCCGAACACGACGATCCCCCGTGAGTCGTTCGACAGTGCGGAGCGCATCGTATCGAGCAATCCGTTCACCCGTACGCTCCACGATCACCCGTCTGGCCCGACTTTCATATTTTGGGCTCGCCACGCGCCGTACGCAGCAGGAATCTTGACGAATCGCCACATGTTCTGCACCAGTACCGTCACGAATCCCCTGCGCGGCGACTATCTACTTGGCGCGCGATCCGCATCATGGACGACCATAGGGATGCAGAACGGAAGAAGACCGCAGTGAGCGGACCGCAGCGAAAGGAGGCGTCCATGGGATCTGTGCGCAAGGCGAGCGCCTGGCTGGGGCTCGTCGAGGACAGCGACGAGCGTTACTACGACGAGGAGTACGCCGAGGGTACGGAGCCGGACGACGCATGGGTCACCGACCCGCGGGTGCGCGTTGCCTCCGAGTCCGCCCAGGAAGAGGGCCGGCGGATCGCCACGGTGTCGCCCACGAGCTTCCGGGACGCCCGCGGTATCGGTGAGCTGTTCCGCGACGGCGTCCCGGTCATCGTGAACCTCACGTCCATGGAGCCCTCCGACGCCAAGCGCGTCGTGGACTTCGCCGCCGGGCTGACCTTCGGGCTGCGTGGCTCCATCGACCGCGTCGCGACCCGCGTATTCCTGCTGAGCCCCGTGGACACCCAGGTGGTCAGCGGGGAAGCCGCGGGGCGCGGGCAGGACGGCTTCTTCAACCAGAGCTGAGCACGGGGGCACTCCCCCAGACTTCGTCCGGGGGCACCGCCACCCAGCGGTCGACGTGGGAGCTCTCCGGCCGCTGCCCTGTCACCGGAAAGCGTCGAGTCCGGTGAGCGCCTTGCCCAGCACCAGCTGGTGCATCTCGACAGTGCCCTCGTAGGTGAGCACCGACTCGAGGTTCGTCGCATGGCGCATCACGGGGTACTCCAGCGAGATTCCGTTCGCACCGAGGATGGTGCGCGCGGTGCGGCAGATCTCGATCGCCTCGCGCACATTGTTGAGCTTCCCGAAGCTGACCTGCTCGGGCCGGAGCCTGCCCGCGTCCATCCGGCGGCCGAGATGGTGGGCGAGCAGGATGCCCTTGTGCAGTTCGACGGCCATGTCCGCGAGTTTGGCCTGGGTGAGCTGGAAACCGCCGATCGGCCTGCCGAACTGCTCGCGCGTCTTCGCGTACTCCAGCGCCGACTCGAAACTGGACCGGGCGGCCCCCATCGAGCCCCAGACGATTCCGTAGCGGGCGTGCGTGAGACAGCCCAGCGGGCCCCTCAGGCCGGTGACGTCCGGCAGTACGGCGTCGGCGGGCAGCCGCACCTCGTCCATGACCAGTTCACTGGTGACGCTCGCACGCAGCGACCACTTGTGCTTGATCTCGGGTGCGGAGAAGCCGGGGGTGTCGGTCGGCACGGCGAAGCCGCGAATGCCCTCGTCGGTCTGCGCCCAGACCACGGCGACCCCTGCCACCGAACCGTTGGTGATCCACATCTTGCGGCCCGTCAGCACCCAGTCGGAGCCGTCGCGCTTGGCGAAGGTGCGCATCCCGGCCGGGTCGGAGCCGTGGTCGGGCTCGGTGAGGCCGAAGCAGCCGATGATCTCGCCCGCCGCCATACCGGGCAGCCAGCGCTGCTTCTGCTCCTCGGAGCCGAAGCGGTGGATCGCGTACATGGCCAGCGAGCCCTGGACGGAGACGAGCGAGCGGATGCCGGAGTCGGCGGCCTCCAGCTCAAGGCAGGCGAGGCCGTACTGGACGGCGGTGGCGCCCGCGCAGCCGTAGCCCTCGAGCGACATGCCGAGGGCGCCGATCGAGCCGAGTTCGCGGGCGAGTTCGCGGATACCGGGGAGTTCGCCGCGCTCGTACCAGTCGGCGATGTGCGGCAGGACGCGGTCGGCGGCCCAGCTGCGGACGGTGTCGCGGATCGCCAGGTCCTCGGGTTCGAGCAGGTCGTCGATGCCGAGGGGGTCGCTCGGGTCGAAGGTCGCGGGCTTCGAGGGTGCGGACATGACATGGCCTCCGGCAAGCGCTCACACAGCGGAACACGAAAACTAGCAGTGTTAGTTACGATCTCCGCCCGACGTTACGACTCAGTGTGCCGCGCGTCCAGACCCGGTCGCTTCGGCAGGCTCACGGCTTGCCGGGAGCGAGACCTCCGGGCGCCTCGGTGCCGGGAACTTCTCAGCCGCGGCCGCACACTCCATGACCCTCGGCAGGCGCAGCGCCGCGAGCGCGCCGAGCAGCAGCAGACCCGCGCTGACCAGCAGCGTGACATGGAGTCCGTTGACGAAGGAGTGGCGGGCCGTGGAGCGCACCATCTCGCCGCTCGACCCGCCGAGACGGTCGGCCACCTGGTAGGCCTCGCCCAGTGAGTTCGACGCGGCCGAGCCCGCCGGGCCGGGGACGCCGCTCAGCGAGGTGAGGGCGGGCGCGTACGCGGCGTTCATGACGCTGCCGAGCAGGGCGATGCCCATCCCGGCGCCGAGCTGGTAGGAGGTCTCGCCTATCGCGGCGGCCCCGCCCGCCTGGTCCGGCGGGGCCTCACTCAGCATCGACTCGTACGCCCCGAAGAGCGTCGTCTGCAGTCCGAAGCCGAGCACGACGAACGCCGTCGTCAACAGCCAGGGCCGGTCGTGCTGCCCCATCAGGGTGAGCAGCAGGACGGCCGCCGCGGTGAGGACGAAGCCCCAGCCCACCATCCTGCGCGGGCCGACGCGGTGCAGGGTGTGCGAGCCGGTGGCACCGGCGGCCATCGCGGCGAAGGTGAGCGGCAGCAGGCGCAGGCCGGTCTCCAGCGGGCTGAGTCCGAGCACCAGCTGGAGGTACTGGACGGCGATCAGCTCCAGGCCGACCAGCGCGAGCATCGCGAGGACGATGCAGCCGACCGAGGTCGAGAACGTGGCCCTGGCGAACATGCGCATGTCGATCAGCGGGTGCTCGCGGCGCTTCTGGCGGCGCACGAACAGGGCGAGCAGCACACCGCCCAGCAGCAGCGGTCCCACGGCCTTGACATCCAGGACGCTGTCACCGGCACCCAGCCGCTTGACGCCGAGGACCGTGCCGAGCACGCCGACCGCGGCCATCAGCGCACCGAGCACGTCCCAGGGGCCGTCGGCGCTGCCGCGGGATTCCGGCAGCAGCCGGCGTCCGACGGGCAGTATCAACGCCATCAGCGGGATGTTGATCAGGAAGACCGAGCCCCACCAGAAGTTCTCGACGAGAAAGCCGCCGAGGACCGGGCCGGTGGCGGCACCCACCGCGGCGACCGCGGTCCATATGCCGATCGCCATGGCGCGCTCGCGCCGGTCGGGGAAGACCGCACGGAGTATCGAGAGCGTCGCGGGCATGATCATCGCGCCGCCGACCCCGAGCAGGGCACGCGCGCCGATCAGTACCTCGGGGGTGGTCGCGAGTGCGGCGATCGCCGATGCGAGGCCGAAGATCCCGTAACCGATCAACAGCACACGGCGACGGCCGACCCGGTCACCGAGTGTGCCGAAAAGGATCAGCAGCGCGGCACAGATGAGGGGGTACGCGTCCACGATCCACAGGAGCTCGACTCCCGTGGGGCGAAGATCCTCCGTCACGGCGGGGACCGCGACGTGCAGCACGGTCGCGTCGAGCGCGACCAGCAGCAGGCTGATGCAGAGGACGACAAGGACGACCCAGCGGTTGGCACCGCCACCGGCGGCACGCAGCCGTGCTCCGGCCGTGGTCGTCCCGGACATGTACGTACCTCCCAATAAGTCCCTCGCGCTCGGCGGGCCAGCCGGGGATGCTGCTGTCCCCCCAGGGCGGTCCGGCATCGACGGGCGAGTGAGCCGTCAGAGTACGCGAGTTCGGGCGCCCGGCGCGTGGTCAGGTTCTCACCTCTGTGGACACACGTGTGTGGCGTACGCCACGCCACGCCCGGCACGAACCGATTCCTGGGCGGCTCCGAACGGGTGGAAAATTCCGCACAGGCACCGGTGAACTGTTATTTGAGGCGCCGAAAGGCACCGGCGTGACCAGCTTCCGAGCAATAGGACGGGCGGCTTGCGGGATTTCCGAATTGGCCCGGAATAAATCCCGAACTGAGAGATAGTCCACATCACATCGTCATCACAAACCAGCTGGTTCGGCCTAGTCGCACACTCACTCGCTGTAACGTCGATTGGGTGCGTACCGACATCTTTGCCCGCCTGGACCGAGAGCCGGAACCGCCGAAGATAGAGACCCCGCGGATGAGCCGCACGCGTCTCACGCTCTTCGGCGGGACGTTGGCGTTCTATCTCGCCATCGTCGTGGCGGTGCTCGCCTCGACCTGGCTGGTGATCATCGACTGGAAGGTCATGCTCTTCCGGCCCTACCAGCAGTGGCCGGAACTCCACGCCTTTCTCGACTACTTCGTGGTGCTCGGCCAGCGCGGACCCACAGCCGTGATGGTCGCGGCGTGGCTGGGCTGGCGCTCCTGGCGTCAGCACACGCTGCGCCCCCTCCTCGCGCTCGGCGCCGCGCTGCTCCTGCTCAATGCGACGGTTGGCGCCGTCAAGATCGGTCTCGGCCGCCTCGGCCCCCACTACGCGACGCAGATCGGTTCCGCCGAACTCTTCGCCGGCGGCGATATATTTCCCTCCGGGCACACCGCGAACGCGGTCGTGACCTGGGGAATCCTGGCGTATCTGGCCACTACTCCGCGGGCCAGGCGCTATCTGTCGGCACTCTCGGCAGTGGTCTCCCTGGGCGTCGGCCTGACCACCGTGTACCTCGGTACGCACTGGCTGAGTGATGTGCTGCTCGGCTGGGCGGCCGGGCTGCTGATCCTGCTCGCACTGCCCTGGTGCGAGAACCTGATCGGCACGGCGGAGGCCTGGATCCTCTCGCTGCGCGACCAGTGGCGTGCGCGTCGGCGTCTCGCTCCCTCGCTGCCCGTCGCAGTCGGCGGCCCGAGGCCGGGGATATTCCCGCAGCGTGGCCCCTCGCCGGAGGAGCCGTCCCGCGAGCCGGTGGCCGTCGTCGGTGGCCGCTCCACCTCACGCACGGCCACTCAACTCGACCGTCAGAGACCGCACACGGTGCGTTCCGAGCGGACGCCGGTCACGCCCTCGGGCAGCCGCCGTCCGCCCACGTCACGGCCCGTCACGGGCGGCTGACCCCGGCCGCCGGCTCCGTACGGCGAAGGCCCCGGCCATGACGGCCGGGGCCTTCTTCGTACACACACGTCCGTATCGGGATCCTGTCAGCCCGGCCAGCAGCGCACGACTGTGCCGCCCTCGACCTCGAAGTTGAGCCGTCCCGCCAGATACTCCATGGTGATGATCGCGCCCGGCGGCAGCGATCTGACGGTGGTCCAGCCGCGCTCGCGGGCCAACTGCTCGGCGCTCTCGGCCTCGAGGCCCACATACGACGACGGGGCGTCGTCGGGCTGTGCGGGAGGGGTCGGTGTCGGTGCCATGCACCCACCGTAGGCGGGAGCGGACGGTGACGGAAGGCGGGGCACGTCTTGCGTCAGCAGCCCCATGTACCCCACCGGTCACGCTTCTGTCACAGGATCCCGACACGCGTTCAGCTCAAACCGTGTCACTCGAACGAGCAGTTCAGCGCCACGCCCGCGGTAATTCCACAGCCCTTGTCGATCATGCAGAATTCGGCGGCGGGAATTACCCCGACAGGCGCCCGGGAGTGAATTGACGGACCGTTGGAGTATTCACCGGTTCCTAACAGAATCACCCCTCGGACAAGCGGCCGGGAGTTCCCGGGGCGAGCCGGATCAGCCGAGAGCCCGGGACAGGCGGTCCCGGACCGTCCTGATGTGCTCGTTGAGCTCCACCGGCTCGATGACCTCGAAGTCGACGCCCATGAGCATCACATGGATCACCAGCACATCCAGGCTCGCGGCCCCTGTGCGCAGCAGACAGGTCGTGCCGTCGACCGCCTCCAGTGTGCCGTCGGACGGTCCCACGATCCGCGCGGCCAGTTCGGCGGAGGTGTGCAGCCGGATGACCGCCTGGGCGGCGTAGGCGTGGGTGGAGACGCCCTTCGAGACGTACGCGGCCAGATCCTCGGCCGGCGGTGTGCGCGGGGCGAAGCGCGGGCCGTGCGGTGGCTTCGGGGTGATCCGGTCCGCCCGGAACGTACGCCAGTCGCCGCGGTCCAGGTCCCAGGCGACCAGGTACCAGCGGCGCTCGGTGCACACCAGACGGTGCGGCTCGACGGTGCGGCGGGTGGCTGAGCCGCCGTGGTCGCGGTACTCGAAGCGCAGCCGCTCGCTGTCGCGGCAGGCGTTGGCCAGCTCGGTGAGGACGGAAGGGTCGACCTGCGCCTGCGGGGCCCGCATCATCGGCACGGTGAACGCGTGGAGCGCGCCCACCCGGCGGCGCAGCCGGCTCGGCAGCACCTGCTCCAGTTTCGCCAGGGCGCGTACGGAGGTCTCGCCGATGCCCTCGATGCCCTGGCCGGCGGCGGTACGCAGGCCGACCGCGACGGCCACCGCCTCCTCGTCGTCGAGCAGCAGCGGGGGCAGCTCGGCCCCCGCGCCGAGCTGATAGCCACCACCGGTGCCGGGGCTGGCATTCACGGGATAGCCGAGCTCGCGCAGCCGGTCGACGTCGCGCCGCACGGTGCGCGGGGTGACGCCGAGACGGTCGGCAAGATCGGCGCCGGACCATTCGCGGTGGGCCTGGAGGAGTGAGAGCAGGCGCAGGAGTCGTGCGGAGGTCTCCAACATGGGGTCGAGTGTGCCAGCGGTTGCGGACGGGTTCTGTCCGCGAGGGGCGGGGGCTCCGCCCCGGACCCCGCACGGGACCTTCGGCCGTATGTCCTCAAAGCCGGACCGGCTGAATGTGCGGCCCGGCTCAGCGCGCCGCAGTGAGGCGGACGCACAGGTCGTTGTCGACCGTGTAGCTCGGCTCCGCGAACTGCCCCGTCTCCGTCAGCTGCTTCGGGTACACGAAGATGTTCCTCCTGTCCCAGACGTCGTCCAGGACGCGCGACACCCGCACCCCGGCCGCGCCGGCCGCCGGGACCAGCCACAGGTCCCACCACTGGTCCCTGCCGCCCGACGCCTCGGCCAGCGCGGCGTACGGCAGCGTGAAGCCGAAAGACCTGCCCTCGCCCGTCGCCGGCACCCGATGGACCAGGTCGCCGCCGCGCAGGCGGGCTTCGGCGACGGCTCCCTCGCCCGCTTCCGTTCCGTACAGCCGGCCCTCGACCGTCATCGCGCAGTGCCCCGGCACCAGGCCGATGTCCCCGGCCTCGGCGTGCGGTGCGCGCACCCAGCAGCGCAGGGCGAGGTGGCCCTGCGCAGTGGGATGCGGGACGCGTGCGGCGATCGGGTCGGTGTCCGGTGTGCGGTCGAGGAGGGCCCGGACGTCGCGAATGCCGGACTCGACAGGCTTGTCCCCGACATACGCGTCCCAGTGGCCCTCGGCCAGCTCGGCCGTCCCGGGCAGTACGGCACGCGAGGTCCCGTCGCCCGACGGCGTGAGCGGCAGTCGCGTCTCGTCCCGCTCCTGCTCGCCGCCGCGCCGCTTCAGCACCAGTTCGGCGTCGGTGTCGCCGACGCCCGCCAGGTCGAAGGTGACGGCACCCTCCGCGTTGGCGTGCGTGTCGGCGCGCGGCGTACGCCGCTCGGTGTCCGTGGTCATCGGGACTTCCTCCCCCTGCGGATGGCGTCGGCGGCCCGGTAGCGCGCGGAGTAGATCCCGTCGTAGAGCGAACTCCTGCCGCGGTTCAGCGTGTCCCGTACCGCGCCGCGCCAGAATCCTCGATCTCCCTGTCCGACGAGCTCGGTGAACAGGGCCTCGTGGCGCTCGGCGATCCGCTCCGGGTCGAAGCGCGCTGAGGCGGCGAGCGCGGCCTGTCCGGTGCGGCGGCGCAGTTCGTCGTCCTCGATCAGCGCGATGAGGGCGTCGGCGATCGCGTCCACGTCCCCGACCGGCACGAGACGGCCGTCGACGCCGTCCTCGATGATCTCGCCGGGCCCGTGCGGGCAGTCGGTCGAGACGACGGGGACACCGCAGCGCATCGCCTCGACGATGGTCATGCCGAAGGACTCAAGACTGGAGGTGACCGCGGCGATCGAGCCCTTGACCCACTCCGGCTCCAGCGGGTTGGCGGGACCCATCAGGTAGACGTGGTTGTGCAGTTGGCGCTCCTCGACGAGGGCGAGCAGCGCGTTCTTCTCGTTGCCGGTCGCGTCCGGCCCGCCGTAGATCCGCAGCCGCCAGTCGGGGTGGGCGGCGACCACCTTGGAGAAAGCCTTGACCAGCAGGTCGAACCGCTTGACCTTGGTCAGCCGGCCGGCCGCGACGATCCACTTGCCCTTGTGGTCCGCGGGCGCGACGGTCGGCGCGGGCACGCTGTTGGGCACGGACACGATCCGTACGCCGGACAGCTTCAGTTGGCCGCGGTAGGCCCGCGCGTCCGCCTCGGTGACGGTGGTGACCGCGTCCAGGAGCGGGTAGCGGTGCCCGATCTCGCGGCGAAGCCGGTAGCCGTGGCTGTCCAGGGTGAGATGTTCCTGGGCGATGCGGACCGGGCCGCGGCGAGCCTGGCGGGCGATGTGCACATTGAGCCCGGGGCGCGTACCGACGACCACATCGGCCCGCAGGGAGCCGAGATGGGCCGCGATGCGGGCGTCGGTGAGGCGGCTGTACTGCTTGTAGCGGCCGTCGCCGCGCGGGAAGACCCGGGCGGGGCGCTGGTGGTCGGGGTGCTTGCCGTCGTAGCCGGGGCTCTTTCCCCGCAGATCCACAAGGTGCTTCATGGCGACGCCGGCGGGGGCGCCCATCATGGGCTCGTCACGGTGACGGAACACGGAGACGATCTCGACGTCGTGGCGCTCCGCGAGGATCCGGGCGAGGTTGAACGTCGTGCGGATCGTGCCGCCGATGCCGTACGCGTTGTGGAGCAGAAAAGAGATGTGCATGCGCCGTAGCGACCCCCGTTGTTCGTCTGTGCAGTAACGGACTGTACTCGTCCGCGGGACACAACCTAAGGGCGGTAGGGGAGTTGGGGCACGGTGTAGCAGTTCTTGGTCATGTCGCCTTCTGTGACCCAGCCCTTGGCGTCCTGCCAGCGTGCGACGGACAGGCAGGTGTGACGGGTCTTCGGCGGCTCGGCGAGTTTCTCGAAGACCACGGGCAGCAGCAGGCCGCGCGCGGTGTACGGCTCGGGCCGGTTGACGAAGCGTTCGACGCAGTCCCGGGTGAGATCGGCCGCGCAGGAGCGCGCCGCGTCGGTGAACCACATGGCGGCGGCCCAGCCCTCCAGCTGCCACTGGGAGAGCTGACGGCCCTTCATCGCCTCACGGAATTCATGGACGGCGGGTTGATCGGCGTCCTCGTAGTTGCGGCTCGATCCGGTCACCCACAGGGCGTTGCGGCAGCCCGGCGCGTTCTTGTAGTCCTTCGGTACGGAGGAGTCCCAGTTCTGAACGTTGGTGACCTTGGCGGTGACATGCACGCCGACGGCGTCCATCGCCTCGCAGAGCTGGGCGTTGCCGTGGGTGTCCATCGCATCGAAGACCAGGTCGGCGCCCTGCTGCTGGAGGTCGGCGGCAACGGCGCGGAAGTTCGGAAGAGCGAAGTCGACCTGTTCGGTGACCACGCGGTAGCCCTCGGCCTCAAGGCCCTGGGTGATCAGCCGGGCGTACGCGGCCGAGGATGCCTGGTTGTAGGAGACGACGGCGGCGGTACGGGCGCCCTGGGCGCTCTTGAAGTAGCGGTACACCTCGGTGCCGCCGTATAGCGTGCCGTTCCAGCCGGGGGCGTCGCCGGTGCGCGGGGCGAGGCTGCCGTAGATCCCGTACAGGTGGGGATAGGTGTCGTACGCGGGGCCGATGGGCTGGCCGCCGATGTCGGGGACGCCCGCCCTGGACACGAGGGGTGCGCCCGCGTAGTCGAGTGCGGTCGTCGCGACGAGCGCGAAGACCTTCTTCTCGTCGAGAAGCTTGTGCACGCACTCGTTGTTGCCGACGCCGCTGCCGCCGTCGTCGCAGGTGATCACCTCGACACGGCGGCCGTCGATGCCTCCCTTCGCGTTCAGGGCGCCGAAGTAGGCCTTGGCCCCGTCCCCCGGCCCGGAGAAGGTGGCGCCGCCGACCGGGCTGGTGGCGCTGCTGATGATCCCGACGCGGATCGGCTGGGCCGCGCTGCTGCGTACGGGTGACGACGAGCCCTCGAAGGCGCTCTCGGGCAACCGGCTGCCGCAGGCGGCACCCCCGATCAGGAGAGCCGCGAGCAGCAGGACTTCAGCAGCCCGGCGCGGACGCATTGCCGCTGAGCTTCACCAGGGCGCACAGGGTCTTCACGGAGACCTTCCAGGTCTGGTCCTGGTAGACGGCCGTTCCTTTGGAGCCGGGCAGCGCCGGAGCGCCGCCGACCAGCAGGTCATAGGTGACGGTGGCGTCGTTGGGCGAGGTGAACTGCACGGCCGTGACCTTGGCCGAGGACTGCTGGGCGTTCTTGTCGGCGCTGAACGCGGTGAGCAGCGGACGCAGTTGCTCACCGTGCTCCAGCACCTTGACCTTGGCGTCCGTGGTCGCCTTGGGGTCGAAGAACGTCGTCCAGTTCTTCTCGATCTCCGCCTTCGCGGCGGCGGGGTCGGCCGGGCCGTTGCCGGCCGGCGCCGTGCTGGAGGGCGGTGCCGTCGCGGACGGGGTCGGCGTGGCCTTGGACCCGCCGCCGTTGTCGTCCGAGCATCCTGCCGCGGCCGGTACGAGTATCAGGACCGCGGCGGCCGCCCATGCCGCGGTTCTCGGGTGCCTGACATGGACCATCTGGCTCACCACCGGTTGTCGGCTTCCAGCGTCTGTCGGTTCAGGGCATAGTGCAAGGAATCGGCGTACATCACCAGACCAGCACGAGACCGGGAGGGCCGCGCCATGCCGACGTCCCGACTGCTGTGCTGGGGCGGGCTCGCGGCTGCCTCCGCCGGTGCCGTGCTGTCCGTGATCGGCTGGTACGGGGTGTCCGGCGAGCGCTTCGCCGAGCGGCAGATCCCTTATCTGGCCTCCTGCACGGTGCCGGGTGCGGCCCTGCTGGTGGCCGGGGCAGTGCTGCTCGCGGCGGCGGGGCGGCTGATGGGGCCTTGGGACGGGGAGGAGGCGGGGGTCCCGGAGGCGCCCGTGTCGTCCCCGGAGGTACCGCCCTTCGAGCCCCCCTCGTCGGAAGGGCCGGTGGTGTGCGTACCGGGCGGGACACTGGCGCACCGGCCCGACTGCCCGCTGGTCGCCGGCAAGCCGGAGGTGGAACCGGTCGGCGACAGAGTGCTGGGCCCGTGCCCCGTGTGCGAGCCCCAGGTCTGACCGGGTGAGTTCGCTGACGTACGACCTCACCCTCGCGGGGCTCGCGGTCGGCAGTGCGGCCGCGCTCACCGGGATCGGGCTGATCGTCACCTACCGGGCCACGGGTGTGCTGAATCTGGCGCAGGGCGCGATCGCGATGGTCTGCGCGTATGTGCTGCGGGAGTTCGCCGTGGAGTGGGGCTGGCCGCTGCCGCTCGCCGCCGCGGTGACACTGCTGGTGGTCGCTCCCGGGATCGGACTTGTCCTGGACCGGCTCGTCTTCCGCCCCATCGCGGTTGTGGAGATGGACCCGGCGCGCGCTCTGGTGGCGTCCATCGGTGTGTTCGTCCTGCTCGTGGGGGGCGCGGCACTTCTCTGGGGCAACGGGGCGCGGTCCGATGCGCCGGAGCTGCTGCCGGACGATCCATGGGTGCAGCTCAGTGCCGTGCTGCTGCTCGCCGTGCTGGTCACGGCGGTCACCCGGTGGACCCGTTTCGGCCGTGAGCTGCGCGCGGTCGTCGACAACCGCGCGCTCGCGGCGCTCGGCGGGATCGACGCGGACCGGGTGTCGGCGGTCGGCTGGGCGTTCGGCACGTTCACGGCCGGACTTACGGGTGTGCTGCTCGCTCCCTACGTACGCCTCGATCCCTACGGGCTGCCGCTGCTGGTCGTCGAGGTGATCGCGGTCGCGGTGGTGGCGCGGATGCGGAGTCTGGCCGTGGCCGTGGCCGCGGCCCTCGCCATCGGCGTGGCGCAGGCCCAGCTGACGCGGCTGCATCCCTCAGGGTGGGGCGAACCGCTGCTTCAGGCGGTGGGGGCGAACCTCTTCGTGGTGGCACTCCTGATCGCGGCGCTGATGCTGCCCGGGGTGGGGGCGCAGAGCACGGCGGCGGGGGCTGCGGCGCCCGCGGTGCGCGTTCCCGGCGTCGTCTGGCTGGTGGCCGGGATCCTGTTCCTCCTTCCGCTCGGCTTCGCGGGCACCGACCTGCACACCTCGATCCAGGTCCCGTCGCTTGCGGTCGTTCTGCTGTCGCTCGTGGTCGTCACGGGACGGGGCGGCCAGATCTCTCTGGGCCAGGCGGCGTACGCGGGCCTCGGCGCGCTCTTCACGGCACTGCTGGCGGCCGGACGCTTCCCGGGCCTGCCCGCCATGCCCGAACTGCTCGCCCTGGTCGTCGCGGTCCTGCTGGTCGCGCCTCTGGGGCTGCTGACGGGATGGCCCGCGATCGGCCGCCACGGTCTGGCGCTGGCGCTCGCGACACTGGCGGTGGGCGTCGGGGTGAGCCGCTTCGTCTTCGCGCAGCCGTACGCGACGGCGGGGCTCTCCCTGTCACGCCCGACAGGCCTGACGTCGGACCGCGCGTACTACGTGGTCGAACTGGCCGTCCTCGCCTGCGCGCTGCTCGCGGTCTCCGCGCTGCGGCGGGGCCGCACCGGCCGTGCGCTGGCGGCCCTGCGCGACCACGAGCCGGGCGCGTCGGCGGCGGGTGTGCGCGTGGCCTCCCTCAAACTCCTGGCCTTCGTCCTCGGCGCGGCCCTCGCGGCCCTGGGCGGCGGCCTGCTGGGCATGGGCGTTCGGGCTTTCGACCCCGAGGCGTACGACCCGGTGCGCGGCCTGCTCTGGTTCGCCGCGGTGGTGGTCCTGGGCGCGGACAACCTCGTGGGGCCCCTGGCGGCAGCGGCACTGCTGGTGGGCCTGGACGCGGGCACCCGCGGCGGCGTGGCAGCGGCGGTCATCGGCATCCTGGCCGTCCTGATCGGCCGGTTCCCGGACGCCCCGAACCGGACGTTCAGACGCCTGGGCCTGACGACCTCCCGCCACGGCCAAGCGCGTCCCGCGAGGCTGATGGCCAAGGCGGAGGCCGAGGCGGAGGCCGCGCCGACCGGCCCGATCAGGCGGGACGCCGACCGCGTCCCCGCGGCACAGCCCGGCCCCCCGGCGCGGCGTGGAGCCACCCGTCCGCCCGCCACGCACACGCTCGTCGCCCGAGGCGTGCGGCTGCGGTACGGGAACTGCACCGCACTCGACGGCGTCGATCTCGTCCTTCCCTCCGGACAGGTCACCGCCCTCATCGGTGCCAACGGCGCCGGAAAGACCACCCTGTTCAACTGTCTCTGCGGGACGCTGCGCCCCGATCGCGGCAGGGTCGAACTCGACGGGGCCGACATCACGCGGCAGGCCGCGCACGCGCGGACCCGGCTCGGGATTGCCCGGACCTTTCAGCAGCTCGCCGTCTTTCCCTCGCTGACCGTCGAGGAGAACGTACGCATCGGCGCCGAGCAGGGGCACCGGCACGACCCCGCTGCCGTCGAGCCCGTGCTGCGGCTGCTCGGGCTCGACGGGCCCGTGCGGAACCTGCCTGCCGCCGGGCTCTCCACCGGGGCCCTGCGGCGCGTCGAGTTGGGGCGGGCGCTCGCCGGGGGCCCGCACACGCTGCTGCTCGACGAGCCTGCCGCGGGGCTCGACGCCGTCGAGGCGGAATCCCTCGCCCGGATTGTGGGCGCGCTGGCCGCGGACGGGATGGCCGTGCTCGTCGTCGAGCACGATCTCGATCTCGTCGCTCGCATCGCGCACACCGTGCATGTCATGGAGGCGGGGCGGATCGTGCGATGACCGTCGAAATCGAACTCCGCGCCGCCCGCGTACGCTACGGCCCGCTGGAGGCCCTGCACGGCGTCCACCTCCCCGTGCCCGCGGCCGCCCTCACCGTCCTGATCGGCCGCAACGGCTCGGGCCGTACCACGGCGCTGCGTGCCCTGGCGGGGACCGTGCCGCTGTCCGCCGGCCGGGTGGTCTGGCGCGGCACCGACGTGAGCGGCCTGCACGCCCACGAACGGGCCCGCCGCGGACTGTGCTTCGTACCCGACCTGCGCGCCGTCTACGACACCCTCACCGTCGGCGAAAACCTCGAACTCGCCGCGCCGGACGGGGACTTCGCCCGTGCCGTCGACGGCTATCCCGCCCTGCGCCCGCTTCTCGCCCGCCGCGCGGGCACCCTCTCCGGTGGCGAGCAGCGCATGCTCGCCGTCTCGCGCGCCCTGCTGATGCCCGCCCGCGTCGTCCTGCTCGACGAGCCCGCCCAGGGCATGTCACCGCCCGTCGCGGCCCGTACGTACGAACTGCTGCGGGCACTCGACGCGGCGGTCGTCGTTGCCGAACAGCGCCTGCCGCCGGGAATCGGCGACGACCGAAGGCCGGTCCTGGTCCATGAACTGCGCCGCGGCACGGTCGCGTTCAGCGGCGAGCCCGCCGAACTCACGCACCGATAGCCAGCATCATGCCCACCTGCAGCCGGTCCGGCGAACTCCCGACAACGGCCTTGTTGGCCGCGTACAGGGCCTGCCAGCCGCCCCTGACCCCGAAGCGCACCGCGATGGAGGAGAGCATGTCACCCGGCTGGACGGTGTGTACGCGGCCATGGAGGCCGTATCTCACGGAGCAGACGGGCCAGGCTCCCCAGCCCTGTCTGCGCAGCACCTCCTCCGCGACCGTGATCTGCTGCCGCCGGGTCGCGAGGTCGGCGCGCGGCGCGTACTGGAGGCCGCCGTACTCGATCCAGGTCGGCTGCCAGAACTGCAGCCCGCCGTAGTAGCCGTTGCCTGTGTCGGCGTCCCACCGGCCGTTGCTCTCGCACTCGGCGACACAGCTCCAGGGCCACCCGGACGAGGCACAGTCGGACGTCGTGGCGTAGGCACCGCTCTGGGGTACGAGCGCCAGAAGTACGGCCACCAGCACGCCAGGCCACATTCTGATCTTCGACATCGGGCCACGCTAGGCAGCGCGGCCCGGCGAGAAGCGGTGCCGCGCCAGGGCGGCGGGCAGCCCCACCCGGTCGGACCCGGGCGGGGCTGTCGTCGTACACCTCAGAGCGCGAGCTTCTGCCCGGGCACGATGAGGTTCGGATCGCCGCCGATGACGGCGTTGTTGGCGGCGTACACGGCGCGCCAGTCCTTGCGGTGGGCCGCCGCGATCCCACTGAGGGTGTCGCCGCGCCGGACGGTGTAGTCGCCGCCGCGGGCGCTGCCGCGTTGGGTGTGGCCCGATGCCCGCTCCGGCGCCTTCGCCGGAACGGACGGCGCGGGAGCCGAGGCCCTGGGGGTGGAGGACTTCGGGGTCGAGGACCTGCGCGAGGCGGACTCGGGTGCCGCCGGCGCCTTGCCGTAGGCCCCCGCCCGCGTCGCGCAGGTGGGCCACGCGCCCCACCCCTGTGCCCGCTGGACCTTCGCCGCCACCGCGATCTGCTGCCCCTTGCTCGCCCGGTCCGCGGTGGACGCGTAGGCCCCGCCGCCGTAGGCACGCCAGGTCCCGGCGGAGAACTGCAGCCCGCCGTAGTAGCCGTTGCCGGTGTTGATGTGCCAGTTTCCGCCGCTCTCGCACGCTGCGATGCGGTCCCATACTCCGGTGTCCGCCGCCCGGGCCTCGCCCGTGGTCGCGGCGAGCAGTGCCAGCGGTGCCACAAGTGCGGCGCTGACCAGCGCCGCCGTGTCACGCCTGCGTATGGAACGGGAACTCGTGAACATCAAATTCCTCTCGAAGGACCCGGGGTCCCTCAAGGCGGTGCGGTCCTCGGCGCATCCGGCGCCTGTGTCCGCTCCACCCAGCCCGCCTGAGGTGGTGGTGCCTGGCGCTGTCGTGTTCCGCACTGGCTGTGCGGCCGGGCGGGCTGTCCCGGGCGGTGCTCTCTGCACACGGCGGAGGAATCTAGGCAGGGCAGCACTCCGGTATCAACCAATCCCCTGTCATTCCAGGCCAGTTGCCCGTTACCTGAAGTAGCGGCGAAATCAGGCCACCCACTTGATTCGCTGATTTCATGATTTGTCGACCTGTCCACGAGCCGATCTGTGAGCCGCTTCACGGCCCCAACTTGCGTATACACAGAAGCTGTTGACGATGAGTAGTCGATTCCGCCCGCTGTCTCACCGCTTGTGTCGGATGGTTCGATTCCATTCCTCTCCGTGCGTGACTCCGGCCACAGATCGCCCGTTGAGTTCTTTATGAGCCGGGACCCGCCCGGCACACATCGATCAAGTCCGAGGAGCCACCCGTGCCGCGCATGCTCGACGTCAGCCAGGACGTCCGCGCCGAGATCGGCGACGAAGAAGCCGACCGGTTGCTCGTCGGCGACAACGCCCCGGGAAGCTACGACTGCACCTCCTGCCGCACCCCCGGCGACTGCGAGCAGGAACGCACGAGCACCGTCCTGTTCGTCGGCGAGGAGACCGCCGTTCTCGCCTTCGCCCACGCCACCTGCATCCCCTCGCAGGTCGTCCAGGTCGCCGAGGACCAGCTGCAGGGCGCCGTTCGCTCCATCACCGGCGAAGAACCGCCGCACCCCGGCGCCTCGCGGCACGCCGGGGGTCCGGAGCAGGCCGTGCTCGGGATCACCAGCGGTCTCGTACTGATCGAGGGGGAACTGCACCCCGCACTGGTCGTCGAACCGACCGCTCCCATCGCCCGCCCCGGCACGACCGGCACCGGCCGGGACGACTTCCTTCCGCTGCTCATCGAGCAGGGCTTCGTGCCGATCTCCGAGGTCAGCCAGCGGCCCACGACCCAGCTGCACGGCTGGTCCGTCCTGGTCGCCATGGGCCAGCTGCACGCCGTGCTCCAGCCCGGCACCGGCGGGGGCAGCCCGGTCGCCTGGTGGCAGGCCCATCAGCCGCTCCAGGTCACCGACGGCTGGCGGGCGGCCGCCAACAAGTCGCACACGGTGCTGGTGTTCGCGGCCCCGGTCGGCTCGATCGGCCAGCAGCCGCGCGAGGACCTGCTGCGCGACGCGCTGGAGAGGGCCGCGGCGGGTGGCCGTCTGGTGGCCGCGACGATGCCGCTCGCGGGCACCTGACCGGCGTTTGACGGGAGCATGAGGACCCGGGGGTGCGGAAGCGTACCCCGGCGCACGATTGCGCGTCCCCCGGAAGAAATGCAGCCCCGCACAGCCCGCATCCGTCCGACGGCAGGGTCGTTGCAGGTACGTGCACTCCTCATACGACGCCTCCCACCAGCCGTATCAGAGTCAGATCCCCTCCATGCGCCCCGCGCACGAGGCGACGGCAGGCCAGTCGCCCACGCCGATCTACGACGCGCTGTACTCCGAGTACCGCAGGGCGTTCAAGGCACTGCCGGGCGACCGGAGCGGGGAGGAGGATCTCGACTTCAGGGCCTTCGGCACCGGACTGCACAGCAGTCATGGCGGAAGCGGCAGCCATCAGAGCCACCCCGTGCACCTTCCGGGCAGTTGGCAGCCCTACCCCGGTATCCGTCAGCACTACGGCACGCATGTGCCGGCCGCGCTGCCGCCGGGCCCCCGCCGGGGGACGTGACGGACACGGACTGCACGAAGGCGCTGCCCCGGACCGCTGAACGGTCCGGGGCAGCGCCTTCGTTCGTGTCACATCTCGTACGTCACTTCGTACGCGTCACTTCTTGCGGCCGCGCTTCTCGCGCACCCGCACCGAGATGTGGATCGGGGTGCCGTCGAAGCCGAACTCCTCGCGCAGCCGGCGCTCGACGAAGCGCCGGTAGCCGTGCTCCAGGAAGCCCGAGGCGAAGAGCACGAACCGCGGCGGCTTGGTGCCCGCCTGCGTGCCGAAGAGGATGCGGGGCTGCTTGCCGCCGCGGATCGGGTGCGGGTGGGAGGCGACGATCTCGCCGAGGAAGGCGTTCAGCCGGCCCGTCGGGATACGCGTCTCCCAGCCCGCGATCGCGGTCTCGATCGCCGGGACCAGCTTCTCCATGTGGCGGCCGGTGACGGCCGAGACATTGACCCGGGGCGCCCAGGAGACCTGCGCGAGCTCGGTCTCGATCTCCCGCTCCAGGTAGTAGCGGCGCTCCTCGTCGAGGGTGTCCCACTTGTTGTAGGCGATGACCATCGCGCGGCCCGCCTCGACGGCCATCGTGATGATCCGCTGGTCCTGGACGCTGATGGACTCACTGGCGTCGATCAGGACGACGGCGACCTCCGCCTTCTCGACGGCGGCGGCGGTGCGCAGCGAGGCATAGTAGTCCGCGCCTTCCTGGAGGTGGACCCGGCGGCGGATACCGGCCGTGTCGATGAACTTCCAGGTGATGCCGCCGAGTTGGATGAGCTCGTCGACCGGGTCGCGCGTCGTCCCCGCGATTTCGTTGACGACGACGCGGTCCTCGCCTGCGACCTTGTTCAGGAGGGAGGACTTGCCGACGTTCGGGCGGCCGATCAGGGCGATACGGCGCGGGCCGCCGACGGCATTGCCGAAGGTCTGAGCCGGGGCCTCGGGCAGCGCCTCCAGGACGGCGTCGAGCATGTCTCCCGTACCGCGCCCGTGGAGCGAGGAGACGGGGTGCGGCTGGCCGAGGCCCAGCGACCACAGGGCGGTGGCGTCCGCCTCGCCGCTGGGTCCGTCGACCTTGTTGGCGCAGAGCACGACGGGCTTTCCGGCTCGGCGCAGCAGCTTGACGACGGCCTCGTCGGTGTCGGTCGCGCCGACCGTGGAGTCGACGACGAAGACGACCGCGTCGGCCGCATCGATGGCGTACTCGGCCTGGGCGGCGACGGAGGCGTCGATGCCGAGGACGTCCTGCTCCCAGCCACCGGTGTCGACGACCTTGAAGCGGCGGCCCGCCCACTCGGCCTCGTAGGTGACCCGGTCGCGGGTGACGCCGGGCTTGTCCTCGACGACGGCCTCACGGCGGCCGATGATGCGGTTCACCAAGGTCGACTTGCCGACATTGGGGCGGCCGACGACGGCGAGGACGGGCAGCGGGCCGTGACCGGCCTCCTCGATGGCGCCTTCGACATCCTCGATGTCGAAGCCCTCTTCCGCGGCGAGCTCCATGAACTCCGCGTACTCGGCGTCGCCGAGTGCTCCGTGGTCGTGCTGGTCGTTCATGAAGTACATACCTCGTTACGTTGCATCATCGATGGACCGCTGGGGGGCGATCCACTACTCAAGTCTTACCCAGCGCCCGGTGAGACGCTTGGCGTTTTCCAGGTGGGCGGTCAGCCGCCCCTGGATGCGCACGGTCGCCTCGTCCAGCGCCTTGCGCGTGCGGCGGCCGCTGCCGTCGCCCGCCGCGAAGGCATCGCCGAAGACGATGTCGACCCGGCTGCGCAACGGTGGCAGTGCCCGTATCAGCCGTCCGCCGCGCTCGGTGCTTCCCAGCACCGCGACCGGAACGATCGGGGCGCCGGAGCGAAGGGCGAAATAGGCGAGCCCCGCGCGCAGCGAGGCGAAGTCTCCATCGCCCCGGGTGCCCTCGGGGAATATCCCGAGGACGCCGCCGCCCTCCAGCACGCCCAGCGCATTGGTGATGGCGGTGCGGTCGGCGCTCGTACGGTCCACCTTCAGCTGACCGATTCCCAGCAGGAACGGGTCCAGGAGGCCGACGAACGCCTCTTTCTTGATCAGGAAGTGCACCGGCCGGGGCGCGGTGCCCATCAGCATCGGCCCGTCGATCATGTGCGAGTGGTTCACGGCGAGGATCACGGGACCGGTCGCCGGGACCCGCCACGCGCCGAGCACGCGCGGCCGCCACAGCCCGTACATGAGCCCGATGCCGATACCACGCCCGACTGCCGCGCCCCTCTCGGACGGTACGCCCTCCCCGGACGATTCGGTCACCGCGCGGCCCGCTTCTCCTCGACAAGGGTGACGACGCACTCGATGACCTGCTGCAGGGTCAGGTCGGTGGTGTCCACCTCGACCGCGTCGTCCGCCTTGGCGAGCGGGGAGGTCTTACGGCTGGAGTCGGCCGTGTCCCGTTTGATCAGGGCTTCCCTGGTGGCCGCGACGTCGGAGCCCTTGAGCTCCCCGCTGCGGCGGGCGGCGCGGGCCTCGGGCGAGGCGGTCAGGAAGATCTTCAGGTCCGCGTCGGGCAGGACGGTGGTGCCGATGTCGCGCCCCTCGACGACAATGCCCTTCTCGGCCGCCGCGGCGATGGAACGCTGGAGCTCGGTGATCCGGGCCCGCACCTCGGGCACGGCACTGACCGCGCTCACCTTGGCGGTCACGTCCTGGGTACGGATGGGCCCCGAGGCGTCCTCACCGTCCACCGTGATGGCGGGCGCGGCCGGGTCGGTGCCGGAGACGATGACGGGCTTGCCGGCGGCGGTCGCGATCGCCGTGGGGTCCTGGGTGTCGACGCCGTTGCTGATCATCCACCAGGTGATCGCCCGGTACTGGGCGCCGGTGTCCAGGTAGCTGAGCCCGAGGGCGGCGGCGACAGCCTTGGAGGTGCTCGACTTGCCCGTGCCGGAGGGGCCGTCAATGGCGACGATCACGGATTCCACGGTGTCGGACACCTTCCTGGTACGCGGAGAGGGCAGGCGGAATTGCCGGTGGGCCCTGAACAAGGTTACCGAGTACTTGGGCCCGCCTTTACACACGTACGGCGCAGCGAGCGCGACCGGGTCCGGCAACGGCTGCTGCCGGACCGGCCGGCCGCGTGCCCGGTCCCCGACGCGGCTACTGCCGGATCGACCAGCCCCGTTCCCGCAGGGCGGTCGTCAGGACCTTCGCCGCCGCCGGTTCCACCATCAGTTGCACCAGGCCCGCCTGCTGGCCCGTCGCGTGTTCGATGCGGACGTCCTCGATGTTCACGCCCGCCCGGCCCGCTTCCGCGAAGATCCGGGCCAGTTCGCCGGGCTGGTCGCTGATCAGGACCGCCACGATCTCGTACGACGTCGGGGCCTGGCCGTGCTTGCCCGGGACCCGGACGCGGCCGGCGTTGCCACGGCGCAGCACGTCCTCGATGCCCTCGGCGCCGCCCAGGCGCTTGGACTCGTCCGAGGACTGCAGGGCCCGCAGCGCCTGGACCGTCTCGTCCAGGTCGGCCGCCACCCCGGCGAGTACGTCGGCCACCGGGCCCGGGTTCGCGGAGAGGATCTCGACCCACATGCGGGGGTCGGACGCCGCGATCCGGGTCACATCGCGGATGCCCTGGCCACAGAGCCGTACCGCCGTGTCGTCCGCGTCCTCGAGCCGCGCCGCGACCATCGAGGAGATCAGCTGCGGGGTATGCGAGACGAGGGCGACCGCCCGGTCGTGGGCGTCGGCGTCCATGACCACGGGGACGGCGCGACACAGCGCGACCAGTTCGAGCGCGAGGTTGAGGACCTCGGTGTCCGTGTCGCGGGTGGGCGTGAGGACCCAGGGGCGGCCCTCGAAGAGGTCCGCGGTCGCGGCGAGCGGACCGGATCGTTCCTTGCCCGACATCGGATGCGTACCGATGTACGCGCTGAGATCGAGGCCCAGGGCCTCCAGCTCACGGCGCGGGCCGCCCTTGACGCTCGCCACGTCGAGGTAGCCGCGCGCGACCCCGGCGCGCATCGCTTCGGCGAGCGCGGTGGCGACATGCGCCGGCGGTACGGCGACGATCGCGAGGTCGACCCGGCCCTCCGGCGGATCATCGGTCCCCGCGCCGAGCGCGGCCGCGGTACGGGCCCGCTCCGGGTCGTGGTCCATGAGGTGGACGGTGACCCCGCGCCCCGCCAGGGCCTGGGCCGCCGAGGTGCCGATCAGGCCGGTTCCGATGACGACGGCGGTTCTCACTGGGCGATGTCCTTGCGCAGGGCGGCCGCGGCACCGAGGTAGACGTGCGCGATCTCCGATTTGGGCAGGTCGGACTCGACATGCGCGAGTATCCGTACGACACGGGGCATGGCCCCGACGATGTCCAGCTCCTGTGCACAGATCAGCGGCACGTCGACGATGCCCAGCTTGCGTGCGGCTGCCGCCGGGAAGTCGCTGTGCAGATCGGGCGTGGCCGTGAACCAGACGCTGATCAGGTCGTCCGCGACGAGTCCGTTCCGCTCGAGCACGGCGGTGAGCAGATCGCTGACCTGCTCGTCCATGTGTCCGGCGTCGTCCCGTTCCAGCTGGACGGCTCCACGGACCGCTCGTACCGCCACGTCGTGCTCCTTACTGTGCGAGTGCTTCATTCAGCCTAGTCAGGCGCGGCGGGACACGGCCGCGGCGACCGCCCTCCGAGACGAGGCACCCGGCGTCTTCGGGCGGCCGTGCGCTACAACTGACGGCATGCTCTTTCACGTCGTGCCCGTGGACGAATGGACGGCGGACATGGACCGTCCGTACGCCCCTGCCTCGCTCGCCGCCGAAGGCTTCGTGCACTGCTCGCCCGACGGGCCCGCCGCCCTCGCCATCGCCGACGGCCCCTACCGCGACGTGCCCAACCTGCTGGTCCTGCAGATCGACGAGGCACAGCTGAGCGCCGAGGTCCGCTGGGAGGGTTCCGAGGACATGCTCTTCCCGCATGTGTACGGGCCGATCGAGCGGGGGGCCGTCACCGCCGTGTTCACCGTCTGCCGGGACGCGGACGGGCACGCACGGGAGCTCACGCCCTGGGCGTGAGGGAGCGAACAGCTGGACGCGGCGCAGGCTGAACGGCACGGACGGCACCCGGCTCCCCGCTCGCCCCGTCGTCCGCGCAGGGCGTCAGCCCGGTGAGGCCACGTCAGCCCCGCACGGGCAGCGCACTCGGCCTGCCGCAACTTGTGCGTCATGCATCCCACAGCGCCCCCAGCGACATCAGATCGCTCCGGTACTCGATCCGCTCCGACCACTCCTTGGGCCACGCCCCTGCCCCCAGGTGCGCCCCCGCGAACGCCCCCGCGAGGGCGGCGATGGAGTCCGAGTCGCCTCTCGTGCACGCCGCCCGGCGCAGCGCCATGACCGGCTGTTCCGGGAAGAGCAGGAAGCACAGCAAGGCCGTGGCCAACGCCTCCTCCGCGATCCAGCCGTCTCCCGTCGCCAGGCACGGGTCCGTCTCCGGGTTCGCCGTGCGCACCGCGGTCCCGAGTCGTTCCAGGATCTGCAGGCACTCGTCCCAGCCGCGGGCGATGAACGCCTCGGGTGTGGGGTCGTGGGAGTAGGTCCACAGGTTGCCGAGCCACTGGTGGTAGTAGTGGCCGCGCATCTCGTACGCGTACGAGCGCAGCTGGCCCACGAGCCCCATAGGCTCCGCACCTTGGGCGAGCAGGAACACGGCCCGGGCCGTGAGGTCACTGGCCGCCAGTGCCGTGGGGTGGCCGTGGGTGAGTGCGGACTGCAACTGCGCAGCCCCCGCCCGCTGTTCCTCGCTCAGGCCGGGTACGAGTCCCACCGGCGCGACCCGCATGTTCGCGCCGCAGCCCTTGGAGCCGATCTGGCTGGCCTCCTGCCAGGGGCGGTCGCTGTCGAGCTTCTGGCAGGCGACCATGCAGGTGCGGCCGGGCGCCCGGTTGTTCTCCGGGGAGTGGTACCAGTCGACGAACTCCTCGCGCACCGGCGGGATCAGCCGGGGCGCCACAAGCAGCCCGCGGTCCATCGCGGTGCGGATGCCGCGCGCCAGGGCGAGCGTCATCTGAGTGTCGTCCGAGACGATCGCGGGCCTGACCAGCTCCATCTCCCGCCACGGCCCGCACTTGGCGAGGATCTGCGGCACATCGTTGAACTCGGTGGGGAAGCCCAGCGCGTCCCCGAGCGCGAGCCCGATCAGCGAGCCGGTGGCCGCTTGCTTGGTAACGGTCCTTGTGGTCCTGATGGCGGTCATGCCTGCCGTCCTTCCGGTCGCAGGAGTGGTGGGTGCAGTGCCGATGCGGCACCCGCCCGGTACAGTGCGGCCGGTTTCCCGCGGCCGCCGGTGCGGCGCGGCGGGCCCTCGACCTGCTCGACGAAGCCGGGCGTGGTGAGGACTTTCCGCCGGAAGTTGGGTCGGTCGAGTTCGACGCCCCATACCGTCTCGTACACCTGCTGGAGCTCGCCGAGCGTGAACTCGCGCGGGCAGAAGCTGGTGGCGAGGCAGGTGTATTCGAGCTTGGCGCCGATGCGTTCGTGCGCGTCGGCGAGGATGCGGTCGTGGTCGAAGGCGAGGCTGCAGGCGCCCGGCAGGTCCACCCACTGGGCGTGTGCGGCGTCTCCGCCGCCGCGCGGCTCGGGCAGGTCCGGTACGAGCGCGGTGTACGCGACGGACACGACCCGCATCCGGGGATCGCGGTCGGGGTCGCTGTAGGTCCGAAGCTGTTCCAGGTGGAGGCCGGCGACGGTCTCGTGCGACAGGCTGGTCTCCTCGGCCAGTTCGCGCCGGGCGGCGGCTCCCGCCGACTCCCTGACGCGTACGAAGCCGCCGGGGAGCGCCCAGGCGCCCTTGTACGGGTCCTCTCCACGCTTGACGAGCAGGACGTGCAGCCGTGACTCGCGGACCGTGAAGACGGCGAGGTCGACGGTGACCGCGAAGGGCGGGAAGGCGCCCGGGTCGTAGCCCTCCATCATCAGCTCCTCGTCATCGCTTCTCCGTGGGGGTCCCCCCACGCCCGCGGGGCGTAGGGGGAGGGTCGGCGAGGTCCCAGCCCTCGTCGATCAGTGCGTCAACGGCGGCGACCGCGGTGGCCAGGCGTTCCTCGTGCGGTCCGGTCAGTGTGATGAACCTGCGTCCGGTGCGGGTGAGTTCGTCCCGGAAGCGCGCCGTCATCCAGGGCCGCAGCTCCTCGCCGTCGCGCAGCCCGTCGTCCTCGAAGTCCACGCCCTCGTGGTCGGTGAGCAGCCAGAGGTGGTGGGTGACCCGGTCGGCGATCTCCTCGACGAGGGGATTGCGCCCGCCGACGTACCGCTCGTGCCAGACGGCGGTCGCGAACGAGTCGGTGTCGCAGAAGAGCACGGGCGAGCTGTTGCGGGCGAGCCGGTTCTCCCTGCGGTTCTGCCGCCTGGCGATCACCGGGAACTCCTCGGACGTGAACTCCACGTCCTCCCATTGGCTTTCGGGCCACTTGTCACGCAGAGCGGCCAGCTTCTCCTCGCTGTAGTCGCGGCCGCACTCGGGCACCCACCGCGTACTCGCCCATACTCCGCCGCGCCGCCGGTAGTGCTCTGCGAGCGCCCGAGCCATGGTGGTGGTGCCGGTGGACTCGGCGCCCAGCACGACGACCCGGCGGGTGAGCCAGGCCCGTACCGGCCGCTCCAGGTAGTCCCAGCAGCCGACCGGGTCCTTGCGGACGGCGGTCCCGGAGACCGGGAAGAGCGAGCGCTCCGCGTCGACGCAGACATGCTCGGCACCGAAGCGCCGGGCGAGTTCGTCCCCGTACGGCTCCGAGGTGAAGACGGCGTCCACGGCGTCGCCCCGGTCCGGAACGGCCTCCTTGAAGATCGCCATGTGGGCGTCCCAGACTGCCGGATCGGTGAGGTCCACGGGAATGTCGTCGACGGCCCCGACGACCCACACGTCCTGGTGGATCTCCTCCATCCAGCGGACGCGTTCGCGCAGCGGGATCGACTCCACCGAGGCGGCGCAGACAAGGACGGTCAGCCGCTCGCAGCGGTCCTTGGCCGTGCGTACGAGGTGGTGGTGTCCCGCGTGGGGCGGATAGAACTTGCCGAGCACCAGCCCGTGCCGGTAGCGCTTCATGCCCGTACCACCGCCAAGTCCCGTTGCCCCGCGGCCACATCGCGCGACCAGTCACGCAGCCCGATGACGCAGAGGGTCAGGAAGCCGGCGTACAGCAGTGAGGTGAGGTAGAGCTCCTTGTACGCGTACAGCGGGATGTAGACCACGTCGGCCGCGATCCACAGCCACCAGGACTCGAGGCGCTTGCGGCACTGCCCGTACGTCGCCATCAGTGACAGGGCAGTGGTGAGCGCGTCCCAGAACGGGACGCCCGAGTCCGTGGCCCGGTCGAGAAGGAGCGTCAGACCGAGGGTCCCCACCACCCCCGCCGCGAGCAGCCAGGTCCACTCGGTGCGGCTGGTGCGCCGTACCGGGAGGCCGTCGGGACCTGGTCCACCCCCGTGGGTCCAGGTCCACCAGCCGTACACGGCGAGGGTGATGAAGACGACTTGCAGGCCCGCGTCGGCGTACAGGCCGGCCTGGGTGAACAGCAGAACGAAGAAGAGGTTGTTGGCGATGCCGATCGGCCAGTTGACGATGTGCTGGCGGGCGACGAGCCAGACGCAGAGCGCGCCGCTGCCGAAGCCGAGGACCTCGGTCCAGCTCACCGGGGTGTCGAGCACGGTGAACAGCGGCTGCTGCAGGGGTTCGAGGATGTCCGCGAGACTCACACCCGCCTCCTTTATAGTCAGGTTGACTATAAAGCTCAACCCGCCCGCCCCACAAGACGCGAGAAGCCCGCGGCCTGAGATGGCCGCGGGCTTCGTGCGAGAACTGGTGCCAGAACTGCTGTGGCTACAGGCCGACTTCCTTCATCAGCATGCCGACCTCGGTGTTGGTCAGGCGGCGCAGCCAGCCGGACTTCTGGTCGCCCAGGCCGATCGGCCCGAAGGCCGTCCGTACCAGCCGGTCGACCGGGAAACCCGCCTCGGCGAGCATGCGGCGGACGATGTGCTTTCGGCCCTCGTGGAGCGTGACCTCGACCAGGTAGTTCTTGCCGGTGTTCTCGACGACCCGGAAGTGGTCCGCGCGGGCGTAGCCGTCCTCGAGCGGGATGCCGTCCTTGAGCCGCTTGCCCAGCTCGCGCGGGAGCGGACCCTGGATGGCGGCGAGGTAGGTCTTCTTCACGCCGTACTTGGGGTGGGTCAGCCGGTGAGCCAGCTCGCCGTGGTTGGTGAGCAGGATGATGCCCTCGGTCTCGGTGTCGAGCCGGCCGACGTGGAAGAGACGCGTCTCACGGTTGGTGACGTAGTCACCCAGGCACTGGCGGCCGTCCGGGTCCTCCATCGTCGACACCACACCGGCGGGCTTGTTCAGCGCGAAGAAGAGGTGCGACTGGGTGGCGACGGTCAGTCCGTCGACCTTGATCTCGTCCTTGTCGGGGTCCACACGCATGCCCTGCTCGACGACGATCTTGCCGTTGACCTCGACGCGGGCCTGGTCGATCAGCTCCTCGCAGGCGCGGCGCGAGCCCATGCCGGCGCGGGCGAGCACCTTCTGCAGCCGCTCGCCCTCCTGCTCGGCGCCCGGGAAGGTCTTCGGCGTCTTCACCTGCGGCTTGTCGGCGTACCTGTCACGGTTGCGCTGCTCGATCTTGGCGTCGAGCTCGCGGGGGCGGGACGGGGCGCTGCCGCGCCGGGTGCCCTGGGGCTTCTGCGCGGGCTTCGGGCCGCCCTTCGCACCGCCGCGCGCGGCCGCGCCACGGCCCTTGCGGGGGCCGCTCTCCTCGGCGGAACCGCCCACGTCGTAGCGGCGCTCCTCGGGCCGGGGGCGGCGGGGGCGCTGCCCCTGCTTGTCGTCGCGCCCCTTGGCGCCTGCGCCCCGGGAGTCCCGGTTCCCGCCTGCGCCCCGGGAGTCCCGGTTGCCGCTTCCGCTGTTCCTGCCGCTGCTTCGCATCAAAATTCCGTCTTGTCGTCTGCGTCGGTGTCCGGTGCGTCCGGATCGAACGACGGCACACCCTCTTGTGTCTCGGCCTCGATCGCTTCCGCCTCGGGGAGGAAGGGCGCGAGCTCCGGGAGCTCGTCCAGGCCTCGCAGGCCCATCCGCTCCAGAAAGTAGTTCGTCGTCCTGTACAGGATCGCACCTGTTTCAGGTTCCGCGCCCGCCTCCTCGACCAGACCGCGCTGAAGGAGGGTGCGCATGACGCCGTCGCAGTTCACGCCGCGTACGGCCGAGACGCGAGAACGGCTGACCGGCTGGCGGTACGCGACGACCGCGAGGGTCTCGAGAGCGGCCTGGGTGAGCCGGGCCTGCTGCCCGTCGAGAACGAAGCGCTCTACGGCGTCGGCGTGCTCGGCGCGTGAGTAGAACCGCCAGCCGCCGGCGACGAGCCGCAGCTCGAATCCCCGGCCCTGGACGGTGTACTCGTCCGCCAACTCGCGCAGGGCGTCGGCGACGGCCCGGCGCGGCTGCTCCAGCACCTTGGCAAGGTGCTCCTCGGTGGCCGGCTCGTCGACGACCATGAGGACCGCTTCGAGCGCGGGCTTGAGATCACTCACGCGTTCTCGTCCTCCTCCTGGTTCTCGCGAACCTCAGAATCGAATTCGTCGGTCACGATGGGCTGATCGGCACCCTCGCCACCGGTCCAGCGCACCATGAGCTCCCCGAGGGCGGTCTCCTGCTCCAGGACGACGGCCTTCTCGCGGTAGAGCTCGAGCAGGGCGAGGAAGCGGGCGACGACGGTGAGGGTGTCGGGAGCATCCGCGGCGAGGTCCCGGAAGCTCACCTGCCCGGCTTCCCGCAGCCGTGCGACGACCACCTCGGCCTGCTCGCGCACGGACACCAGGGGGGCGTGGATGTGGTCCACGTACACCTGCGGCTTGGGCCGGGGCTGCATGGCCTTGACCGCGAGTCCGGCGAAGCCGTCGGCGCCGATGCTGATGACGACCTCGGGCAGCAGCTCGGCGTGATGGGGTTCGAGTCCGACGGTACGCGGATACCGCCTGCTCTCGTCCTCCAGGCGCCCGCTGAAGATCTCGGCGATCTGCTTGTACGCGCGGTATTGCAACAGCCGGGCGAAGAGCAGGTCACGCGCTTCGAGCAGCGCGAGATCGGCCTCGTCCTCCACCTCGGCGGCGGGGAGCAGCCGGGCGGCCTTGAGATCGAGCAGGGTGGCGGCGACGACGAGGAACTCGGTGGTCTGATCGAGGTCCCAGTCGTTGCCCATGGCCCGGATGTGCGCCATGAACTCGTCGGTGACCTTGGACAGGGCGACCTCGGTCACGTCCATCTTGTGCTTGGAGATGAGCTGCAACAGCAGATCGAAGGGCCCCTCGAAGTTGGCGAGCCGCACGGTGAACCGCCCGTCGTCGACGGGGGCGGCGGGGGCGGCGGGCGCACCGGCAGCCGCGTCACCGGGGCCCTCTCCGTCCCCGGCCTGCGGGGCGTTGTCGCCGCCGGCGGCTCCGGGATCCCCGGCCGCAAGCTCGGCCTCGGCCGGCGGACCGGCATCCGCGGGCTCGCCATCGCCCCGGAGCGGCCGACTGAGCTCCGCTGTTGCCGCGCCGACGTCCTCCGACCGCCCGGACGGACGGGCATCCGCGGCGTCGCGCCCGTCTGGCGCCGCCTCGGCGAGACCGCCATTGCCACGAAGCCCGAGACCGGACCCGATGGAAGCCTCGGCCCAGCGCCGGGACTCAACCAAAGCCTCCGGCCCGGCCACGTCCGCCTCGGCGAGACCGCCATTGCCGCGAAGCCCGAGACCGGCCCCGGCTGGCACCCCGGCGCCGCCGGAGCGAGAGGACTCTGCGCCGGCCACGTCCGGCTCCGGCTCGGCCGGACGACCGGCGTCCGCGGGCTCTTCGCCGCGAAGCGGGCGACCGGGCCCGGCAGGGGCCTCCCCGGGCGAACGAACCTCCGCGGGCTCGCCCGCGGCCGGTTCCGGCACGGCGGTGTCGGTGTCGGTGTCGCCGCGAAGCGGGCGACGGGGGGCCGGGGGCTCGCCCCCGGTTTCGGGATGGGGCGGGGTGGGGGAAAACCCCTCCTCGCCCACCGCCGGACGCCCGCCCCGGCCCGTGCCCGGGCCGCGGCCCAGCGAGCGGCGGGGCGGCGGCGGGGCGGAGTCGTCGGTCGTGGGCATCGTGGTCCAGGGGGCAAAAGGAGCAGGCAGGGCAGCGCGCAGGCTACCGTCAGCGCCCGCGCAGGCGTCGTACGAGAATGCTCGCGTCGCCGCGCTGCTCAAGATCCGCCAGCACCACGGCCACCGCCTCGCGGACGATACGCCCACGGTCGACGGCCAGCCCGTGCTCGCCGCGCAGCACCAGCCGCGCGTGTTCGAGGTCCATCAGTTCCTCGGCCGAGACATAGACCGTGATCTTCTCGTCGTGCCGCTCGCGCCCGCTGGGGCGGCGGTTCGCACCACGGCCGCCGCCCCGGCGGCGCGCCTGCCCGGCCGGAGCGGTGGCGGGCGAAGCCTCCTGCGGGCGCCGCTTGGCCCCGCCGGGGGGCTCGGCCTCCGCCGTCCGGCTGCGCCCTTGCGCCCCGGAGTCGGCCTCAGCCGCGGAGTGCTCCTGAGAGGAGGCGGAGGCGGGAGCGGTGGCCGGTGAGGACGGCTCGGCCGCTCCGTCCGCGATCGGATCGCTCTCCCCCGCCGGCGCCGGCACCCTCGCCTCGCCGTTGGCCTGCCTGCGCGGGGACGAGGACTGGAGCGCCATGCCCCCGGTCGTACGGAACAGCTCGTCGGCCCCGGGCAGACTCACTCGGCGTGACACCGGGCGAGCACCTCCCTGGCGAGCTGACGGTACGCGGCGGCGCCCACGGAGTTCGATGCGTACGTGGTGATGGGCTCACCGGCGACGGTCGTCTCGGGGAAGCGCACTGTCCGGCCGATCACCGTGTGGTAGACGTGATCGTCGAAAGCCTCGACGACCCGCGCCAGGACCTCGCGGCTGTGCACCGTACGGGAGTCGTACATCGTGGCGAGGATGCCGTCGAGCTCCAGGTCGGGGTTGAGCCGCTCCTGGACCTTCTCGATCGTCTCGGTCAGCAGAGCCACACCACGCAGCGCGAAGAACTCGCACTCCAGCGGCACGATCACCTTGTGCGCCGCGGTCAGCGCGTTCACCGTGAGCAGACCGAGCGAGGGCTGACAGTCGATCACGATGTAGTCGTAGTCGTTCATCAGCGGCTTCAGCGCACGCTGGAGCGTCGACTCGCGCGCGACCTCGCTCACCAACTGCACTTCGGCGGCGGAAAGATCGATATTGCTCGGCAGCAGGTCCATATTGGGGACCGCGGTCTTCAGCAGCACCTCGTCCGCCGACATGCCCCGCTCCATGAGCAGGTTGTAGACGGTGAGATCCAGCTCCATCGGGTTGACGCCGAGGCCGACCGACAGGGCTCCCTGCGGGTCGAAGTCGACGAGCAGCACACGCCGTCCGTACTCAGCGAGCGCGGCGCCCAGGTTGATGGTCGACGTCGTCTTGCCGACGCCGCCCTTCTGGTTGCACATCGCGATGATCTTCGCCGGGCCGTGATCGGTCAGCGGGCCCGGGATCGGGAAGTACGGCAGCGGCCGCCCGGTGGGGCCGATCCGCTCGCGGCGCTGACGCGCGGCGTCAGGGGCGAGGGTGGCGGCGTACTCGGGATCGGGCTCGTACTCGGCGTCGGGGTCGTAGAAGTGCCCCTCGGGGACTTCCTCGTAGGCGGCGAAGTGGGTGGACTCTCGGCCACTCTCGTTGCCGGCCATGGCGTTCACGTGTTGGCCGTCCATCATCTTCATCGTGTGGGCTGTCGTCATGTGCGTCGGGTGCGTCGTGTGCTGATGCGTCTCGAAGGTTCGGACAGCGACGGAGCCGACAGCCTCGAGCCCGGGCTCCTCTGTTGACGGGACCCGGCCCCTCGCAGGCATCCCCGGTTGACCACCCCCGGGAGTAAATGTCGACTCATTCACAAGTCGTCTTACCTCCTTGGATGTGACCAGGACTTTATCGATAGGTCAGCGTGGCACCATGCCGACGGTTTGCGACTCTATGGCGTGTCACCGGTCCGCAGCAACACAATCCACCGGACCCGGCCCGATGTGTCGGCAACCGAACACGCTTCTGTCAAGGGCGCTCGGGGGGCACGGCGCGAGGCGGCCGTCAGGCCTCGTTGGTGCGCGAAACGGGTAAAGGGCTACGTTCGAGGCGAGTTGAACGAGTGTCGCAAAGTGGTCGTATACACGTCCGGCCGGACCTTGCTCGGCAAGGTCCGGCCGTTGGCCTGATGTTGACGGCACGCGTTGACTCTCAGCCGAGAAGAGCACTCAGTTCGACGCTCTGCAGGCCGTGGGCCTCGGCGACCGGGCCGTAAACGACCTGGCCGTCATGGGTGTTGAGACCCTTGGCGAGCGCGGCGTCGCGGCGCAGCGCCTCGACCCAGCCACGGTTGGCGAGCTCCACGATGTAGGGAAGCGTCGCGTTGGTGAGCGCGTACGTGGACGTGTTCGGCACCGCGCCCGGCATGTTGGCGACGCAGTAGAAGACCGAGTTGTGGACCTTGAAGGTCGGCTCGGCGTGGGTGGTCGGACGCGAGTCCTCGAAGCAGCCACCCTGGTCGATTGCAATGTCGACAAGTACACTTCCGGGCTTCATCTTGGCGACGAGCTCGTTGGTGACCAGCTTCGGCGCCTTGGCACCCGGGATGAGAACCGCACCGATGACGAGGTCGGCCTCGACGACGGCCTTCTCGAGCTCGAAGGCGTTGGAGACGATCGTCTTGACCTTGGTGCCGAAGACCTTGTCGGCCTCGCGCAGCTTGTTGATGTCACGGTCGAGCAGGGTCACGTGGAAGCCCATGCCGACGGCGATCTGCGTGGCGTTCCATCCGGAGACACCGCCACCGATGACGACGGCCTCGCCGGCCGACGTGCCCGGGACGCCGCCCGGCAGGACGCCGCGGCCACCGGCCGAACGCATCAGGTGGTACGCGCCGACCTGCGGGGCCAGCCGGCCCGCGACCTCGGACATCGGAGCGAGCAGCGGCAGGGCGCGGTTCGCGGTCTCGACCGTCTCGTACGCGATGGCGGTGGTGCCGGACTCCAGCAGGGCGTCCGTGCACTCGCGGGAGGCGGCGAGGTGCAGGTAGGTGAAGAGCGTCTGGTCCTTGCGGAGACGGTGGTACTCCTCGGCGATGGGCTCCTTGACCTTCAGCAGCAGGTCGGCGGTGGCCCAGACCTCGTCGGCGGTGGGCAGGATCTGCGCACCGGCGGCGACGAACTCGTCATCCGTGATCGAGGAGCCGACACCGGCGTCCTGCTCGATGACGACCTGGTGGCCGTGGCGCACCAGCTCGTTCACACCGGCGGGGGTGATGGCCACCCGGAACTCGTTGTTCTTGACCTCGCGGGGGATGCCGACCTTCACGTCGATCACGGTCCTTGGCTCAGGGGATAGATGGAGGCAATGCCATACATACCCGGATACGCGCGGCGCACCGGCAGACACCACGAGGGCACGTGGTGGAGCCAGTCTAATGAAGGATTTCCGACTGTCTAGCCTTACAAAGCATCAATCTTTAGTCGAAGCACTGCGGATTTCGTAGGCGGAACCTTCCTCTCCCAGCAGTCTTTCCGCAGTCCCGCGGTGCAGCCGAGCCGCCGTCGGGTCGCCCAGCCGGTCGAGGGTGTCGGCCAGCCTGAGCTGCAGCGCTGCCCGCAGCCGGACGTCCCCGGCCTGCCGTGCCCACTCCACCGCCTCGCGGCAGGTGTGCAGGGATTCCTCCGGCCGGCCGGCGTATTCCTGTACGCGGGCGACCTCGCTCAACGCCCGCGCCTGGGACGGGAGATCGCCGAGCCTGCGGTATCCGGCCGCGGCGGCCCGCCAGCTGCGCAGCGCCTCGCCGTACCGGCCCGCATAGGTGTGTGCGGTGCCGAGCCTCCCGTAGAGCCTCGCCTCGTCCGCGCGCTCGCCGCGCGCCTGGCGGTGGGCGAGGGCCCTCCCGTACCAGTCGGCCGCCCGCTGCCAGTCCCCCAGCTCCTGGTGGGCAGCGCCTACGGATTCCATCGCGCGGCCGGTCGCGTACGGGTCATGTGCCGCCCGTCCGGCATCCAGAGCGGCCCGGTAGCGGGCCAGCGCCTCCTTGGTACGGCCGGTCTGCGCGTCCAGGTCGGCGAGATTGAGCAGGGCCGCGGCCTCTTCCCGGTGCAGCCCGCGGCGCTGGGCGACGGAGAGCACCAGCTGGTGCAGGCCGTAGAGCTCGGGCGCCGCCGCCTCGGTGCCGTGGTGTGCGGCCAGTGCCCGGACCAGGGCGGCGACCAGCCGTCGCGCCAGGGTGTCGAGATCTCCGTCCTCGACCGCCATGCGCGCCGAGGCCAGCAGCGCGGGCCGTCGCAGGCGCAGCCAGTCCACGGCGGCGGGCGCTCCGGCGAAGCGCAGCGCGCGCGGCAGCCCGGCCAGCTTCCTGGCCGCCGGGGAACCGTCCGGCTCGATGACGGCACGGCAGGCCTGAAGCTGTCGTACGGTCCGCTCCAGCATCCGGGCCCGGGCCAGCTGCACCTCGGAGGGCCGGTCCTGCGCCTCCATCAGCGTGCGCAGCAGCGGCGCGAGAGCACCCGGCACCTCGTACTGAACGTCCCCCGCCGTCGACGACGGCCCGGAGCCACCGTGGAGAAATCCCAGGGCCGCGAGGTCGTGCAGCGTCGACCGAGCGGCCTGGACCGAACAGCCGACCAGTGCGGACGCGGTGTGGGCATCGGCCATGCCGCCGGGCGCGAGGGCCAGAAGTCGCAGCATCGTGGCGGCCGACGGCGGCAGGGATTCGTAGACGAGCCGGAAGGCACGGGCGAGCGGCCGGGCGCTCGTGGGCTGCTCCCCCGCGTCCGGCAGACCTCGCAGCCGTTTGGCCACGTCGGCGACCGATGCCCGCGGCCGGGCGGCCAGCCAGCCGCCGATCAGGACCAGGGCGGCGGGCAGCCCGCCGCACTCCTCGGCGATGGACTCGGCGGCCTGCGGATCCACCGTGATCCGCACCGAGCCGGTGAAGGTGCCGAGCAGCTCGATCGCGGACTTGGCGTCCATGCCGCCGAGGGTGCACGGACGTACGTCGGGAATGCCGGTGAGCGGGCCCTCGGCCACGGCGACGACCAGGCAGTCGGAGTTGTCGGGCAGCAGCGGGTCGACCTGCTCGGCGTTCCCGGCGTCATCGAGGAGCAGCAGCATGCGGCGTACGGCGAGCGCCTCGCGGACCATCTCGGTCAGCTCGTCCTCGTCCGCGCCGGGCGGCGCCGCGATGGAGAGGGAGTCGAGCAGTGCGCGGGCCGCCCGTTCCATCGGGACCCGCCGTCCGCCCGGCTCGGTCAGCCGGGTGCGCAGCACCCCGTCGGGGTAGTCGTCCGCGAGCCTGCGCGCCAGTTCCTCGGCGAGTGCGGTGCGGCCCGATCCCGGCCGTCCGGCGATCAGGAGCACCCGCGCGCGCGGAGCCTTGCGGCCGGCGATGGTGTCCAGTCCGGCCCGCTCGATGTCGGCCCGCAGGGCCTTCAACTCCCGCTGGCGACCGAAGAACTGGTTTCCGGACGCACCGGCCCGGCCGCCCACGTCCACCGCCTGATCCGTCACGGGCCACGCTCCCGTCCAGTCCGCGCACGAGCCGAGCCCGCAGGGACTCCACACGGGCGTTCCGAGCGTAGTTCACGCTCTGCTACGAACCGTGCGGAGCATGGCGGGGGCATCGCCCGATCGGATCAGCAGATCGTCGGACCGGAGTGGGTCCCGGAGCCGGTTCCGGCGTGGGTTCAGGCCTCGAAGGGGCGGGCAGGCCAGGGAGCCTCGGCCGGGCGCAGCGCGCTGACGCCCTCGCCGCCCAGCACGGCGGTCAGCGCGAGGACGCCCACGACCAGGCAGTTGTTGTGCAGCTCACCCGCGAGTACACCGCGCACGAGCTCCTGGAGCGGAACCCGCGCGAGCTCCATGTCGGCCTCCTCCTCGGAGACCTCGAAGCGCTCCCCCTCCGCCTCCGACAGATCGCGGGCGAGGAAGATCCGTACCGCTTCGTCGCAGCCGCCCGGCGTGGTGTAGACATCGGTCAGCACCCGCCAGTCCTCGGCCTTGACGTGCGCCTCCTCGTACAGCTCGCGCTGTGCGGCGTGCAGCGGGTTCTCCCCTGGCACGTCCAGGAGCCCGGCCGGGATCTCCCAGAGCTTGTGGCGCACGGGGTGGCGGTACTGGCGCAGCACGAGAACGCGGCCCGCTTCGTCGAGGGCGAGCACCGCCACCGAGCCGGGGTGGACCTGGTAGTCGCGCCGTGCCACCGTGCCGTCGGGCATGACCACGTCGTCGGTGCGGACACTGGTCTTGTTGCCCCGGAAGGGCGTCGCGGTCGCGACGACCTGCCACTGCTGGGGCGTGTCCTTGATGGTCATGAAAACGTCCTCCCGCCACATACATACAGAGCCGGGGCACGCGCCCGCGGGATCCTGTGGGGGATGCCCCCAGGCCCCGAGGCCCGTACCCCGGTCAACCGTATCGCCTGTGCGCTACTTGGCCGTCTTGCGCTCGACGGCGGCCTTGACCAGGCCGGCGAAGAGGGGGTGGGGGCGGGTCGGGCGTGAGCGCAGTTCGGGGTGGGCCTGGGTGGCGACCAGGTAGGGGTGCACCTCGCGCGGGTACTCGACGTATTCGACGAGCTTGTTGTCGGGGGACGTGCCCGAGAAGAGGATGCCCGCCTTCTTCTCCAGCTCCGTGCGGTAGGCGTTGTTCACCTCGTAGCGGTGGCGGTGGCGCTCCTCGACGTAGGGCTGGTCGCCGTAGACCTCGCGGACGATCGAGCCCTCGGCGAGCTTCGCCGGGTACAGACCGAGGCGCATCGTTCCGCCGAGGTCGCCCGCACCCTCCACATACGCCAGCTGCTCCTCCATGGTGGAGATCACCGGGTGGGCGGTGGCGGCATCGAACTCGGTGGAGTTGGCCTCGGGGATCTCGGCCAGGTTGCGCGCGGCCTCGATCACGATGCACTGCAGGCCCAGGCACAGGCCGAGCAGCGGGATCCTGTTCTCGCGGGCGTAGGTGATCGCGCCCACCTTCCCGTTCACACCACGGTCGCCGAAGCCGCCGGGGATGAGGATCGCGTCGACGTCACCGAGCTGCCTGGCGGCGCCGGCCGGGGTCTTGCAGTCGTCGGAGGTGACCCACTTGACCGTGACACGGGCCCTGTTGGCGAAACCGCCGGCGCGCAGCGCCTCGGTCACCGAGAGATAGGCGTCGGGGAGGTCGATGTACTTGCCGACCAGCGCGACCGTGACCTCGTGGTCGGGGTTGTGCACCCGGTCCAGCAGGTCGTCCCAGACGGTCCAGTCGACATCGCGGAACGGCAGGTCCAGCTTGCGTACGACATAGGCGTCCAGGCCCTCGGTGTGCAGCACCTTGGGGATGTCGTAGATCGACTTGGCGTCGATCGCCGCGACCACGGCCGCCTCGTCCACGTCACACATCAGCGAGATCTTGCGCTTGATCGCGACCGGCACATCGCGGTCCGCTCGCAGCACGATCGCGTCTGGCTGAATACCGATGTTCCGCAGGGCGGCGACGGAGTGCTGGGTCGGCTTGGTCTTGAGCTCGCCGGACGGGCCGATGTAGGGCAGAAGCGAGATGTGCACCACGAAGACGTTGTCCCGGCCGACCTCGTGGCGTACCTGCCGCACGGTCTCCAGGAACGGCAGCGACTCGATGTCGCCCACCGTGCCGCCCACCTCGGTGATGACGACATCGACGTCGTCGGCGGCCATCCGCCGGATCCGGTGCTTGATCTCGTTGGTGATGTGCGGGATGACCTGGACGGTGTCGCCCAGGTACTCACCGCGCCGCTCCTTGGCGATGACCTGGGAGTAGACCTGCCCCGTGGTGACGTTGGCCGAGCCGTCGAGGTCGACGTCGAGGAACCGCTCGTAATGGCCGATGTCCAGGTCGGTCTCGGCGCCGTCGTTGGTGACGAACACCTCGCCGTGCTGGAAGGGGTTCATCGTGCCCGGGTCGACGTTCAGATACGGGTCGAGCTTCTGCATGGTGACCCGCAGGCCCCGCGCCTTGAGCAGCGCGCCCAGGCTGGAAGCCGTAAGGCCCTTGCCGAGGGAGGAGGCGACACCCCCGGTGACGAAGATGTGCTTGGTCGTCATGGATTTGGGCGGCATCGCCAAGAGGGGGCTCCCGTGGTCGCGAGGTGAGGTGCGAACCGGCATCCCTTCCGGTCGTCCGGGGGGGTGCCGTCGCTGCGGTTTCGGGGCCTCTGATGAGCACAGGACGGCCACCGGTCCACGGGGTACCAGGGTATCAGCGCCGACGGGAGACTGCTTCCGGCCACCCACTGCCACATGCGTACGCTGCTCACCAGGGACTCACCCTTGGCTCACTCGTTCGGCTGAGTTCCGTTGCCGAGACAGGCGCGCAGATCATTACTGTGCGTCGTATCCTGCTCGGACACTCGCTCGCCGAGCGATGCAGAGGGGCGCGCGACGCGCATCGAGCAGGGTGGTGGAGGGCGACGGGTGGGACGTCACATGACACCATCCTCCGTCGACCGGAACACCGCGCTCGTCGGCGACCCTTGACAGCAGTAAGCGCCCCGCGGGGCGGACGTGGCCGTTCGACTGGAGATGCACGTGGCCGGGCGCATCGAGGATTACGCACTCATCGGAGACATGCAGACCGCAGCGCTGGTCTGCAGGGACGGAACAGCGGACTGGCTGTGCCTGCCCCGCTTCGACTCGCACGCCATTTTCGCGGGCCTCCTCGGTACCGAGGAGCACGGCTTCTGGCGGCTCGGTCCCGCGCACTCCGCGGAGGCGGGGCCTCCGGCCGCCGACCGGCGCCGCTACCGCGGTGACTCGCTGATCCTCGAATCGGAATGGGACACGCCGCGCGGCACGGTCCGTGTGACGGACTTCATGCCGCCGCGTGACGGGGCGCCCCAGCTGATCCGGATCGTGGAGGGCGTGAGCGGGCGCGTGCCGATGCGCTCCGCTCTGCGCATGCGTTTCAGTTACGGGCGTGTGGTGCCCTGGGTCCACAAGGTCGACGGGCGCACGGTCGCCGTCGCCGGACCGGACTCGGTCTGGCTTGACACCTCCACGGAGACGTACGGCAAGAACCTCACCACGTACTCCGACTTCACCGTCGCCCCCGGCGAGCGGATCGCGTTCACGATCAGCTGGCAGCCCTCCCACCACCAGCCGCCCGCCCTGCCCGACCCGGAGGGCTCGCTGGAGGCGACCGAGGACTTCTGGCGGGAGTGGGTCGAGCACTGCACGTACCACGGGCCCTACCGCGAGGCCGTGGTCCGTTCGCTGATCACGCTGAAGGCGCTGACCTACGCGCCGACGGGCGGGATCGTGGCCGCGCCGACGACCTCGCTTCCGGAGGAGATCGGCGGCGTACGCAACTGGGACTACCGCTACACCTGGCTGCGCGACGCCGCGATCACCCTCTCCTCGCTGCTGCGCACCGGCTATCGCGAGGAAGCCCGCGCCTGGCGCGAGTGGCTGCTGCGTTCGGTCGCGGGAGACCCGGAGAACCTGCAGATCATGTACGGGATCGCAGGCGAACGGGAGCTTGGCGAGGCCGAGTTGGACTGGCTGCCCGGCTATGAGAACTCCGCTCCGGTACGGGTCGGCAATGGCGCGGCGCACCAGCTCCAGCTGGATGTGTACGGAGAGGTCACCGAGGCGCTGCATCTGGCGCACATGACCGGCCTGGCGCGCAACGACTACGCCTCGCTGCTCCAGCTCAAGCTGATCCGCTACCTGGAGAAGCACTGGGACCAGCCCGACGAGGGCATCTGGGAGGTGCGCGGGCCGCGCAGGCACTTCGTGCACTCGAAGGTGATGGCGTGGGTCGCCGTCGACCGGACGATCAAGCTGATCGAGTCCGGCGACGCGGACGGTCCCATCGACCGGTGGCGCGAGCTGCGTGACGACATCCACCGTGATGTCTGCGAGAAGGGCTACGACCGGGAGCGCAACACGTTCACGCAGTCGTACGGCTCCAAGGAGCTGGACGCCTCTCTGCTGCTGATTCCGCAGATGGGATTTCTGCCGCCCGACGACAAGCGCGTCATCGGCACGATCGAGGCGATCCAGCGGGAGCTGGGCACGGAGGACGGTTTTGTCCTGCGCTACCCGACTGCGGGCGAGGACGCCGGTGTGGACGGTCTGGAGGGCGACGAGGGCGCGTTCCTGGCCTGCTCGTTCTGGCTCGCGGACGACCTGGCGATGATCGGCCGGGTGGACGAGGCGCGGCGGCTCTTCGAGAAGCTGCTCTCGCTGCGCAACGACCTGGGGCTGCTGGCCGAGGAGTGGGACGCGAAGCTGCAGCGGCAGGTGGGGAACTTCCCGCAGGCGTTCAGCCATGTCCCCCTGATCGACACGGCGCTGCGGCTGACGGCCTCGGGCGCGTACGGAGGGTAGAGCGCGAGGAGCGCGGCACGACGAAGGCGCGGCGGGCGGAAGCACGGCGGACAGGAGCCCGGCAAATCGGCTCGACCGATCATGCCCTCCTTGCCGGGATTACGATGAGAAGGTCCCCTCGCGCCCTCGGAAGGGGGCCACTATGGCGCCCCAGAACATCACGGAGGCCACCCTGGCCGGCCTCCGCAGGGAACTGACCGGCGATGCGTACGCCCCCGGCGATCCGGAGTACGACGACGCTCGCACCGTCTTCAACGGCATGATCGACCGGCGTCCCGCCGTCATCGCCCAGTGCGAGTCGGGACCGGATGTCGCCAGGGCGGTCCGCTTCGGCCGTGAGAACGACCTGGAGATCGCCGTCCGCGGCGGCGGCCACAGCGTCGCGGGCATGGCGCTCACCGACGGCGGAATCGTCGTCGACCTGCGCCGCATCCATACCGTGGTCGTCGATCCCCAGTCCCGGGCGGCACGGATCGGCGGCGGTGCCACCATGAGCCATCTGGACCGGGCGACCCAGCCCCACGCTCTGGCGACCACCGGCGGGCGGGCGTCCACCACGGGCGTCGGCGGCTTCACGCTGGGCGGCGGATCGGGCTGGCTGGAGCGCAAGTGGGGCCTGGCCTGCGACAATCTCATCGCCGTGGAGCTGGTGACCGCCGACGGCGACACGGTCCACGCCAGTGCGGACGAGAACCAGGAGCTGTTCTGGGCACTGCACGGCGGTGGCGGCAACTTCGGAGTGGCCACGGCCATCACCCTGCAACTGCACCCGCTTCCGGCGATGTCGATCGCCATGCTGCTCTTCCAGCCCGAGGCCGGCCCCCAAGTCGTACGCGCCTACCGTGACTTCATCGAGTCCGCGCCGGACGAGGTCGGCGGTGGCTGCATCTACATCACCGGGCCGCCCGAGCCGTTCGTTCCCGAGCACATGGTCGGCAAGCTCGTGCTCGCCGTGCTGGTGACCTACACGGGCTCGGAGGACGAGATCCGTGATGTGAGCGCGCCGATGCTGGGGCTCGGCCACCAGGCGGAGGTCATCACCGAGCTGCCGTACGCGGAGCTCCAGTGCATGCTCGACGACCCGCCTCTCATGCGTAACTACTGGTCCGCGGAGTACATGACGAGCTTCCCGGACGAGGCCGTCGACGCCTACTGTTCCCGAGCGGCCGACATGCCCGTGCCGACGGGCACTCAACATGTCCTGTTCCCGATGGGCGGCGCGGTGGCCGAGGGCCCGGCCGACTATCCCGTGCCTTGGCGCGAGGCGCCGTGGGCCGTGCATCCCTTCGGTATCTGGGAGAGTCCCGACGACGACGAGCGGGCCAAGCAGTGGGTGCGGGACGTACGCGCCGATGTGAGGCCCTGGTCGATGGGCGCGACGTATCTGAACTTCATCGGGCGCGAGGGACAGGAGCGGGTGGTCGCCGCCTACGGAGAGGACAACTACAAGCGCCTGGCCGCGGTGAAGGCCCAGTACGACCCCGAGAACGTGTTCCGGCTGAACCACAACATCAGACCGGCGTCCCCGAACGGGGCCTGACGACTGCCTGCGGGGGCCCTGGTGATGAGCGCGGACGCACCGGCCCGGTAGCGTCCGCGTCGCCGGTCCGGCCCGAGTGAAAGCGCGAGGCGACAGTCAGTGGAGACCCAAGGTGGCATCACGGTGCAGCGGGCGCTGGAACTGCCCGGACTGCGCGCCGGACTTCCGGAGGTCGTCGCCGGCGCGGACCGGCTGCAGCGGACGGTGCGCTGGGTGCACGCCGGTGAGGCACCCAACATCGCCTCCCTGCTCAAGGGCGGCGAGCTGCTGCTCACCACGGGCATGGGGCTCGGCACCCGCCCCGCCGAACAGCGGGCCTTCGTACGGGGGCTCGCGGACCGCGGCATCGCCGCGCTCGTGGTGGAGCTGGGGCCGCGCTTCAACCGGCTGCCCTCGGTGATCGTGGAGACCGCGCGGGCGGCCGGGCTGCCGCTCGTGCAGCTGCACCGGGAGGTCCCCTTCGTCTCGGTGACCGAGGAGGTCCACACCGAGATCGTCAACGGGCACTACGCCCTGCTGCGGCAGGCCGAGGAAGTACACCGGCGGTGTACGGAGGTGCTGCTCGAAGGGGGCGGGGTGCCCCAAGTGCTGCGTATCCTCGCCGACTTCACCGCGAACCCCGTCTTTCTGGAGACGGCGGACGGACAGCTCCTGTACGCGGCCGGATCCCATGCGGGACGGGCCGGGGCGGATCCGCTCCAGGTGTGGGACGGGCTGCGGGGCCAGCGTGCGGCACGGGAGTCGCCGCCGGCCGGGACGGTCCTGGTCGACGTCCCCGGCGGGGGGCAGGGCGCCGCGTCGGTGCGTGCGCGCCTCGTCCTGTTGGCCGTCGGCTCCCCGCTGCTGACGGTGCACCGGATGGCGGCGGAGCGGGCGGCCGGGCTGCTGGCGGTCGTCCTGATGCAGGCCCGTCAGGAGGAGGAGCTGGCGGCCCGCGGCCGGGGCGACTTCCTGACGGATCTGGCGGAGGGCCGCATCACGGCGGAGGACGCACCGGCCCAGGCGAGGGTCCTGGGATTCAAGCCGGGCGAGGGACCGCTGCTGCCGGTCGTCATGCGCCTGGCGGCCGAGCTCTCGCCGTCCGGGAACTGGGCGTTGCTCGCCCGAGCGGTGCTGGAGGAGCTGTCGGCGGTCGGCGTACCGGTACTGCTGGGCGTACGCCCCGTGGAGGGACGGGTTCCGCTTCTCCTCGGCCTGCGCTCCGAGTCCGAACGCCATGCCGTTGCCGACCGGGTCGCCGCAGCGCTGCGGGCGGGCGTCGAACGAGCCGGCCTGGAACGCGCGGGCGCGCACCCGCCGGTCGTGGTCGTCGGCATGGCGGGCGGCTGGGCGGCGGCATCGGCGGGCCTGCGTCACGCCTCGGAAGCGGCGACGGCGGCACAGGGCCTCTCGGACCGCCCGTGGTACGACGCCCGCCGCCTGGACATCGACCTCCTGCTGTGGCGCTTGCGCGAGCACCCGGACCTGTCTGCCTTCGTGGAACGCGCGATCGGCCCCCTGCGCGATCACGACGCCTCCTCGCGCCCCCCACTGCTCCCCACGCTGCAGACGTACTTGGCGCACGCGGGCCGCAAGGCGGAAACGGCCCGCGAGCTCCACTTGAACCGCCAGACGCTGTACAACCGCCTTGCCCGCATCTCGGAACTGCTGGGCACGGACCTGGACGACCCGCAGACGGTACTCGCCCTGAGCCTGGCCCTGCGGGCGAGACGCCTCGTGCCCTGAGGCGCTGCCGTCACCGGCCCGCCACCACCTCGTCGTACACGCTCAGGACCTGCGCGATCGTCTCGTCCTCCGTCGGCCAGGTCCCCGCCTGCACCCGCCCCGCCGCCGTCAGTTCGCCCCGCCGCCCCGCGTCCCCCAGCAGCCGGGTCACCGCGTCGGCGAGCGCGGCCGCGTTCCCGTACGGGACCAGTTCCGCCGCGTCGCCCACGAGTTCCGGGGTGCCGCCGACCGCTGTCGCAACCAGGGGGACACCCAGGCGCAGGGCCTCCTGGGCGAGCAGTGAGCGGGCCTCCCAGCGGCTTGGGAGAAGGGCGAGGTCCGCAGCTGCCAGGAGGTCGCCGATGTCGTCCCGGCGGCCCGCCAGCCGTACCGGCAGATCCTCCGTGTCGATGCGCCGCTGGAGCGCACCCCTCTCCGGCCCCTCCCCCGCGATCACCACCAGCGGCACCGGGTCGAGGCCGCGCCACAGCCGCGCTGCGTCCAGCAACGTCCCGTACCCCCGGTGCGGCACGAGGCTGCCCACCGCCATCAGCAACGGCCGGTCCACCGCGCCCAGTTCCGCTCGCGACTTGTTCTCGGCCCGGCCCGGACACGCGCGCGGTGCGGGCACCGCGACCCGTGCGAGGCGAGCGTCGCGCGCACCGCGCCGGCGGGCCCGGTCGACCAGTTCCGAGCAGGTGCCGAGGACAACCGCCGCCGCCCGCGCAGCCCTTCGCTCCATCAGCCGCACTACCTGACCGCGCGCGCCCTCGTCGTGAGAGCGGGTGTGCCAGGTGACGATGAGCGGCACGCGCTGCCCGCTGAGCGCCAGCGCGGCACGCAGGGCGGCATGCAGACCGTGCGCGTGCACCACGTCCGCCTTGGCGCAGAAGGCGCGCAGTGCCCCGATCGCCGCCGGATCACTCCGCCGCGGTACGGCGGCGAAGTGCGCCCCGGCGCCGGGGAAGTCGTAGAGGTGCTCCAGTTCGGCGGGGGCGCACACCGTCACCCGCACGCCCCGCGCCACCAGCCCCGCGGCCAGCGACCTGGCATGCGCGCTGCTGCCCGCACTGCCGCCCCCCAGCACCTGGACCGTACGCAGCTGTGTCACCCGCCAAGGATGCCAGCCCGTACGCACGTTCCGGCACTGTCGGGGTGTCGTTGCCGTTCCCGCGCCGGGCGGCGCGGGGCGCGGTGTCACTCACATGGGTGATCCCGCGAGCCTGCTGACCTCGTCCCCATACACCGCCGCCGTGATCAGGGCCGCCGCGTGAACGGCAAGCCCGGCACGGCCGTTGCCCGCGGCGATCGCGGTGCCCAGTGCCGCGCCCAGGGCGTGGGCCCCGGTGTCGCCGAGCATGGTCCGCTCGCCCAGGTCCTCGGTGACGATCGCGGCCGCGGCTCCCATGGGCGCCGCGGCGAGCGCGCCGGCGGCGCCCCGGCGCAGCAGGCCGGGCGCGCCGATCCCGAGGACGGCGACGGCGGCCCGTCCCGGCGCGACGTCCACGAGGTTGACCAGATGCGCGGTGCCCGCGATCACGATCCCGGCCAGGAGCCTGTCGACCGGCCGCTCCTTGAGCAGCGTCCCCGCGGCGAGCCCCGCGGCCCCGATCCCGAAGAGTTTCACGGCCCCGCTGGTCACCTCGCCCTGCCGGAGCGCACCCAGATGCGCCCTGAAGCCGCGCCGGTGGTCTCCCTTCAGGTCGTCGTACGCCCCGCACGCCCCCGCCGCGACCACCGCGAGAGCGGCCGGACCCGAAGTGCCCAGCGCGGCCCCGACCGCGGTGGCGGGCCCGGCGTAGAGGTCGACGGTGCGGCCCGCGTAGTTCGTGCGCTGCCACCGCGCGGGATCACCGGGCGCCCGCCTGCGCAGCGCCTCGTACACGGACCGGGTCGCCCCGAAGGCGGTGGCGAACGCCGTCGCGCGTCTCATCAGCCGTCCGCCCGCGCGGTGGCGAGCAGTTCCTCCGCGTGCGCCCGCGCCGTCTGGGAGTCCTCCTGGCCGGCCAGCATCCGCGACAGCTCGCGCACCCTGTCCTCACCTTCGAGAACCGTGACGCCGGACCGCGTCACCGATCCGTCGTTCGTCTTCTCGACCAGCAGCTGCCGGTCGGCGAACGCCGCCACCTGCGGCAGATGTGTCACGACCACCACCTGCGCCGTCTTCGCCAGCTTCGCGAGACGGCGCCCGATCTCGACCGCGGCCTTTCCGCCCACGCCCGCATCGACCTCGTCGAAGAGATACGTCGGCACCGGGTCGGTCCCCGCGAAGACGACCTCGACCGCGAGCATCACGCGCGAGAGCTCACCGCCCGAGGCCCCCTTGGCGATCGGCCGCGGCGGCGCGCCCGGGTGCGGGGCCAGCAGCAGTTCGACCTCGTCGACGCCGGAGGGGCCGTACGCCACGGTGCGGCCGCCGACCTCGACACCCTCTGGGTCCTCGCTCTGGCGGATCTCGAAGGACACGCGCGCGTGGGGCATCGCGAGCGAGGCCAGTTCGGCGGTGACCGCTTCGGCGAACCGCGCCGCCGCCTCCGAACGTGCGTCTGTCAACGCCTGTGCCAGGCCCGACAGTTCGCTGCGCAGCGCGTCCCGTTCGGCCGCCAGCTCCCCGATCCGGTCGTCGTCGCCGTCCAGCTCGGTGAGGCGCTCGGCGCCCTGTTCGGACCATGCGAGTACGGCGGCAATGCCCTCACCCTGCCCGGCGTACTTGCGCGTCAGCGCCGTCAGCGCCGCCCGCCGTTCCTCCACCGCGGCAAGGCGCAGCGGATCGGCGTCCAGATTGTCCGCGTATCCGGCGAGCTCTCCGGCCACATCCCCGAGCAGGATGGAGATCTCCCCCATCCGGTCCGCGAGCGCGGCCAGCGCCGGGTCGTGGGAGCGCACGGCGTCCAGCGCCCGTCCCGCACCCGCGACGAGCGTGGTGGCGTCGACGCCCTCCGGGTCCTCGGGATTGCCCGCCAGCGCGGCGTGAGCGACGGACGCGGCGGAGGCCAGAGCCTCGGCGTGCCCGAGCCGCTCGGCCTCGGCGGCGAGTTCGAGGTCTTCGCCCGCGCGCGGCTCGACGCCCTCGATCTCGCCCAGACCGAAGCGCAGCAGGTCGGCTTCCTGGGCCCGCTCACGCGCGCGTGTGGTCAGTTCGTCCAGCTCCACGCTGACGGCCCGCAGCCGCCGGTAGGCGGACGCGTACTTGGCGTGCGGCCCGGTGACCGCGTCGCCCGCGTACCGGTCGAGCGCCTCCCGCTGCCGCGCGGGCCGCAGCAGCCCCTGCTGGTCGGTCTGGCCGTGTACGGCGACGAGCTCGTCGGCCAGCTCGGACAGCATGCCGACCGGCACGGACCGCCCCCCGAGGTGGGCGCGCGAGCGCCCCTCGGCCGAGACGGTTCTGCTGATCAGCAGGGTGCCCTCGTCGAGTTCCGCCCCGGCCTCCTCGGCTCGCAGCGCGGCGGAGGCGCCGGCGGACACGCTGATCCGCCCCTCCACCACCGCCGACTTGGCGCCGATCCGCACCAGCGCCGGGTCGGCGCGCCCGCCGAGCAGCAGCCCCAGGCTGGTGACGACCATGGTCTTGCCCGCGCCCGTCTCGCCGGTCACCGCGGTGAAACCGGGCGACAGCTCGACGACAGCGTCGTCGATGACCCCGAGCGACCGTATCCGCATCTCCTCCAACACGGACACGACCTTACGAGGTCCGGGGGCCGCCGTGCGACGGACCCCGGCTCCGGATTCACCCGACCGGGAAGAAGCGCGTGCCGCGCCTGTACGGCGAGGCCCCGGTCGCGTCCTAGTGGGGCGCTCCGCGCCACCCCGACACCGGCAGCGCGAACTTCGCCACAAGCCGGTCCGTGAACGACGCGTGATGCAGCCGAGCCAGCCGCACCGGGACGGCGCCACGCCGCACCTCCACCCGTGCCGCGGGCGGCAGTTCGATGGTTCTGCGGCCGTCGCACCACAGCACTCCGTGCGGGGTGTTGCGCTGGACCTCGACCGCGAGCACCGACGTCGGAGACGTCACCAGCGGCTTGGCGAACAGCGCGTGCGCGCTGATCGGCACCATCAGCAGCGCCTCCACCTCCGGCCAGACCACCGGCCCGCCCGCCGAGAAGGCGTACGCCGTGGAGCCGGTCGGTGTCGCACAGACGATGCCGTCGCAGCCGAAGCCGGTCACCGGCCGCCCGTCGATCTCCAGGACGACCTCCAGCATCCGGTCGGGCGAGACCTTCTGCACGGCCGCCTCGTTCAGCGCCCAGTCCTGGTGCACGACATCGCCGTTGGTGTGCACGACGACATCGATGGTCATGCGCTCCTCGACCTCGTACGCGCGTGTGACGACCCGGTCGACGACCTTGTCGAGGTCGTCGCGCTCGGCCTCGGCGAGGAAGCCGACCCGCCCCAGGTTGACACCGAGCATCGGCACCCCGGACGCGCGGGCGAACTCGGCGCCGCGCAGCAGCGTTCCGTCTCCGCCGAGGACGATCAGGAGTTCGCAGCCGTCGAGGACTTCGGGGGTCGCCTCACTGACCGTCTCGACGGACGACGGCAGCGGCAGGTCGGCCGCCTCAGCCGCCAGTACGCGTACGCCGAGACCGCTGCGCAGCAACCCCTGTACGACGAGTTCCGCGCTCCGGATCGCCGCCGGGCGGCCGGTGTGTGCGAGCAGGAAAACGGTACGTGTCGATGTCGCTGCTGGTGTCGCTGCTGGTGTCGTTGTCAACGAGGTCCCTCCGCCACTGCACGGTCGACATCCGCCGGATCGAGCTGGGGCGCTCCGGCCCGGAGCCACAGAAAGTACTCGACGTTTCCGGAGGGTCCCGGCAGCGGGCTGGCTGTGACGCCCTGCACGCCGAGACCGAGCTCGGCGGCCTTGCCTGCCACGGCCTTGACCGCTTCCGCGCGCAGCTCGGGGCTGCGGACGACCCCGCCGCTGCCGAGGCGTTCCCTGCCCACCTCGAACTGCGGCTTGACCATCAGCACCAGGTCCGCGTCGGGCGCGGCACAGCGCGCCAGGGCGGGCAGCACAAGACCGAGCGGAATGAACGACAGATCGCCCACCACAAGGTCCACCGGCACTCCGTCGATCGACTCCAATGTCAATTCACGCACGTTGGTACGGTCCTTGACGCTCACGCGTTCATCGCTCTGAAGAGACCACGCGAGTTGCCCGTAGCCGACGTCGACCGCCACGACGTGTCCGGCCCCAGATCGCAGCAGTACGTCCGTGAAGCCGCCCGTCGACGCACCGGCGTCCAGCGCCCGCCGTCCCTCGATCTTGAGACCGAGCGGCATGAACGCGGCGAGCGCTCCCGCGAGCTTGTGGCCGCCGCGCGAGACGTAGTCCGGGTCGCCGTCGTCGGAGGCGACGACGATGGCCGCGCTGGTCTCGACCTGGGTGGCGGACTTCGTCGCCGTGTTGCCGCCGACGGTCACCCGCCCTGCGGCGATCAGCTGGCTCGCGTGCTCACGCGAGCGCGCGAGGTTGCGGCGTACCAGCTCGGCGTCGAGACGGCGGCGGGCCACTCCTGCCACGTTCGGTTCAGCTCCTGTGGTTGTACGAAGGCGAAGGCAAGGGCCCCGCGGGTACGGGCGCCGGGCGTGCGTCGAGCGCTGTCAGCGCGTCCCGCAGCCCCCTGTGTACATCCTCGTACACCTCAAGGTGCCCGTCCGCCGGGAGGTGGTCGGCGTCGGCCAGCCGCTCCAGCTGGACGTCCACGCCGGCGTTGCCGGTGGGCACGCGCTGGACGCCCAGGGGAGCCTGCGCGGCAGGCTCGTACGCCGGGGGCGCGGCGGGTTCGTGCACCTGAGGGGCAGTGGCTTCCTGGTGGATCCCCTGCTCGTCGATCTGCGGTCCCGGCATCGAGTCGCTCATGCCCAGACGCTACCGCGAAGCCCTGAGGTACGGTCGATCACGATGGCGACGACGGAAGAGTGCCGCAGCGCACTCGACAAACTCTCGGACAACCTGGCGCGGGCGGACGGCGAAGTGCAGGGCGCGGCCGCGCTCGACCGTTCCCTCAGCTGCCACATCAAGGACCTGGACATCACCTTCACCGGCCGTCTCGACGACGGCCGGATCGAGGTGACGGACACCATCCAGGGGCCGCCGCGCGAGAAGGCGCAGATCCGCCTCGCGATGAGCGGCGACGACCTGGTCGCGATGGTGGACGGCGAGCTGAACTTCGCGAAGGCCTGGGCCTCGGGCCGGGTCAGGCTCGAGGCGGGCTTCCGCGATCTGCTGCGGCTTCGGACGATGCTGTAGCGGGCAGGAGCGGCAGCCGCTGCGACGCGGGGGCGGCACGCCTGCGTGCCGCCGGTACCACCAGCGGCGTCCCGGACTCCGGATCGTCGATGACCTGGCTCTTCACTCCGAAGACGTGCTCGACCAGCTCGGCGGTCACCACGTCGGCGGGGACGCCCTCGGCGACGACCCTTCCCTCACGCAGGGCGATGAGATGCGTCGCGTAACGGGCGGCCTGGTTGAGGTCGTGGAGTACGGCGACGAGTGTGCGCCCCTGCCCCTCGTGCAGCTCGGCGCACAGGTCGAGCACCTCCAGCTGATGCTGGATGTCGAGGAAGGTCGTGGGCTCGTCGAGCAGCAGCAGCGGCGTCTGCTGGGCGAGCGCCATCGCGATCCATACGCGTTGGCGCTGACCGCCGGACAGTTCGTCGACATAGCGCTCTGCCAGTTCGCCGACTCCGGTCGCCGCCATCGACTCATCGACAATCCGCTCGTCCTCGGCCGACCACTGGCGCAGCAGCCCCTGATGCGGGTAGCGGCCGCGCGCCACCAGGTCGGCGACGGTGATCCCGTCCGGCGCGATCGACGACTGCGGCAACAGGCCGAGCGTCTTGGCGACCTTCTTGGCGGGCAGGGAGTGGATGGAGTGTCCGTCGAGCAGCACACGGCCGTGGGACGGCTTGATCATCCGGGACAAGGCACGCAGCAGTGTCGACTTTCCGCAGGCGTTCGGGCCGACGATCACCGTGAAGGAGTGGTCGGGGATCTCCACCGAGAGGTTCTCGGCGATGACGCGCCGGTCGTAGCCGAGGGTGACCGATTCCGCGGTGAGGCGCTGCATGGGGGGCGTACTCCTGGAGTGGTGGTTCACGGGTTTCATATGCGGCCCGCCTTGCGTTCGGTGACCAGCAGCCAGAGCAGATAACAGCCGCCCAGCACCCCGGTGACCACACCGACCGGCAGCTGACGGTCGCCGAAGGCCGTGGTGCCGGCCCAGTCGGCGATCAGCAGGAGCGCGGCGCCCATCACCGAGGCGGCAGCCAGGTTCGGCCCCGGGGAGCGGGTCAGCCGGCGGGCGAGCTGCGGGGCGCTCAGGGCCACGAAGGCGATCGGCCCGGCGGCTGCGGTCGCGACCGCGACGAGCAGGACGCCCGAGCCCATGAGCACCAGGCGGGTGCGCTCGACGGGCACTCCCAGGGCGTATGCCGCGTCGTCGCCCATCTCCAGCATCCGCAGCGGCCGCCCGTGCGCGACGATCAGCGGGACGAGAGCGGCGAACACCCCGAGCAGCGGCCAGACCTGCGCCCAGTCGCGACCCTCGAGCGAACCGGTCATCCACAGCGTGGCCTGGGCGGCGTCGACCAGGCTGGCCTTGGTGATCAGGTAGCCGTTGGCCGCGGTGAGCATGGCGGCGATGCCGATGCCGGTGAGGACGAGGCGGTAGCCGTGCACTCCGCGCTTCCACGCCAGCACATAGACCGCGACACCGGTCACCAGTCCGCCGGCGACCGCGCCGCCCGCCACCGCGAGCGCTCCGCCGTGGAAGAGGACGATCACGCCGAGCGCGCCGACCGTGGCACCCTGCCCGAAGCCGATCACATCCGGACTGCCCAGCGGATTGCGGGAGATGGACTGGAAGACGGCACCACTGAGGGCGAGCGAGGCGCCGACGAGCAGCCCGGCCAGCACCCGCGGCAGCCGCAGGTCCTGGACGATGAACTCCTGGGCCGGGGTGCCGTTCCCGAGTAGTGTGGCCACGACTTCGCCGGGCGAGATGGGGAAGTCGCCGCTGCCGATGAGTACGACTCCGGCTGCCACGGTGACCGCGGCCAGCAGCACAACGATGAGACCCGTTCGCGTGTCGACCCGCATGGAAAGCCCGCCGGGGGTGCGCATCGCTTTGACCGTCACAGGTGAGCCATCCTCTTGCGGCGCACGAGATGGATGAAGACGGGCCCGCCGATCAAAGCGGAGACGATGCCGACCTGGAGCTCGGAGGGGCGGGTGACGACCCGGCCGATGACATCGGCGCCCAGCAGCAGGACCGGCGACAGGATCGTGGCGTACGGCAGGATCCACCGCATGTCGGGCCCGGTGAGGGAGCGCACCAGATGCGGGATCATCAGCCCGATGAAGACGATCGGTCCGCAGGCGGCGGTCGCGGCCCCGCAGAGCAGGGTGACGGTCAGCATGGCCAGTGCGCGCGTACGGTTCAGCTGCGCGCCGAGCGCGCGGGCGGTGTCGTCGCCCATCTCCATCGCGTTGAGCGGTCGTGCGAGCAGCAGCGCGAGCACCACGCCCATGCCGATGAAGGGCGCGATCTTACGGATGGTCTCCATGTCGGCCGACGCGAGGGAGCCGACCGTCCAGAACCGGAGCCGTTCGAGGGCGGCCGAGTCCAGCAGCTGGACGGCGTTGATGTAGCCGTAGAGCGCGGCGGTGACGGCGGTCCCGGCGAGGGCGAGCCGTACCGGAGTCGCGCCGCGGCTGCCGCCGAGGATGTACACGAGTACGGAGACGACGGCGGCGCCGGTGAACGCGAACCACACGTATCCGGTCAGCGACGTGACGCCGAGGAAGCTGATGGCAGAGACGACCGCGGCCGACGCTCCCGCGTTCACTCCCAGCAGTCCGGGTTCTGCCAGCGGATTGCGCGTCACGGCCTGCATCACCGCGCCCGAGAGCCCGAGGGCAGCACCGACGATCAGTCCGAGCAGGGTCCGCGGCACCCGGACATCGTGGATGATCACGTCGTTTCCGACGCCGGCGTTGTGGAACAGCCCGTGCCACACCTCGGAGAGCGGAATCGACTTGGCACCGACGGCGATGCTCGCGACACAGACCAGCAGCAGGACACCGAGGGACACGAGCAACCCGGCGGCACGCAGGGCATGCCGCTTGCGGGGCTCGGCCGCGGATATCGGCTCCGCGCTCTGTTCGGGGGGACTGTCGACCAACACGAGGTTAGGTTAGCCTACCCTGCTATATTTCCTCGATGAGGGAAGCCCACCCGTGGGCCGGACGAAGCTCAACTCCCGGGCGGGCACCCCCGATTCCGCTCACGCGTGGTCCTGACGGGGTGTCCTACAGTCCCAGCCGGGACAACGCCTTGCCCGCGTCCAGCGTGCACACCCCGTCCCCCGCCCGCGTCCAGGCCGCCGCACACAGCGCCCTCAGCCCGTCCAGCGGCTCACCCTCACCGCCGAGCGCGAGCGCATCGTCCCGTACCGACGCGGTCCACCCGCCGCACTCGAATCCGCCGTCCGCCCTGGCCACTTCGGGCTGCCCGGTCAGCATCCCGCGCAGATCGGCGTCCACATAGGTGGGCCGGTGCTGGGGCGGCGCGGCCAGCAGCTGCGCACCGTCGGTCACCCCGGTCAGTACGAGCAGGGAATCGACGCCTCCGTTGAACGCACCCTCGATGTCCGTGTCCAGCCGGTCCCCCACGACCAGCGGCCTGCGCGCGCCCGTCCGCAGGATCGTCTCCTTGTGCATCGGCGGCAGCGGCTTCCCTGCCACCCGCGGCTCGGCGCCTGTCGCGATCCGTACGACCTCCACGGCCGCGCCGTTCCCGGGCGCGATCCCCCGGGCGCTGGGAATCGTCAGATCCGTGTTGGAGGCGAACCAGGGCACACCCCGCGCGATCGCGTAGCACGCCTCCGCGAAGCGTCCCCACGTCAGATCGGGCCCGCCGTATCCCTGCACCACCGCCGCCGGATCGTCGTCGGCGGACTCCACCGGCTCAAGGCCCCGCTCGCGCAGCGCGACCCGCAGCCCCTCCCCGCCGATCACCAGTACCCGGGACCCGGCCGGCACCTGCTCGGAGATCAACCGCGCGACCGCCTGCGCGGAGTTGATGACATCCGCCGCATCGGTGGGGACACCCAGCTCGGTGATGTGCTCGGCCACGGCCTCGGGCGGCCGCAGCGCGTTGTTCGTCACGTACGCGAGGTGCATCCCGCGCTCGCGCGCCGTCAGCAGCGAATCCACGGCGTGCTCGATCGCCTCACCACCGGCGTACACCACACCGTCCAGGTCCAGCAGCGCCGTGTCGTACGCCTCGCTCAGCGCCGTACCGCTCACGCCCGGCCGGGTCCTGTGCTGCTGACTCATTTGCATACGCTCCTCGTTCTGGGCCACTGACCCGATCATCGCTCATACCCGGAGCCCACATACGATGCACAAATGAACACCGAAGGTCCTGCGGCCAACGACGGTCTGCACCTGATCCCGTTCCGTGGGCTGCGCTATGTCCCCGAGCGGGTCGGCAGCATCGCCGCCGTGACCTCGCCGCCGTACGACGTCGTCGTCAGGCCCGACGGCCTGCACCACCTGGAGTCGGCGGACCCCTACAACATCGTCCGGCTGATCCTCCCGCAGGCGAACTCCACCGGCGACCGCAACCAGAAGGCCGCCGACACGCTCGCCCGCTGGCTCTCCGAGGGCATCCTGGCCGCGGACCCGGAGCCCGCGCTCTACGTGTACGAGCAACGTCAGGGCGATCTCCTCCAGCGAGGCGTCATCGGTGCGCTCGCCCTGTCAGAACCGTCCGAAGGCGTCGTTCTCCCCCACGAGGACGTGATGCCGGACATCGTCGCGGACCGCGCGGCCCTGATGCGAACGACCGCCGCCAACCTGGAACCGCTGCTGCTGACCTACCGCAGCATGGGCGGCCCGACCGGCGCGACCCTCGTCATCGAACGCACCGTCCAGTGCTCCCCGCTCCTGGAAACGACGACCGAGGACGGCTTCAGCCACCGTCTGTGGTCGGTGACGGACCCCGAGGATCTGGCCGAGATCCGCTCCGACCTGGCCGAACGTCAGGCTCTGATCGCAGACGGCCACCACCGCTGGGCGACGTATCTGCGGCTGCGTGCCGAGCACCCCGCGCCCGGACCCTGGAACTACGGCCTCGTCCTGCTGATCGACACGGCCCGCTACCCGCTGCGGGTACGCGCCATCCACCGGGTGCTGCAGCGTCTCCCCGTCTCCGAAGCGCTGGCGGCCCTGGGCGGGGCCTTCCGCGTCCGGCACCTGGAGGGCCCGCTCCCGCAGGCACTGCGGGCGCTCGGCGAGGCCGCGGCGGAGGGAAACGCCTTCCTGCTGGCGGGCGACGGTGCCTTCCACCTCCTCGACCGCCCGGACCAGGGGCTGCTGTCCCGCACGGTGCGCGCCGACCGCCCCGAAGGCTGGCGCACACTCGACGCCACCGTCCTCCACTCCACGCTCCTGGACCACATCTGGCGGATCCCGGACACCCCGGAGTACATCGCGTACATCCACGACACCGAGGCGGCGGTCACCCAGGCCGAACGCCGGGGCGGGACCGCGGTGTTGATGCACCCGGTCCGGGAGGACGTCGTACGTGACCTCGCCCGCGAGGGCGTCACGATGCCCCGCAAGTCCACGTCCTTCGGCCCGAAGCCGGCGACGGGACTGGTCCTGCGAAGTCTGACGCTGGACTGAGACCGAAGACTGAAGCCGGAGACTCAACCTGAGACTGAAACCGAAGAAGGGGCGGCACCCGCTGGGATGCCGCCCCTTTTCGTTCACGTCCCTCTACTCGGACTTGTCGCCCTCGACGTCGCCCGACTCGTCATCGGAGTCGGCTGCCGGCCCGTCGTGGTCGTCGTCCTCGTCGATGGCGTCGACGAACTCGACACCGTCCAGCTCTGCCAGCCGGTCCGACGCGTCGGTTGCCCCGTCCTTGTCGGCCTCGAGCGCCTTGGCGAACCACTCACGCGCCTCGCTCTCACGCCCGGCCGCCAGCAGAGCGTCGGCATAGGCGTAGCGCAGCCGCGCGGTCCAGGGCTGTACGGTGCTGGACGCCAGCTCCGGGCTCTGCAGGGTCACGATGGCGGCCTCGATCTGCCCCATGTCCCTGCGCGCACCGGCCGCGACCAGCCGCATCTCGACCTGACCCGCCTTGTCGAGCTTCTGCACCTCGGGCTCACCGGCCATCGCCATCGCCCGCTCGGGCCGCCCGAGTCCGCGCTCGCAGTCCGCCATGACGGGCCACAGCTCGACACTGCCGGTCATCCGCTTGGCCGCCCGGAACTCGGCAAGCGCCTCCGCGTACTTCTGGTTCGCATACGCGGCGAAGCCCGCGGCCTCGCGCACGGCGGCCACGCGTGAGGCGAGCCGCAGCGCGACCTTGGAGTAGGCATACGCCTGCTCGGGGTCCTCGTCGATCAGATTGGCGACCATGACCAGGTTCCTCGCGACGTCCTCGGCGAGACCCTTCGGCAGGCTCTGCAGCTCCTGCCGTACGTCGTTGTCGATCTCGTCGCCCGTGACATCGTCGGGAATCGGCAGCCGCTTGATCGGCTCGCGCTCGGGACGGCCACGGTCGCGGTCATCCCGGCGTCCGTAGCCACCACGGTCGTCACGCTGACCGCCACGGTACCCACCACGGTCGTCACGGCGGTCGTCACGACGCGGCCCGCTCGGGCGGTCGTCACGGCGTCCATAGCCACCGCTGCTGGGGCGCCCGCCGGGGCGTGCACCGCGGTCGTCATCGCGCCGCGGCCCGCTCGGGCGGTCGTCACGACGCCCATAGCCACCGCTGCTGGGGCGGGAGCCGCCGCGGTCGTCGCGCTGGCCGCCGCGGTACCCACCACGGTCACGGTCGTCATCACGACGGAAGGACGGACGCTCATCACGCCGGTCATCCCGACGGTCATCGCGACGCGGCCCACCCGGACGCTCGTCACGACGGTCGTCACGCGGTCCTCGGTACCCACCACCGGAACGGTCGTCGCGCCGGAAGCCGCCACCACCGCTGCCGCCGGGGCGCGAACCGCCACGGTCGTCGCGCTGGCCGCCGCGGTACCCACCACGGTCACGGTCGTCATCACGACGGAACGATGGACGCTCATCACGCCGGTCATCCCGACGGTCATCGCGACGCGGCCCACCCGGACGCTCGTCACGACGCCCATAGCCACCACCACTGGGGCGCCCACCACGGTCGTCATCACGACGCGGCCCACTCGGACGCTCGTCACGACGCCCATAGCCACCGCCACCGGAACGGTCGTCGCGCCGGAAGCCGCCACCACCGCTGCCGCCGGGGCGCGAACCGCCACGGTCGTCGCGCTGGCCGCCGCGGTACCCACCACGGTCACGGTCGTCATCACGACGGAACGACGGACGCTCATCACGCCGGTCATCGCGACGCGGCCCACTCGGACGCTCGTCACGACGCCCATAGCCACCACCACTGGGGCGCCCACCACGGTCGTCATCACGACGCGGCCCACTCGGACGCTCGTCACGACGGTCATCACGCGGGCGGTATCCACCACGGTCGTTGTCACGCCGCGGCCCACGGTCCCGGTCGTCACGGCCACCGCGGAAGCCGCTCCGGTCACCACCGTCCCTACGACGCGGCTCGCGCTCCGGACGGTCGTCGGGAGAGTTGGTGGGCATCGGCGTAACTCCTGTCTTCAGGTACTGCAGTCATTCTCGCGCAGCCGGCCATCGGACGCGCTTCGGTAAAGCAAGCAAAACAAAAAGGACCCGTGGTCCAGCGTGAACGCTGGACCACGGGTCCTTGAAAGATTGTTCGGCGGCGTCCTACTCTCCCACAGGGTCCCCCCTGCAGTACCATCGGCGCTGAAAGGCTTAGCTTCCGGGTTCGGAATGTAACCGGGCGTTTCCCTAACGCAATGACCACCGAAACCCTATCGGGCTCTAGCGAACAAGCACACTTTTCAATTAAGTAAATTAATTAGTGAAACCAGTTCAACCGGTGCGACTGTTCGCAACCCGGGAACTACACAGTGGACGCGAGCAACTGAGGACAAGCCCTCGGCCTATTAGTACCAGTCAGCTCCACCCCTTGCGGGGCTTCCACATCTGGCCTATCAACCCAGTCGTCTACTGGGAGCCTTAACCCCTCAAAGGGGGTGGGAGTCCTCATCTCGAAGCAGGCTTCCCGCTTAGATGCTTTCAGCGGTTATCCTTTCCGAACGTAGCCAACCAGCCATGCCCTTGGCAGGACAACTGGCACACCAGAGGTTCGTCCGTCCCGGTCCTCTCGTACTAGGGACAGCCCTTCTCAAGACTCCTACGCGCACAGCGGATAGGGACCGAACTGTCTCACGACGTTCTAAACCCAGCTCGCGTACCGCTTTAATGGGCGAACAGCCCAACCCTTGGGACCGACTCCAGCCCCAGGATGCGACGAGCCGACATCGAGGTGCCAAACCATCCCGTCGATATGGACTCTTGGGGAAGATCAGCCTGTTATCCCCGGGGTACCTTTTATCCGTTGAGCGACGGCGCTTCCACAAGCCACCGCCGGATCACTAGTCCCGACTTTCGTCCCTGCTCGACCCGTCGGTCTCACAGTCAAGCTCCCTTGTGCACTTACACTCAACACCTGATTGCCAACCAGGCTGAGGGAACCTTTGGGCGCCTCCGTTACCCTTTGGGAGGCAACCGCCCCAGTTAAACTACCCATCAGACACTGTCCCTGATCCGGATCACGGACCCAGGTTAGACATCCAGCACGACCAGAGTGGTATTTCAACGACGACTCCACCTGAACTGGCGTCCAAGCTTCACAGTCTCCCACCTATCCTACACAAGCCGAACCGAACACCAATATCAAACTGTAGTAAAGGTCCCGGGGTCTTTCCGTCCTGCTGCGCGAAACGAGCATCTTTACTCGTAGTGCAATTTCACCGGGCCTATGGTTGAGACAGTCGAGAAGTCGTTACGCCATTCGTGCAGGTCGGAACTTACCCGACAAGGAATTTCGCTACCTTAGGATGGTTATAGTTACCACCGCCGTTTACTGGCGCTTAAGTTCTCAGCTTCGCCACACCGAAATGTGACTAACCGGTCCCCTTAACGTTCCAGCACCGGGCAGGCGTCAGTCCGTATACATCGCCTTACGGCTTCGCACGGACCTGTGTTTTTAGTAAACAGTCGCTTCTCGCTGGTCTCTGCGGCCACCCCCAGCTCACGGAGCACGTCCGATCACCAAAGATGGCCCCCCTTCTCCCGAAGTTACGGGGGCATTTTGCCGAGTTCCTTAACCATAGTTCACCCGAACGCCTCGGTATTCTCTACCTGACCACCTGAGTCGGTTTAGGGTACGGGCCGCCATGAAACTCGCTAGAGGCTTTTCTCGACAGCATAGGATCATCCACTTCACCACAATCGGCTCGGCATCAGGTCTCAGCCTCAATGTGTGACGGATTTGCCTATCACACGGCCTACACCCTTACCCCGGGACAACCACCGCCCGGGCTGGACTACCTTCCTGCGTCACCCCATCGCTTACCTACTACCACCTTGGACCGGCGGCTCCACCACTCCCCTTCACCCGAAGGATCCAGGACGGCTTCACGGCCTTAGCATCAGAGGGTTCAGTACTGGGCGTTTCAAAGCGGGTACCGGAATATCAACCGGTTGTCCATCGACTACGCCTGTCGGCCTCGCCTTAGGTCCCGACTTACCCTGGGCAGATCAGCTTGACCCAGGAACCCTTAGTCAATCGGCGCACACGTTTCTCACGTGTGTATCGCTACTCATGCCTGCATTCTCACTCGTGAACCGTCCACCACTCGCTTACGCGGCGGCTTCACCCGGCACACGACGCTCCCCTACCCATCCACACTCCCGTTGGGGATCATGTGTGAATGACACGACTTCGGCGGTACGCTTGAGCCCCGCTACATTGTCGGCGCGGAATCACTTGACCAGTGAGCTATTACGCACTCTTTCAAGGGTGGCTGCTTCTAAGCCAACCTCCTGGTTGTCTCTGCGACTCCACATCCTTTCCCACTTAGCGTACGCTTAGGGGCCTTAGTCGATGCTCTGGGCTGTTTCCCTCTCGACCATGGAGCTTATCCCCCACAGTCTCACTGCCGCGCTCTCACTTACCGGCATTCGGAGTTTGGCTAAGGTCAGTAACCCGGTAGGGCCCATCGCCTATCCAGTGCTCTACCTCCGGCAAGAAACACACGACGCTGCACCTAAATGCATTTCGGGGAGAACCAGCTATCACGGAGTTTGATTGGCCTTTCACCCCTAACCACAGGTCATCCCCCAGGTTTTCAACCCTGGTGGGTTCGGTCCTCCACGAAGTCTTACCTCCGCTTCAACCTGCCCATGGCTAGATCACTCCGCTTCGGGTCTTGAGCGCGCTACTAAACCGCCCTGTTCGGACTCGCTTTCGCTACGGCTTCCCCACACGGGTTAACCTCGCAACACACCGCAAACTCGCAGGCTCATTCTTCAAAAGGCACGCAGTCACGACGCACAGAGCAAGCTCTGCACGCGACGCTCCCACGGCTTGTAGGCACACGGTTTCAGGTACTATTTCACTCCGCTCCCGCGGTACTTTTCACCATTCCCTCACGGTACTATCCGCTATCGGTCACCAGGGAATATTTAGGCTTAACGGGTGGTCCCGCCAGATTCACACGGGATTTCTCGGGCCCCGTGCTACTTGGGTGTCTCTTAAACGAGCCGCTGACGTTTCAGCTACGGGGGTCTTACCCTCTACGCCGGACCTTTCGCATGTCCTTCGCCTACATCAACGGTTTCTGACTCGTCTCATCGCCGGCAGACAATGAAAAAGAGATCCCACAACCCCGTATGCGCAACCCCTGCCGGGTATCACACGCATACGGTTTGGCCTCATCCGGTTTCGCTCGCCACTACTCCCGGAATCACGGTTGTTTTCTCTTCCTGAGGGTACTGAGATGTTTCACTTCCCCTCGTTCCCTCCACACTGCCTATGTGTTCAGCAGCGGGTGACAGCCCATGACGACTGCCGGGTTTCCCCATTCGGAAACCCCCGGATCAAAGCCTGGTTGACGGCTCCCCGGGGACTATCGTGGCCTCCCACGTCCTTCATCGGTTCCTGGTGCCAAGGCATCCACCGTGCGCCCTTAAAAACTTGGCCACAGATGCTCGCGTCCACTGTGCAGTTCTCAAGCAACGACCAGCCACCCACCACCCCACCCAACAGGGCGAGTTCACTGGGGCCGGCATCCCGAAGGACGAGCTCACGCTCGCACCCTCAGACACCCAACAGCGCGCCCGGCACGATCCCCTGACCACACGTTCCACGCCGAAGCAGTACTAGTGAAGCCCTGAAACCGTGCCGAATAGTCAACGTTCCACCCATGAGCTACCAGCACCGGACGTGCGCCGGTGTACTGGCCTCTGACCAGACCGGGGTCTGGTGAGAAGTGCTCCTTAGAAAGGAGGTGATCCAGCCGCACCTTCCGGTACGGCTACCTTGTTACGACTTCGTCCCAATCGCCAGTCCCACCTTCGACAGCTCCCTCCCACAAGGGGTTGGGCCACCGGCTTCGGGTGTTACCGACTTTCGTGACGTGACGGGCGGTGTGTACAAGGCCCGGGAACGTATTCACCGCAGCAATGCTGATCTGCGATTACTAGCAACTCCGACTTCATGGGGTCGAGTTGCAGACCCCAATCCGAACTGAGACCGGCTTTTTGAGATTCGCTCCGCCTCGCGGCATCGCAGCTCTTTGTACCGGCCATTGTAGCACGTGTGCAGCCCAAGACATAAGGGGCATGATGACTTGACGTCGTCCCCACCTTCCTCCGAGTTGACCCCGGCAGTCTCCTGTGAGTCCCCATCACCCCGAAGGGCATGCTGGCAACACAGAACAAGGGTTGCGCTCGTTGCGGGACTTAACCCAACATCTCACGACACGAGCTGACGACAGCCATGCACCACCTGTATACCGACCACAAGGGGGGCACCATCTCTGATGCTTTCCGGTATATGTCAAGCCTTGGTAAGGTTCTTCGCGTTGCGTCGAATTAAGCCACATGCTCCGCTGCTTGTGCGGGCCCCCGTCAATTCCTTTGAGTTTTAGCCTTGCGGCCGTACTCCCCAGGCGGGGAACTTAATGCGTTAGCTGCGGCACCGACGACGTGGAATGTCGCCAACACCTAGTTCCCAACGTTTACGGCGTGGACTACCAGGGTATCTAATCCTGTTCGCTCCCCACGCTTTCGCTCCTCAGCGTCAGTAATGGCCCAGAGATCCGCCTTCGCCACCGGTGTTCCTCCTGATATCTGCGCATTTCACCGCTACACCAGGAATTCCGATCTCCCCTACCACACTCTAGCCAGCCCGTATCGAATGCAGACCCGGGGTTAAGCCCCGGGCTTTCACATCCGACGTGACAAGCCGCCTACGAGCTCTTTACGCCCAATAATTCCGGACAACGCTTGCGCCCTACGTATTACCGCGGCTGCTGGCACGTAGTTAGCCGGCGCTTCTTCTGCAGGTACCGTCACTTGCGCTTCTTCCCTGCTGAAAGAGGTTTACAACCCGAAGGCCGTCATCCCTCACGCGGCGTCGCTGCATCAGGCTTTCGCCCATTGTGCAATATTCCCCACTGCTGCCTCCCGTAGGAGTCTGGGCCGTGTCTCAGTCCCAGTGTGGCCGGTCGCCCTCTCAGGCCGGCTACCCGTCGTCGCCTTGGTAGGCCATCACCCCACCAACAAGCTGATAGGCCGCGGGCTCATCCTTCACCGCCGGAGCTTTCAACCCCCCAAGATGCCTCGGGAGGTGGTATCCGGTATTAGACCCCGTTTCCAGGGCTTGTCCCAGAGTGAAGGGCAGATTGCCCACGTGTTACTCACCCGTTCGCCACTAATCCACCCCGAAGGGCTTCATCGTTCGACTTGCATGTGTTAAGCACGCCGCCAGCGTTCGTCCTGAGCCAGGATCAAACTCTCCATGAATGTTTACCCGTAATCGGGTTCAACACCACAAGAGCGGGACAACCAGTCGGAATAAGACCAGTCGTCCACAGCGTCCTCGCTGTGTTTTCGCCTGCCCGCCACAAGGGCCGACAGGACTTTCAAAGGAACCTCCAACCCACCGAAATGGGCCGGGGTTGTCAATCTGGCGTTGACTTTTGGCACGCTGTTGAGTTCTCAAGGAACGGACGCTTCCTTCGTACTCACCCTCACGGGCTTTCCTCCGGGCGCTTCCCTTCGGTCTTGCATTTCCAACCTTACCAGACTCTATTTCCGCTCCGTTTCCGGTGAGGAATTCGATTCCAGCGGCCGTTGGAAGGCCATTGCCTTTCGGCGTGTCCCCTACTTTAGCCGATTCCCCAGGCGACTCATAATTGAGTCACTGAGCTTGAATTTCGGCATGCCGAAATCGCACCCGGTTTGGGGTCGTCGTAAGAAGTGGATGGCCGCTCCGGGCTGCTGAACAGCAGGGCCCGTTTCAAGCGGCTCGGACTACGTTAGGGGTCGCGCCAACCAGAGTCAAGTTGCCCTGCGCCGCCGCATATGGGCCCGGTAAGGGCTGACCGTCGGGTCGTCCACGATCCAGAAGCGCCAGGGGTGGTGTGCCCCGTCGCCGCCAACCCCGGTGCGGGGGCCGCTGCGCACCAGGTCAGGGTCGGGCGGGGTGCCCCGCAGCAGAGCCAAGGGTGCGTCGCCGCCGGCGCAGAGGTCGGCGCCGTTCAGGACACGGTCCACATCGAGGGCCGTGGCCAGGCGTGCGGGGCCTTTGGCCAGTTCCTTGTCGTGACGGGCCGAGAACCGACGTTTGCGGGCGTGGTCGGCGCCCACAAGGATTTCGCCGGCGCGCAGCAGGATCCCGCTCGCCCTTCCTTCCGGGCCGCACACCACGTTGAGGCAGTGCCACATGCCATAGGTGAAGTAGACGTACGCGTGACCGGGCGGGCCGAACATCACCTGGTTTCGCGCGGTGCGTCCGCGGTACGCGTGGGACCCCGGGTCGAGTTCCCCCGCGTACGCCTCCACTTCGGTGAGCCGTACCTCGATGGGTCCGTCGTCGGTGAGGCGTGCCAGGGTGCAGCCAAGGAGTTCGGGTGCGACCTCCAGCACTGGGCGGTCGAAGAACTCCCGGGGCAGCGGCGTACGGTCGGGGCTCTCGATCATGGCGTCCGAGGGTACCGGGGAACCGGCTACGGTCGTCGCGCGTATGTAGTGGTCAGAACGAAGAAGGAGTGGACATGGGGTTCAAGAAGCTGCTCGCGAGCCTGGGCGCCGGTGGCGCATCCGTCGAGACGGTGCTCATCGAGGCGAACGTCGTACCGGGCGGTGTCGTCCAGGGCGAGGTGCGCATCCAGGGCGGCTCGGTGGACCAGCAGATCGAGGGACTCTCCGTCGGTCTGCAGGCGCGGGTCGAGGTCGAGGGTGGTGACCAGGAGGTCAAGCAGGACATCGAGTTCACCAAGCAGCGGCTCGGTGGCGCTTTCGAGGTGAAGGCCGGGGCGGTGCATGTGGTGCCGTTCGGCCTCGAGATTCCGTGGGAAACCCCGGTCACCAGCATCGCGGGGCAGCAGCTGCGCGGGATGAACATCGGTGTGACGACGGAGCTGGAGATCGCGCGGGCCCTGGACTCGGGCGACCTGGACCCGATCAATGTGCACCCGCTGCCGTCGCAGCAGGCCATCCTGGACGCCTTCATCCAGCTGGGCTTCCGCTTCAAGAGCGCGGACATGGAGCGCGGGCACATCCGTGGGACGCGGCAGCGGCTGCCGTTCTACCAGGAGATCGAGTTCTTCCCGCCGCAGCAGTACCGCGGGCTGAACCAGGTCGAGCTGACCTTTGTCGCTGACGACCGCGAGATGGACGTGATCCTCGAGATGGACAAGAAGCCGGGTCTTTTCAGCGAGGGCAGCGACTCGTACAAGGCCTTCAAGGTGGGGCACCACGACTTCCACTCGACCGACTGGGCTGCGTTCCTCAACCAGTGGCTGGCGGACGTCGGCGGGCGTCGTAACTGGTTCTAGGCTCGGATTCGACAGAGCAAGCAGGGCAGGCAGAACAGCCGATTCGGAGGTTCAGACGTGACCGAGCTCAACAGGGCGCCCCTTCCACACGACTTCCATCCCGCGGTGCCGTCGTTCACGGTGGTGAGCGACGACATCGCGCCGGGGTCGGTGCTGAAGGACGCCCAGGTCTATGCGGCGGGCAACACGTCGCCGCATCTGCGGTGGGAGGGTTTCCCGGCGGAGACCAAGAGCTTTGCCGTGACGTGCTTCGATCCGGACGCGCCCACGGGCAGCGGGTTCTGGCACTGGGTGCTCTTCGACATCCCGGCATCGGTCACGGAGCTGCCGGCCGGTGCGGGCAGCGGAAAGTTCGCGGGGCTGCCCGAGGGCGCCGTCCAGGTCCGTAACGACTACGGGTCGAAGGATTTCGGCGGCGCTGCTCCCCCGGCGGGCGAGAGGCACCGCTATGTGTTCACGGTGTACGCGGTTGACAAGCAGAAGCTCGGCCCCGGTGCGGACGTCTCGCCGGCGGTCGCGGGCCTCAATCTCCGCTTCCACGCGATTGCGCGTGCACACCTGATGGCGGAGTACGAAGGTCCTTCGAAGAGCTGATCGTTCGTTTGTTGTTTGCCCTGCCCTGGTCTTGGAGAGATCAGGGCAGGGCATCTTTTATTGCGTTGTCCATCTCGGCGCGCCCGGCCAGAGTTGATCCAAGCCCAAGGCCCGCAAAGGGTTGGGCCGGCGAACGGGAGGTGGGCGAGATGCGGGACACGCTGGTACTGAATGCGAGCTTCGAGCCGCTGTCGACGGTGACACTCAACCGCGCGGTGGTTCTGGTGCTGCAGGACAAGGCCGTCGTCGAGCAGGCCCACCCCGGACTCCGTGTGCGTGCCGCGGCAGTTGATCTTCCGGTGCCCCGGGTGATCAGGCTCTGCCGGTATGTCCGGGTGCCTTTCCGAAGACAGGCACCCTGGTCGAGGCGTGGTGTGCTGGTACGGGACCAGCACCGGTGCGCGTACTGCGGAAGACGCGCCACGACCGTGGACCACGTGGTGCCACGGTCGCACGGCGGTCAGGACAGCTGGCTGAATACGGTGGCTTCCTGCGCCGAGGACAATCACCGCAAGGCCGACCGTACGCCGGAGCAGGCCGGAATGCCGCTGCTGCACGAGCCGTTCGTACCCTCTCCGGCGGACGCGATGCTGCTCGGGCTGCGGGCCGGTGAGCGCTCGGCGCTGCCGGAGTGGCTGGCGGCGCCCGCCGCGTAAGTGTGACGCGTGAAGGCCCGCTCCCTGCCGGGGGCGGGTTTTTGCGTTTCAGCGCAGCAGGAGCTGGACGATCGCAAAGGTGCCGACCACGACGATCAGCGCGCGCAGCGCCGTCGGTGGCAGCCGGCGGCCGAGCTTGGCGCCGAGCTGGCCGCCGAGGGCGGAGCCGACCGCGATCAGTGCGACCACCGTCCAGTCGAAGTCCGCCACGAAGAGGAAGAAGAGCGCGGCGATGCTGTTGACGACGGCAGCCAGGACGTTCTTGGTGGCGTTGAGGCGCTGGAGGGTGTCGTCGAGCAGCATGCCCATGAGGGAGATGTAGATGATTCCCTGGGCCGCGGTGAAGTAGCCGCCGTAGACGCTGGCGAGCATCAGTGCGACGAAGAGGAGCGGGCCGCCGTCGGGGTGGGTGCGGGTGCCCTTGCGCTCGCGGCGGCGTTGGACGGCTTTGCTGATGCGCGGCTGGAGGATCACCAGGACCAGGGCCAGCGCGACGAGGACGGGGACGATGGTCTCGAAGGCCGTGGAGGGGAGCATCAGGAGCAGTACGGCTCCGCTGAGGCCGCCGATCGCGGCGGCGATGCCGAGGCGCAGGATACGGCTGCGCTGGCCGGTGAGTTCGGCGCGGTAGCCGATGGCCCCGCTGATCGAGCCGGGGATCAGGCCGAGCGCGTTGGAGACCGTGGCGGTGACGGGAGGCAGGCCGGTGGCGAGGAGGACCGGGAAGGTGATCAGTGTCCCCGAGCCGACGATGGTGTTGATGGTGCCGGCGCTGATGCCCGCGGCGAAGACGGCGAGCATCTCCCATATGGTCACGTTGTGCCCCTCGATGATCGGTGCCGGGTGCACCGATCATGCCTGAGGGGCCGGACGTCAGTCGATGGGGGGCTGTTCGCGGCGCTCCGTGCCGTTTCCGGCGCCGGACTTGCCGGATCCGGAGCCGCCGCCCATTCCGGCCATCGGGTTGAAGTTGCCCATGGCGCCGGAGAGGCCCTTGAGCGCGTCGCCGATCTCGCTGGGCACGATCCAGAGCTTGTTGGCGTCGCCCTCGGCGATCTTCGGGAGCATCTGGAGGTACTGGTAGGCGAGGAGCTTCTGGTCCGCGTCTCCGGCGTGGATGGACTCGAAGACCGTACGGATCGCCTGGGCCTCGCCCTCCGCGCGCAGGGCGGCGGCCTTGGCCTCACCTTCGGCGCGCAGGATCGCGGACTGCTTCTCACCCTCGGCGGTGAGGATCGCGGACTGCCTGATGCCTTCCGCGGTGAGGATCGCGGCGCGCTTGTCACGGTCGGCGCGCATCTGCTTCTCCATCGAGTCCTGGATGGAGGTGGGCGGTTCGATCGCCTTGAGCTCGACGCGGTTGACGCGGATGCCCCACTTGCCGGTGGCTTCGTCGAGGACGCCCCGCAGGGCGGCGTTGATCTCCTCGCGGGAGGTGAGGGTCCGCTCCAGGTCCATGCCGCCGATGATGTTGCGCAGCGTGGTGACGGTGAGCTGCTCGATCGCCTGGATGTAGCTGGCGACTTCGTAGGTCGCGGCGCGGGCGTCGGTCACCTGGTAGTAGATGACCGTGTCGATGTTGACGACCAGGTTGTCCTGGGTGATCACCGGCTGGGGCGGGAAGGGGACGACCTGTTCACGCAGATCGATGCGGTTGCGGATCGAGTCGATGAACGGGACCACGATGTTCAGTCCCGCGTTGAGGGTGCGGGTGTAGCGCCCGAAGCGCTCGACGATGGCGGCACTGGCCTGCGGGATGACCTGGATCGTCTTGATCAGGGCGATGAAGACCAGCACCACCAGAATGATCAGGACGATGATGATCGGTTGCATCGCGTTCCCTGTGCCCTTCGCTGCCGGATAATTCTGATGATCGAGTTTCCCAGAACACGGGCTGGTATGGGGGGCGTTCGGCATTCATTGGTCACATCACCACGGCGGTGGCTCCGTCGATCTCCACGACGTCGACCTGCTGGCCCACCTCGAAGGACATCTCGGCGTCGAGTGCGCGCGCGGACCAGATCTCACCGGCGAGTTTGATACGGCCGCCGCTGCTGTCGACTCGTTCGAGCACGACGGCATGGCGGCCCTTGAGCGCGTCAACTCCGCTGGAGAACTGGGGCCGTTGGGCTCGCTGCCGGGTCGCGATGGGCCGTACGACGGCGATGAGCGCTACGGAAACCAGGGCGAAGACGAGGACCTGGGCGACCGTGCCCCCGCCGAGCGCCGCGACGACGGCCCCGGCCACGGCTCCGGCGGACAGCATTCCGAACTCCGGCATCGCCGTCAGGACAAGGGGAATGCCCAGTCCGACCGCGCCGATCAGCCACCACACCCATGCGTCGATTTCCACATGGTCATGGTAGGTCTGCCAGTCGTGGTGAGGACAGGGGGCGACAGCGGGGAGCGGGATCAGGCAGCCGCTCCTTCCGTGACGCCGGGGTCAGCCGAGCGGGAGCCCCTGGGCGGTCCAGCGCTCGCCGTTGCGCTCGACGAGCAGCGGGAGGCCGAAGCAGAGCGAGAGGTTGCGGGAGTTGAGCTCGGTCTCCATCGGACCGGCGGCCAGCACCTTGCCCTGACGGATCATCAGGACGTGGGTGAAGCCGGGGGCGATCTCCTCGACATGATGCGTCACCATCACCATGGAGGGGGCGAACTGGTCGCGGGCAAGACGGCCGAGCCTGCGCACCAGGTCCTCGCGGCCGCCGAGGTCGAGTCCGGCGGCGGGCTCGTCCAGGAGCAGCAGTTCGGGGTCGGTCATCATGGCGCGGGCGATCATGGTGCGCTTGCGCTCGCCCTCGGAGAGCGTGCCGAACTTGCGGTCCAGGTACTCGGTCATGCCGAGGCGGTCGAGGAAGGCGCGGGCGCGCTCCTCGTCGATGGCGTCGTAGTCCTCGTGCCAGGTGGCGGTCATTCCGTACGCGGCGGTGAGGACGGTCTGGAGCACGGTCTGGCGCTTGGGCAGCTTCTCGGCCATGGCGATGCCGGCCATGCCGATACGCGGGCGGAGCTCGAAGACGTCGACGGCGCCGAGGCGCTCGCCGAGGATCCTCGCAGTACCGGTGGTCGGGAAGAGGTAGCTGGACGCGATGTTGAGGAGGGTGGTCTTGCCGGCGCCGTTCGGGCCGAGGATGACCCAGCGCTCGCCCTCCTTGACCGACCAGGAGACGTCGTCCACCAGAGCGCGTCCGTCGCGGACCACGGATACGTCCACCAGCTCCAGTACATCGCTCATGAGCGCGTTGTCTCCCCATGCAATCGTCTTGAGGTATTGGGGGCGGTTTTATGCACCTGTGGGCACAGCTCCCAGGGAAAACCTACGCCACCGGCCGAGTAGCCCTGTCCCCCGGTCCGGTACCTAGGCTGGGACCATGCTTTCCGAACCACGCTCAGGACGGCTGGCCGCATGGGGAAATGCCCTGTTGGCCGGATTTGTATCACCCGATGACGCGGCACTCGCGATCGTCGGTGACGACGCGGTGCACCGGGTCGAGGGGCTGCCGGGCGAGACGGGGCCCGTCGGGCTCACTCTCGCGCTGGGGCGGCTGCGGGCGCTGGGGGTGACCGGGTACCGGGTCGCACTGCCCGTGCCGGGACATCCGCTGGGTCTGAGCGGACCACCGGACTTCAACGCCCGGGCGCTGGACGCGGAGGAGGCCGTGGTCGCCGCGGGCGCGGCATACGGCCTTGTGCCCGAGGTGTACGAGGCCGGGCCTGCGGGTGATGTGCACGTCGAGGTCGTCTGGCACTGCCTGCCGGTGCGGGAGGCGCCACCGGCGGACGTGCCCTCGCTCGGGGAGGCGGAACGGGAGCTCGCGGAAGCCCTGCGGGAGGCGACGGAGGTGCTGTCGCGCCTCGATGTGGCGGCGTCGGGTCCGGTGGCGGCGTCGGCGATCGACGCGTACCGGGCGCGGGCGTCGCGGGGCCCGGGCGAAACGCTGGCCCCCGGATATCCACCGCGGGCGGTACGCGTGCTGGAGCTGGCTCAGCGGATCGGGCTGCTGATCTCGGTGGCGTACGAGAACGGGCACGGCGGCGCGGTGAGCGCGTCGGAGATGGCGGCGCGGGGGCAGGCGCTGCGGCCGGTGGAGCGGGTGGCGAGGCGGGCGCAGGCGGCGGCGTACAACGCGTATGTGGAGGAGCGGGAGCGGGGCCGTTGAGGGGGAGGACGTGGTGGCGGTGCGGGGGCGACGCCCCCGCACCGCGGGGTCGTGGGTGACCGTCAGCCGTTGTAGCCGTAGTTGCCGAATGCCGGGTTCAGCGCGCCGACCACATTGACCGTGTTGCCGACTACGTTCACCGGGACGTGGACGGGGACCTGGACCACGTTGCCCGAGAGGACACCCGGGGAGTTCACGGCCTGGCCGCCGGCGTACGCGCCGTCCGTGGCGGAGGCGACGCCGGCGCCCGCCGCGAGCAGGCTGCCGGCGATCATGGTGAGGGCAGCTGCCTTCTTGACGTTCTTCACTTGGGGATCCTCCTGAGCGTTCGCTGCGGCCGGCCGCCGCAGCACGCCATGGAGAACGCCGCCGAGCCGATCAGGATGCGGCAGACGAGTGACATACACCCGACAGTATGAATGTTCAGACCGGAGGGAGACGGTCCGGTCAGAGTTTCGGCGGCCCCCTCAGTCCGTCAGGCCATGTCGGACCGCCCACAGCGCCGCCTGGGTGCGATCCGCCAGGTCCAGCTTCATCAGAATGTTCGAGACGTGCGTCTTGACGGTCTTCTCCGACAGCACGAGCGCGCGGGCGATCTCCCGGTTGGAACGGCCGTCGGCGATCAGACCCAGGACCTCCCGCTCGCGTTCGGTGAGCGTGCTGCCGCGGCCGGTCCCACTGCCCGGGTCGTCCTCGGAGAGAAGGGCGCCCGCGACCTCCGGCTGGAGCAGCACATGGCCCGCGTGGACGGAGCGGATGGCACCGGCCAGCGCTTCGGGGTCGATGTCCTTGTACACGTAACCCGAAGCGCCCGCGCGCAACGCGGGGACGACCGTGCGCTGCTCGGTGAAGCTGGTGACGATCAGCACCTTGGCAGGATTGGCCAGTTCACGCATTTTGCGGAGCGCGTCGATGCCGTCCGTGCCGGGCATTTTGACGTCCATCAGGACGACGTCCGGTTTCAACTCCTCGGCGCGGGCGACGCCTTCGGCCCCGTCCGCCGCTTCGCCGACGACCTCGATGTCTTCCTGGACCTCGAGGAAGGTACGCAGGCCGCGGCGGACCACCTGGTGGTCGTCGACCAGGAGGACATGAATCGTCTTGTCAGCCACCTGGGACCTCCATCTCGATCGTCGTGCCCTTTCCGGGCTCTGATTGAACGGTGAGCCGGCCGCCGACGCCGCTCGCCCGGTCCCGCATCGAGACGAGTCCCAGATGGCGGCCCGCCCTGCGGACCGTCCACGGCTCGAAGCCCCTGCCGTTGTCGGTGATGCTGAGGACCGCACCCTGGCCGCAACGGACCAACGCCACATCGACCTCGCCCGCGCCGGAGTGCCGCAGGGCATTGTGCAGCGCCTCCTGGGCGACCCGGAGCAGGGCCTCCTCCTGGGCTGCGGGCAGCGCGCGGATGCCGCGGCTGTCGAAGGTGACCCTCGCGCTGTGTGCGCGGTCGAGGACCTGGATCTGCGTACGAAGGGTGTTGACCAGACCGTCCTCGTCGAGGGCGGCGGGGCGCAACTCCACGACCGCGGCGCGCAGTTCGTCCGCGGCCTCTGCGGCGAGCAGGGCGACCTGCTTCAGTTCCCCCTTGGCGCGGGCCGGATCGCGGTCCACCAGCGCGGCGGCGGCCTGTGCGGTCAGGCGGAGCGAGAAAAGCTTCTGACTCACCGCGTCATGCAGTTCGTGGGCGAGGCGGGAGCGCTCCTCGGCGATGGTGAACTCACGGCTGCGCTCGTAGAGCCGGGCGTTGGTCAGGGCTATCGCCGCGTGCTGGGCGAGGATCGAGAGGATCTCCTCGTCCTCCTGGGAGAAGCCGCAGCCGCCTTGCGGCTTCGGGCACTTCTTGTTCGCGAGGAAGAGCGCGCCGATCGTCTCCTCACCGTCCTTGATGGGCAGACCGAGGAAGTCGGACATGTCCGGGTGGGCGGCCGGCCAGCCCTCGAAGCGGGGGTCCTTGCGGACGTCGGCGATCCGCTCGGTCTTCGCTTCGCGCAGCATCGCGGCAAGGATGCCGTGCTGCCGCGGGAGCGGGCCGATCGCCTTCCACTGCGCGTCGGTGATGCCGTCGACCACGAATTGCGCGAAGCCGCCGTGGTCGTCGGGCACGCCCAGCGCCGCGTACTCCGCGTCGAGGAGCTCACGCGCGGACGCCACGATCGTCTTCAGGACGTCACGCACCTCCAGATGCCTGCTCATCGCGAGGAGGGCGGTGCTCACAGCCGCCAGGCCCGAGCTGGGTCGATGGCTCATGACCTCACCGTACCGGCGGGGTGTGACAGTCCGTATCGGGCCGGGGACGGCAGCCGCTTAGGGCTGAGGTCGTAGGTCGAAGTGCCTTGTCCGGTGGGGCCCCGCGCACGAGGCGGTGGACCGGGACGCATTCCTAGGTTGGGGACATCGACACGGAACAGCTCAAGAGCCGGACAAGGGGATGGGCATCATGCCGGTAGCGGTGGTCACTGGAGCTTCCAAGGGACTGGGGCGCGCACTCGCGGCAGCCCTGGCCGAGCGGGGGTGGGACCTGGTGCTGGGGGCCAGGACCGCGAGCGTCCTCGAGGAGAGCGCGCGTCATATCAGTACGGCGTACGGGACGCGGGTGGTGACGGTGGCGGGAGACGTCACCGATGCCGGGCACCGTAAGGAGCTGGTGGCCGCGGCCCGCGGGCTCGGTGGAATCGATCTGCTGGTGAGCAACGCGAGCGCGCTGGGCGCCGAGCCACTGGTGCGGCTGGAGGCGCTCCCCCTTGATGGCCTGCGGACGGCCCTGGAGACGAATGTGGTGGCGGCACTCGGACTCGTACAGGAGGCACTGCCACTGCTGCGGGAGGCCAGGGCGGGCTCGTTGATCGCGGTCAGCTCGGACGCCGCGGCGGAGGCGTACGAGACATGGGGCGGCTACGGGGCGTCCAAAGCGGCGCTCGACCACCTCGCTGCGGTGCTCGCGGTCGAGGAGCCGGGGGTGCGGGTGTGGACGGTCGACCCGGGTGACATGCAGACGGACCTCTACGCGGCGGCCGTGCCCGGCGACAACGATCCGCGCCCCTCGCCCGACTCGGTGGTGCCCGGCTTCCTGCGCCTGCTGGAGGAACGGCCCGCGAGCGGCCGGTACACCGCCCCCGCACTGCTGCAGGCGACTCGATGAGAGCCGGGCAGACACCGGGAGGAGCCGCCGTGCTGGAGGCTTTGGTCGTGCCCGAGGAGCTCTCGGCCCGCGTGCCCGCCGAGGTGCGCGGGTCGGGGCGTGCCGACGTGCGGCTGATGGTCTCGCGCGGGATGGACGTGACCCACCACGCCTTCCGGGACCTGCCCGGGCAGCTGCGGGCCGGTGACGTCCTCGTGGTCAATACGTCCACCACACTGCCCGCCGCCGTCAACGGGCGGGTCGGTGGCGAGGCGGTCGTCGTGCACTTCTCGACCCGCGGTGACGACGGGCGCTGGGCGGTGGAGCTGCGCAGCCCCGACGGCTCGGGGAGCACGGTGAGGCGTGCCGGGGGCCCGCCCGGGGCCGTCGTACGGCTCCCCGGAGGCGAGCGCCTCGTGCTGGACGCGCCCCTGGTCCCCGGGGCGGAGAGGCTGTGGTGGGCGACGGTGTCCGTGAAGGTGCCGGGACTGCTGTCCCGGTACGGCCGCCCGATCCGGTACCGGTACACGGCACAGGACCAGCCCCTGTCCGCGTACCAGACGGTCTTCGCGCTCCCCTCCCCCGGCGGCGCGGGCTCGGCCGAGATGCCGAGCGCGGCCCGGCCCTTCACCGCGCGGCTGGTGGCGGAGCTGGTGAGCCGTGGTGTGCAGTTCGCTCCCCTCACCCTGCATACGGGGGTGGCCTCGGCGGAGGCGCACGAGCCGCCGTATCCGGAGCGCTTCGAGGTGCCCGCCACCACGGCGTGGCTGGTGAACGCCGCGCGGGCGGGCGGCGGGCGGATCGTCGCGGTGGGCACAACCGCCGTACGCGCCCTGGAGTCGGCGGTGGACGCCGATGGTGTGGTGCGGGCGGCAGGGGGCTGGACGGACCTGGTCATCACGCCGGGGCGCGGGGTGCGCGCCGTGGACGGGCTGCTGACCGGGCTGCACGAGCCGCAGGCCTCGCATCTGCTGATGCTGGAGGCGATCGCCGGGCGTGAGGCCCTGGGCCGTTCGTATACCGAGGCGCTGCGCCGGAGTTACCTCTGGCACGAGTTCGGCGACATCCACCTCATTCTCCCGAAACGACCCGACACACCTCACGCTTTGCATTGCTAGAGCAACACCAGGTGAAACCGTTATGCGCCCGATGTGAGCCCGCACATAGGACGCAGATCACTTACGAAGTTCTCTAGTGGATATATAAAGGACGTGTGAGCGGGAACTATGCAGGAGGAACAGCACCATTCGGACACCCTGATCCACTATTGCGGATAGTACGTCACACCTTTGCCACAGCATTTTGCTGGCGCTAAGAATTGCAGCCGTCGCCCGCCGAGGAGCGCAGCGCCGCTCCGGCCTGATGCGACTTCCGCTATTCGAAGAGGTACGACTGTATGTCCGCGTCCAGCACCCGCCTGACCAAGACCCACAAGGTCTCGATCGCCGGCATCGCCGCCGCCGCCGTTGCAGCCGTCACGTTCTCCCTCGTCCCCGGCAACGCCTCCGCCGGCTCGGAGACCGAGGCCCTGTCCTCCACCCCCGTGGCTCAGGCCGCCGGCGTCCACACCAGCATCTCCAAGCAGCAGACGGCCCTGGCTGCCAAGGCCAAGGCTGACGCCGCCGCCAAGGCCAAGGCCGCCGCTGCGGCGAAGGCCAAGGCCAAGGCGGCCGCTGCCGCCAAGGCGAAGGCCAAGGCTGCTGCCGCCGCCAAGAAGAAGGCCGCAGCCGCGGCCAAGAAGAAGGCCGCCGCCAAGGCCGCTGCCAAAGCCGCCGCGAAGAAGCGCGCCAAGCAGCAGGCCGCCAGCCGTGCCGCAGCTCGCAAGCCGATCTACGCCAACAACCTTGACGGCTGGATCAAGGAGTCGCTGGCCATCATGAAGAAGCACCACATCCCGGGCTCGTACAACGGCCTGCACCGCAACATCATGCGTGAGTCCAGCGGCAACCCGAACGCCATCAACAACTGGGACATCAACGCGATCAACGGTGTCCCGTCGATCGGCCTGCTGCAGGTCATCAAGCCGACGTTCGACGCCTACCACGTGGCGGGTACGGCCCACAGCCAGTACGACCCGGTCGCCAACATCGTCGCCGCGGCCAACTACGCCGCCGACCGTTACGGCTCGATCGACAACGTCAACAGTGCCTACTGAGCGGACCTGACCGAAGCTCAGCAGACGCCGGAGGGCGGCACCCAGTGCGGGGTGCCGCCCTTCGGCGTATCGGCGTTCCTTCTTACTTGCGCATGACCTCGGGCTCGTGGCGGCGCAGCAGTCGCGCGACCGCGACACCGCAGATGACACCGATCACCAGCAGGATGGTGATGTTCATGCCCCACTGGCCCGCCGAGTGCTCCCACAGGGGGTCCAGGTCGGTGGGCTTGTTCGGGTCCCACGGTGGCATCAGGTGCGAGAGGTCGAGCGTCGCGCCCGCACCGGCGATGGCCCAGCGGGACGGCATCAGCCAGGCGAACTGCTCCAGGCCGGGAGAACCGTAGACCTGGAAGAGGATGCCGGTGAAGACGACCTGGACGATGGCGAACATGACCAGCAGCGGCATGGTCTTCTCGGCGGTCTTCACCAGCGAGGAGATGACCAGGCCGAACATCATAGAGGTGAAGCCCAGCGCGATGACGACGAGGCAGATCTCGACGGCGGGCGGCATGATCAGGCCCTCTGCGGGCAGCTCGCGGCTGGCGAAGCCGATGCCGCAGATGATGACGCCCTGCAGGGCGGTGATCAGGCCGAGGACGATGACCTTGGACATCAGGTACGCCGAGCGGGCCAGGCCGGTGGCCCGTTCCCGTTCGTAGATGACCCGTTCCTTGATCAGCTCTCGTACGGAGTTGGCCGCGCCCGAGAAGCACATGCCGACCGCGAGGATCAGCATGATCGTGCCCGCGTCGCCGTTGAACCTGCTCGGCGGCTTGGGCGGCGCGAGGCCGAACTTCGCCGGGATGACCACGCTGACCAGGCCGAGGACCGCGGGCAGGATGACCATCAGGCCCATGAAGCCCTTGTCGGACGCGATGACCGAGGAGTAGCGGCGGATCAGCGTCCACAGCTGGGAGCCCCAGCTCTGCGGCTTCGGCGGGCGCATCTGCTGCGGGGGCGGCATGTGCACCGACTGCGCGGCGACGGCGTCGATGTCGGCCGCGTACATCTGGTAGTGCTGCGAGCCGCGCCAGCGCCCCGCCCAGTCGTAGTCGCGGTAGTTCTCGAACGCCGAGAAGACATCGGCCCAGGTGCTGTAGCCGAAGAAGTTGAGCGCTTCCTCCGGCGGACCGAAGTACGCCACCGAGCCGCCGGGGGCCATGACCAGCAGCTTGTCGCACAGCGCAAGCTCGGCCACGGAGTGGGTGACCACCAGGACCGTACGGCCGTCGTCGGCGAGGCCGCGCAACAGCTGCATGACGTCGCGGTCCATGCCCGGGTCGAGGCCGGAGGTCGGCTCGTCCAGGAAGATCAGCGACGGCTTGGTCAGCAGCTCCAGGGCGACCGAGACGCGCTTGCGCTGGCCGCCGGAGAGCGAGGTGACCTTCTTTTCCTTGTGGATGTCGAGCTTGAGCTCGCGCAGCACCTCGTCGATACGGGCTTCACGCTCGGCCTCGGCGGTGTCACCGGGGAAGCGGAGCTTGGCCGCGTACTTGAGCGCCTTACGGACGGTGAGTTCCTTGTGCAGGATGTCGTCCTGCGGGACCAGGCCTATGCGCTGGCGCAGTTCGGCGAACTGCTTGTAGAGGCTGCGGTTGTCGTAGAGGACGTCGCCCTGGTTGGCGGGCCGGTAGCCGGTGAGCGCCTTGAGCAGGGTGGACTTGCCGGAGCCTGAGGGGCCGATGACGCCGATGAGCGACTTTTCAGGTACGCCGAAGGAGACGTCCCGAAGGATCTGCTTGCCGCCGTCGACCGTCACGGTGAGGTGGCGGGCGGAGAAGGAGATCTCACCGGTGTCGACAAACTCCTCGAGGCGGTCGCCGACGAGACGGAACGTCGAGTGGCCGACGCCGACGATGTCGTTCGGGCCGATGAGTACCGTGCCGGACTTGGCGATCGGCTGACCGTTGACATACGTGCCGTTGTGGGATCCGAGGTCCCGGATCTCGAAGCGGCCGTCGGGGGTGGCCACGAACTCGGCGTGGTGGCGCGAGACCTGGAGGTCGGAGACGACCAGTTCGTTCTCGAGCGCACGACCAATTCGCATCACCCGGCCGAGGGCCAGCTGGTGGAAGGTGGTCGGGCTGCGGTCCCCGTACACCGGCGGGGCCCCCGCGACACCGCCGGCACCGCCGGGTCCTTGCTGGTGCGGGACCGGCGCCTGGGGCTGCGGCCAGGCCTGCTGCGGTTGTTGGGCAGGGGCCTGCTGCTGTTGCTGCCATCCCTGCGGCGGGGCCGGGGCCTGGTGGGCCGGGGCCTGCTGCTTGACCGCCTGCTGCTGCGGTGCCTGCTGAGGCGCGGCGCCTTGAGCGCTGTACGCACCGGCCGCGGCGCCGCCCGAGAGGCTCAGCCTCGGGCCGTCGGTGGCATTGCCCAGGTGCACGGCCGAGCCGGGGCCGATCTCCATCTGATGGATCCGCTGGCCCTGTACATAAGTGCCGTTGGTGCTGCCGTGGTCCTCGATCACCCAACTGCGGCCGTCCCAGCTGATGCTGGCGTGCCGCCACGAGACCCTTGCGTCGTCGATCACCAGGTCGCCCTGCGGATCACGTCCGAGGGTGTATGACCTGGACGGATCGAGGGTCCAGGTCCTTCCGTTCAATTCCAGTACGAGTTCCGGCACTCCATGCCCCACTAGTTGTCCCCCGAGTTACCCCCATCACAGGGAGTCTAGGGATGGCGAACATCGTGAGGAACTATTTCAGGCGTCCTCCCGTATCCGAAAGCCGGGCTGTGTGAAGACCGCGTCCGGGATGACCGTTGACGCAGGAGAAACACGCACGGAGCATGGTAAGCACCCATGAGTGCATACGGATCATGCGCGAATGGGGGTAACTGGGGCAAACCCAGCAAGGATCGGGGGGTCCGATGGGCGCAGGCGGCAGTGCCGGGAAGGTGCCGTGGGTCGATGTGCTGCTGGCGTCGATCGCCGCGGTGAGCTGGGCACTCGTGGGAATGGCGGGCGCGGCCGCGCTCGGACTGCATCTGCTGGGCGCGGATTCGGCGGGGTCGCTCGGGCCGATGACCGCGGCGGTGGTGGTGCTCGCGGTCGGCGGCTCGGTCACTCCCACAGGGGATGTGTCCGCGTTCGGGCTGGAAGGTACGCAGGCGCGGACGGCCGTCGAGATCACGCCACTTGGGATCGGTCTCGTCGGGGCACTGCTTCTTGCGTACTTCTTTCTACGTTCGCTGCGGCGCGCGGGGCCGCACATCGCGGGGAGCGAACTCGCCGCGCGGGCGGGCGGAGTGGTGATCCTGTTCGTCGCGACGGTCGCCGGCTTGGCGTGGGCAGGTCACGACGTCATCACAATCGACGGAGCGGAGCTGGGTCTTGACGCTCTGCCGGGCGTCGGAGGAGCAGACGGAGGCGGCATCGAGGTGCCGGGACTCGGCGACATCGGAGGGCTGCTGCCGGACCGGCTCGGGGACCTGGCGGACGCGAAGGCGGCGGTGGGGTTCAGCGTGAACACCGCGGACTCGCTGGCGGGTGCGCTCTTGTGGGTGCTGGGGGTGCTGGTGATCTCGCTGCTCGCCTCGCGACGTACGCCGCTGCCGGGCGGGGCTCTGGCCGCAGCCGTGCGGTGCCACGTGCGCCCGGCGGCGTCCGCCCTTGTTACGGTGCTGCTGGTCGCGGTCCTCGCGGGGTATGCGGCTGCGGGGTACGCGGCGATCGGCGACGACCACCCGAAACGGATCGCGGGGGCCGCGTTGCTCGGGGCGCCGAACGGGGTGTGGCTCGGTGTGCCGCTCGGGCTGTTCGTGCCGTGGGACGGCAAGGCGACGGGTGAGCTCGCGAAGCTGCTGCCGGATCCCCTCGACGAACTGCTGAGGGTGTCCGCGGACGAGCCCGTGACGGTCGGCAGGCTGGCCGAGCTGGACGGGCGGATGTGGCTGCTGGCGGTCGCGGCGGCGGTGATGGTGCTGTACGCGGGAGTGCTGGCGGCGGCGCGTACGCCCGCGGGCCGCGGGGGCTTTGCGTTTACGGGACGGTGCGCGGTGCGGCTGGGTATGGTCACGGCCCTGGCCCTGCCCCTGCTGGTGTGGCTGACCGATGTCTCGGTCGACGCGTCACTGTCGGTGCTCGGCTTCGACGCGTTCGGCGCGGGCATCGAGTTGCACGGGGCGCTGGGGCCGGCGCTGCTGCTGGGGGCGGCGTGGGGAGCGGGGGCGGGTGGGCTCGGGGCGCTGCTCGTGTACGCGACGCGGGGTGGTGGCCGGGCGGAGGGGGCGGCGCCCGAGCCGGGGACGGGGGCGGATGTGCCGGGGCCGTACCGTCCGGCGCCGCCCTACCGGCCGTCGAACGACGACACGAACCCGTATCTGCGCCCCCCGCCGGAGATCCACGGCGCGACGACGATGGCCGGCCCCTTCCCGGCGGCCGCGCCCCCGCCCCCTCCGCGCCCGCGCCCGCCGGAGCCCCCGGAGGACGGGCCGCCACCTCCGCGACCACCGGGAGGGGCGCGCTGACATTGCCCGGCGATGCGGGCGCCACGGGGTGTGGGGCCCCCAGTTCACCTCCCCGGGGGCCCGCCGAGCAGCCCAGGTCCGGGACCCGCGCCGTCCGTCAGGCGGGACAGCTCGTCTCGCTTCCGCCCGCGCCCGATACGGTGGAAGCACCATGAGCGCATCGCAGACCTCCGACGTACGTACCCTCCTCGTCAAGATCTTCGGGAAGGACCGTCCCGGGATCACCGCCGGGCTCTTCGACACCCTCGCCGCCTACTCCGTCGACGTCGTCGACATCGAGCAGGTCGTCACCCGGGGCCGCATCGTGCTGTGCGCCCTCGTCACCGCTCCGACCGCCGACGGGACGACCGAGGGGGAGCTCCGGGCCACCGTCCACAGCTGGGCCGAGTCGCTGAAGCTGCAGGCAGAGATCATCTCGGGCACCGGCGACAACCGTCCCCGCGGCAGCGGGCGTTCCCATGTGACCGTTCTCGGGCACCCGCTGACCGCCGAGTCGACCGCCGCCATAGCGGCGAGGATCACCGCCACCGGCGGGAACATCGACCGGATCTTCCGGCTGGCCAAGTATCCGGTCACCGCGGTGGAGTTCGCGGTGTCCGGTACGGAGACCGAGGCGCTGCGGACCGTGCTGGCGACGGAGGCCGCCGGGATCGGGGTCGATGTGGCCGTCGTGTCGGCCGGGCTGCACCGACGCGCGCAGCGGCTGGTCGTGATGGATGTGGACTCGACGCTCATCCAGGACGAGGTAATCGAGCTGTTCGCGGCACACGCGGGCTGTGAGGACAAGGTCGCCGAGGTCACCGCCGCCGCGATGCGCGGGGAGCTGGATTTCGAGCAGTCGCTGCACGCCCGAGTCGCGCTGCTCGCAGGGCTCGACGCCTCGGTGGTGGACAAGGTGCGCGAGGAGGTGCGGATGACTCCTGGCGCCCGCACTCTGATCCGTACGCTCAAGCGTCTCGGCTTCCAAGTGGGTGTTGTGTCGGGCGGGTTCACACAGGTCACGGACGCCCTCAAGGAGCAGCTCGGGCTCGATTTCGCCTCGGCGAACACGCTGGAGATCGTGGACGGGAAGCTCACGGGGCGGGTGACCGGCGAGGTCGTGGACCGTGCCGGCAAGGCGCGGCTGCTGCGCCGGTTCGCCGCGGAGGCGGGAGTGCCGCTCGCGCAGACCGTGGCGATCGGCGACGGCGCGAATGATCTGGACATGCTCAACGCTGCCGGTCTGGGCGTGGCCTTCAACGCCAAGCCCGTGGTCCGCCGCGCCGCCCACACCGCGGTCAATGTGCCGTTCCTGGACACCGTTCTGTATCTGCTGGGCATCACCCGCGAAGAGGTCGAGGCCGCGGACGACCCGGACGCGGAACACTAGGTCCTGTCCGGCAGGACGCGGAACACCAGGCCCTGTCCGGCAGAAGGCCCCGGTGCGAGGAAGCGCTCCGGGGCCGTTTGTCGGACGGGAGCGTTACTCGTGCGGCGCCCAGTAGTCGAGCAGTGTGCCCACACCGTGCTCCACGGACTTCCACGAGCCGGTGAAGCCGACCACCGCGAATGCCGCGGTGGGGAAGCCGGTCTTGGTCATCCGTGCCGGTGCGTCGCCCTCCCCGTTGCCGGCGAGCGCGTCCGCGAGCGCGTGCATCCCCGGATTGTGGCCGATGACAAGCAGTTCGCTCACCTCGTCCGGGGTCTCGTTCAGCAGTGCGAGAAGTTCGCCGAGGGAGGCGTCGTACAGCCTCTCCTCGTACACCGTCTTGGGGCGGTGCGGCAGCTCGTGAACCGCCAGCTTCCAGGTCTCCCGGGTTCTGCTCGCGGTGGAGCACAGCGCCAGGTCGAAGGCGATACCTGTATCAGCCAGCTTGCGGCCTGCCACCGCCGCTTCCTGACGGCCGCGCTCGGCGAGCGGGCGGTCGTGGTCGGACACCTGCGGCCAGTCGGCTTTCGCATGCCGAAGGAGGACGATCCTGCGGGATTCGGGAGATCCGGGGGCTGTCCCCCCGGAAGACACGGCGTCGCTCATGCACCCCAGCTTCGCATGAAATGAGCCAGCGGGCGCAGGGTGTTGACGCTCTCCCCCGTCACGGGTGAATACGTCACCGGGACAGAGTCTGCTGGATACGCTCCAGGATCTGGCCGACCGCGGGCTCACCGCCCGCGGCATGTGCCTGGGCGGGGCCGGCGATCAGGAGGAGCAGTACGGCGAAGGCGAGCGTCGGCAGGGCGAGCGCCCACCACGGCAGCCGGATGTCGACGCCGCCGGTGGCCTTGGGGTGGGGCCGGGTGTGCGTGTGGGCCGACATGGCCGCCTCCGTGACTGCCGTAGGTCTGCGGTTCGATGCTTCAAACCTACGGATCATGGAGCCACGGGCCCATCCGGTGAGCCACCCACTTCACCCTGAGCCTGCCCCCCTAGGGGATGGTGGTGCCAGCACCACCATGCCGTCCGAGGAGCGGCCAACTTCCGTGTCAGGGCGAGGCGATGGAGGCGATGATCGCGATCACGACGGTGATGGCGATCATGGCTCCGAAGACATAGAGGAGCTTCTTCTGGCCGTTCTGGGGGTTCGGGTCGAGCACAGGCATGGAACCAGTCTCGCACCTCAGCATTCGTCCTCGATCGTCCGGTCCCGCCCGGCCAGGACGCCGATCGCGACCTGCGGCACGATCAGCCCCGCCATCAGCGCTATCGGCAGGTCCCAGCCGCCGCTGTGCTGGTAGAGCACGCCGACCAGCAGCGGGCCGGGGATGGAGATCAGATAGCCGGTGGACTGCGCGAAGGCCGACAGGCGCCCGACTCCGGCGCCGGTGCGCGAGCGCATGCCGATCATGGTGAGGGCGAGCGGGAAGGCGCAGTTGGAGATGCCGAGCAGCAGCGCCCACGCCCAGGCTGCGGCGGCGGGCGCGAAGAGCAGGCCCGTGTAGCCGGTCAGCCCGCACAGGCCGAGGGCGACGACGATCGGGCCCTGGTTCCTCATCCGGGTGGCGAGCCGCGGGATGACGAAGGCGAGCGGCACACCCATCACCATGGTCACGGCGAGCAGCACCCCGGCCGTGCCCGCGGGGACCCCGGCGTCGCGGAAGATCTGCGGCATCCAGCCCATGGTGATGTACGCCCCGGTGGCCTGGAGGCCGAAGTAGCAGGCCAGCGCCCATGCGGTGGGGCTGCGGGTGATACTGGGCGCCGGGGAGTCCTCGGCCCGTACGGCGACTGTGCTCCGCGCAGCCGCGCCGCGGTGGCGGACGAGGCCGATCCAGGGCAGTACGGCGAGGGCGGCGAGGAGGGCCCAGATCCCGAGCCCGAGGCGCCAACTGCCGCCCAGCGCCTCGGTCACCGGCACGGTCGCAGCCGCGGCGACGGAGGTGCCGAGCGCCAGCGCCATCGAGTAGAGCCCGGTCATGGAGCCGACCCGGTCGGGGAAGTACTGCTTGACGATCACCGGCATCAGGACGTTGCTGACGGCGATGCCCACCAGGGCGAGCGCGCTGGCGGCGAGGAAACCCGCCGTTCCGCCCGCGAAGGGCCTGATCAACAGGCCGGTGGCGATGGCCGCCATGCCCGCGCAGACGACAGCGCCCGGGCCTGGGCGGCGGGCGAGCCGGGGGGCCGCGATCCCGAAGACCGCGAAGCAGAGCGGCGGCACGGAGGTCAGGACGCCGGCCGCACTGCCGCTCATGTGCAGTCCGACCCTGGCCTCTTCGAGGAGTGCGCCGAGGCTGGTGATGGCGGGGCGGAGATTGAGGGCCGCGAGGAAGATCCCGACGACGACGAGATGGGTGAACCGGACCGCGGGCCGCCGGTCCGTGACGACCACGGCGGTACGGTCGGTGAGGGCGGGGCTCTGCGCCTGGGGCTCGATCTGGGTCCGAGTTTGGGTCCGGGTCTGGGTCCGGGTCTCGTCGGGCATGAGGCCATCATAGAATCATGGGATGATTGGTTGTCCAATCCTTCAACCACTTCCGTACGCCCTTCACATGACTCTCGTACGCAAGGAGCACCATGGCGCTGACCTCTCCCCGGCGTTCCGCGCTCTCCGATCAGGTGATCGCCGAGCTGCGGAACCAGATCACCTCGGGCGAGTGGCCGGTGGGCTCACGTATCCCCACCGAACCGGAACTGGTCGGGCAGCTGGGCGTGGCCCGCAACACCGTGCGTGAGGCGGTCCGCGCGCTCGCCCACAACGGCCTTCTGGACATCCGCCAGGGCTCGGGGACCTATGTCGTGGCGACGAGCGAGCTGGCCGGTGTCATGCACCGCCGGTTCGCCGACGCCGACCCGCGGCACATCGCCGAGCTGCGCTCCACCCTGGAGTCCTCGGCCGCAAGGCTGGCCGCGCAGCGGCGTACGGACAAGGACCTGAAGCAGTTGGACACGCTTCTGGCCCGGCGCGACGAGGCCTGGGCCTCGGGGGACGCGGAGCAGTTCGTCGCCGCCGACGCGACGTTCCATCTCGCGGTGGCCGCCGCCTCGCACAACGAGGTGCTCAGCGAGCTCTACGCGGACCTGGGCGATCTGCTGCGCGACTGGCTGCGCGACGACGTGGGCCACGAGCTGCGCCCGGAGCGCCACATGGATCACGCGCGGATGGTCGAGGCGATCCGCGGGGGCGACGGCGACACGGCGGCGACGGAGGCCGCGAGCTATCCGTTCATGTGCCTGGGGAATCCCCCACGGGCTGATGGCTGACCCACACCTCGCCGATCTCCTTCCAGCAGCGGTCGGTGAGTTCCGCGTAGTCCGCCGGGCCCACGTCGACGGGCGCGCTGTCGGCGTCGATGTCCCACCAGCGCTCGCACTCGACATGCAGCCGGACGCGGTCGGTGGAGGGGTAGGGGTTGTGGCAGTAGGCGGTGGCCCGGGAGCCCTCGATGACGGTGCGGCAGTCGGCCTGGTACGTCCGGGGCGGGGACTGCGGCCGGTGCTCGGGCTCTTCACGGTGCTGCTGGGAGACGGCGGCCGGTGCCGCACACACGAGGACGGTCACCGTGGCAGGTACGAGCGCGGAGCGCCAGGTCGTACGCACAAGCGGGACCTCCTCGGCCGTACTGCGGCCGGGTAGCCGCGGCTGCACCACAAGGGGGATTGCCCCTCAAGCCTCGCCGCCGGGGCGCGGTACCGCGCGGCCTCGGGGGCCGAACGGGCGACGCCCCGTCCCCCGCGCGCTGCGGGGAACGGGGCGTCGATGCCGTACGGGAGGCTACGCGCCCATCATGTGCACGCCGCCGTCCACGTGGACGATCTCGCCGGTGGTCTTCGGGAACCAGTCCGAGAGCAGGGCGACGACTCCGCGGCCGGTCGGCTCCGGGTCCGCCATGTTCCACTCCAGCGGGGAGCGGTGGTTCCACACGTCCGCGAGCTCCGAGAAGCCCGGGATGGACTTGGCGGCCATGGAGCCGATGGGTCCGGCCGAGATCAGGTTGCAGCGGATGTTCTGCTTGCCCAGGTCACGGGCGAGGTAGCGGGAGGTGGCCTCCAGCGCCGCCTTCGCGGGCCCCATCCAGTCGTACTGCGGCCAGGCGAACTGTGCGTCGAAGGTGAGACCGACGACCGAACCGCCCTCCTGCATCAGCGGCAGGCAGGCCATTGTCAGCGACTTCAGCGAGAACGCCGAGACGTGCATCGCGGTCGAGACCGACTCGAACGGGGTGTTGAGGAAGTTGCCGCCGAGGGCGTCCTGCGGGGCGAAGCCGATGGAGTGGACGACACCGTCGAGGCTGCCGAGCTCCTCACGGACCAGGTCGGCGAGCCGGTTCAGGTGCTCGCTGTTGGTCACATCCAGCTCGATGACCTTGGCGGGCCTGGGCAGCTTCTTGGCGATGCGCTCGGTCAGCGTGGGCCGGGGGAAGGCGGTGAGGATGACCTCGGCGCCCTGCTCCTGTGCCAGCTTCGCGGTGTGGAAGGCGATGGAGGACTCCATCAGCACACCGGTGATCAGGATGCGCTTGCCGGCGAGGATTCCACTCATGTGATCAGTGACCCATGCCCAATCCGCCGTCAACAGGGATGACGGCTCCAGTGATGTACGAGGCGTCGTCGGAGGCGAGGAAGCGCACCGTGGCGGCGATCTCCTCCGGCTGCGCGTAACGGCCGAGCGGCACCTGCGAGACGATGCCCGCGCGCTGCTCGTCGTTGAGCACCTTGGTCATGTCGGTGTCGACAAAACCGGGTGCGACGACGTTGAAGGTGATGTTCCGCGAACCGAGTTCGCGGGCCAGCGAGCGGGCGAAGCCGACGAGACCCGCCTTGGAGGCGGCGTAGTTGGCCTGTCCCGCCGAGCCCAGCAGCCCGACCACGGAGGAGACCAGCACGACGCGGCCCTTCTTGGCGCGCAGCATGCCACGGTTGGCGCGCTTGACGACCCGGAAGGTGCCGGTGAGGTTGGTGTCGAGGACGGAGGTGAAGTCCTCCTCGGACATCCGCATCAGAAGCTGGTCCTTGGTGACACCGGCGTTCGCCACCAGCACCTCGACAGGCCCGTGCTTCTCCTCGATCTCCTTGTAGGCCTGCTCCACCTGCTCGGAGTCGGTGATGTCGCACTTGACGGCCAGGAAGCCGGCCGGCGGCTCCCCCGAGCGGTAGGTGATCGCGACCTTGTCGCCGGCCTCGGCGAACGCGCGGGCGATGGCGAGGCCGATGCCCCGGTTTCCTCCGGTGACGAGAACCGAGCGGCTCAACGGATCACCCTTTCGATAGCGGTCTGGTACTCGAAAACCTATCGGTCCCGCACCCCCCGCGGAGAATCGGGCCCTGACAGCGCCTACATCCAGTCGCTGTCGGGTCCCTACAGAATGGCGCTGGGCAAGGGCCCCTCCGGCGCGACATGATCGGGACGACCCGTCTCAACGACAGGAGACATCCGTGCCTCATTCCATCGACGAAGCCTTCACGGCGCTGCCGCTGCGGGCCCTCGCCGACGCGGCACTCGCCCGGGCGCGTGCGCTCGGCGCCGAGCACGCCGACTTCCGCTTCGAGCGCGTACGCAGTGCGGCGTGGCGGCTGCGCGACGCCAAGCCCGCCGGCTCGTCCGACACCACCGACCTCGGTTACGCGGTGCGGGTCGTGCACGGCGGCGCCTGGGGGTTCGCCTCCGGAGTCGACATGACCATGGACGCGGCCGCCAAGGTCGCGGGCCAGGCGGTCGCGATGGCCAAGCTGTCGGCGAAGGTGATCGCCGCGGCCGGCTCCGACGAGAGGGTGGAGCTGGCCGAGGAGCCGGTGCATGCGGACCGCACCTGGATCTCCTCGTACGAGATCAACCCCTTCGAGGTACCCGACGAGGACAAGACCGCGCTGCTCACCGAGTGGAGCACGCGTCTGCTTCGGGCGGAAGGCGTGGCGCACGTGGACGCGACGCTGCTCACCGTGCAGGAGAACAAGTTCTACGCGGACACGGCGGGAACCGTCACCACCCAGCAGCGGGTGCGGCTGCATCCGGCGCTCACGGCCGTCGCGGTCGACGAGACGACGGGCGAGTTCGACTCGATGCGCACGATCGCCCCGCCGGTGGGCCGCGGCTGGGAGTATCTGACCGGCACGGGCTGGGACTGGGACGCCGAGCTGGAGCAGATCCCGGGGCTGCTCGCCGAGAAGATGCGTGCGCCGAGCGTCGAGGCCGGGCGCTACGACCTGGTGGTCGACCCGTCGAATCTCTGGCTGACCATCCATGAGTCGATCGGCCACGCCACCGAGCTGGACCGGGCGCTGGGGTACGAAGCGGCGTACGCGGGGACGTCCTTCGCCACCTTCGACAAGCTGGGGAAGCTGGCCTACGGCTCCTCGGTGATGAATGTGACCGGCGACCGGACCGCCGAGCACGGGCTCGCGACCATCGGCTACGACGACGAGGGCGTCGAGGCGCAGTCGTGGGACCTGGTCAAGGACGGGACGCTGGTGGGCTACCAGCTGGACCGGCGGATCGCGAAGCTGACGGGCCTCGGCCGCTCCAACGGCTGCGCGTTCGCGGACTCCCCCGGCCATGTGCCGGTACAGCGGATGGCGAACGTGTCGTTGCAGCCGGATCCGGGCGGACTGTCCACGGAGGATCTGATCGGCGGCGTGGAACGCGGGATCTACGTGGTCGGCGACCGGTCGTGGTCGATCGACATGCAGCGCTACAACTTCCAGTTCACCGGGCAGCGATTCTTCCGTATCGAGAACGGGAAGCTGGCGGGCCAGCTGCGCGATGTCGCCTACCAGGCGACGACGACCGACTTCTGGGGCTCGATGGAGAAGGTGGGCGGCCCGCAGACCTATGTCCTGGGCGGCGCCTTCAACTGCGGCAAGGCCCAGCCGGGCCAGGTCGCCGCGGTCTCCCACGGCTGCCCGTCCGCGCTGTTCCGCGGCGTGAACATTCTGAACACGACTCAGGAGGCCGGTCGATGAGCCGCACCAGCAAGCCGCACGAGATCGTCGAGCGGGCCCTCGAACTGTCCACCGCCGACGGTTGCGTCGTCATCGCCGACGAGCACTCCTCCGCCAATCTGCGCTGGGCGGGCAATGCCCTGACCACCAACGGCGTCACCCGCGGCCGCACCCTCACCGTCATCGCCACTGTCGACGGCTCCGAGGGCACCGCGTCCGGTGTCGTATCGCGCTCCGCCGTCACCGCCGACGACCTCGAACCGCTCGTACGAGCCGCCGAGGCCGCCGCGCGCGGGGCCGACCCCGCCGAGGACGCTCAGCCGCTCGTCGAAGGGGTCCCCGCGTCCCCCGACTTCACGGACGCGCCCGACGAGACATCGTCCGCCGTCTTCGCGGACTTCGCTCCGGCGCTGGGCGAGGCGTTCGCCCGCGCCCGGGCCGGAGGCCGTGAGCTGTACGGCTTCGCCAACCACGAGCTCACCTCCACCTACCTCGGCACGTCGACGGGGCTGCGGCTGCGCCACGACCAACCCAACGGCACCCTGGAGCTCAACGCCAAGTCCCCCGACCGCTCCCGTTCCGCCTGGGCGGGCCGCTCGACGCGGGACTTCAAGGACGTCGACCCCGCCCTGCTCGACGCGGAGCTCGCCGGCCGGCTCGGCTGGGCCGAGCGCCGGATCGACCTGCCGGCGGGCCGGTACGAGACGCTGCTGCCGCCCACGGCTGTGGCCGATCTGCTGATCTACCAGCTGTGGTCGTCGACGGCCCGGGACGCGGCCGAGGGCCGGACGGTCTTCTCCAAGCCGGGCGGCGGCACACGTATCGGGGAGACGCTCTCGCCGCTGCCGCTGACCCTGCGCAGCAACCCGAACGAAGCGGGTCTGGAGTCGGCACCGTTCGTGGTCGCACACTCCTCCGGCGACGACGCGTCGGTCTTCGACAACGGCCTGCCGCTGTCGGCGACGGACTGGGTACGCGACGGAAAACTGGAGCATCTGGTCACCACCCGGCACAGTGCGGCTCTGACCGGCCTGCCCGTCGCGCCCGGAGCGGGCAATCTGATCCTCGACGGCGGTGGCGAGCGCTCGCTGGACGAGATGGTCTCGGCGACCGCCCGCGGGCTGCTGCTGACCTGCCTCTGGTACATCCGCGAGGTCGACCCGGCGACGCTGCTGCTGACCGGGCTGACCAGGGACGGCGTGTACCTCGTCGAGAACGGCGAGGTGGTCGGCGAGGTGAACAACTTCCGTTTCAACGAGTCGCCCGTCGATCTGCTCTCGCGGACGACCGAGGCGGGACGCAGCGAGAAGACACTGCCGCGTGAGTGGGGCGACTGGTTCACGCGGGCCGCGATGCCCGCGCTGCGCATCCCTGATTTCAATATGAGTTCGGTCAGCCAGGGCGTATAACCTCGTACTCGTCCCTGGACACACCGAACGCTGCACATCGAAGGAGACGCGAGAGACGTGACGGACATCGTCGACGAACTGCAGTGGCGTGGGCTGATCGCCCTCTCCACTGACGAGGACGCATTGCGCAAGGCGTTCGCGGACGGTCCCGTCACGTTCTATTGCGGCTTCGACCCGACCGCGCCCAGCCTGCACCTGGGCAATCTGGTCCAGATTCTCACCATGCGCCGGATCCAGCTGGCGGGAAACCGCCCGCTGGGTCTGGTCGGCGGCGCCACCGGACTGATCGGTGACCCGAAGCCGAACTCCGAGCGCACGCTCAACGCGCCGGAGGTCGTCGCGGGCTGGGTGGAGCGGCTGCGCGGGCAGATCGAGCGCTTCCTCGACTTCGAGGGCCCCCACGCCGCGACCATGGTCAACAACCTGGACTGGACGGCGGGCCTGTCGGCGATCGACTTCCTGCGCGACGTCGGCAAGTACTTCCGGGTCAACAAGATGATCGCCAAGGAGGCGGTCGCCCGGCGGCTGAACTCCGACGCGGGCATCAGCTACACCGAGTTCAGCTACCAGATCCTGCAAGGCATGGACTTCCTGGAGCTGAACCGGCGGTACGGCTGCACACTGCAGACCGGCGGCAGCGACCAGTGGGGCAATCTGACCGCGGGCACCGACCTGATCCACCGGGTCGTGCCGGAGGCGGAGGTGCATGCGCTGGCCACCCCGCTGATCACCAAGGCGGACGGTACGAAGTTCGGCAAGACGGAGACCGGCACAGTCTGGCTCGACCCGGAGCGTACGACTCCGTACGCCTTCTACCAGTTCTGGCTGAACGCGGACGACCGGGACGTCTCCAAGTTCCTCCGGATCTTCAGCTTCAAGTCCCGCGAGGAGATCGAGGGGCTGGAGACGCTGACGGAGGAGCGGCCGCAGGCGCGTGCCGCGCAGCGGGCGCTGGCGGAGGAGCTGACGACACTCGTGCACGGCGAGGACGAGTGCGCGGCCGTCGTCAATGCCTCGAAGGCGCTGTTCGGGCAGGGCGAGCTGGCCGGGCTGGACGAGCCGACGCTGCGCGCTGCGCTCTCCGAGCTGCCGCACGCCCGGGTCGCCGAGCTGGCTCCGGTCGTGGACCTGTTCGCGGAGGTGGGTCTTGTGGCCAGCAAGTCGGCCGCCCGCCGCACCGTCAAGGAGGGCGGGGCCTACGTGAACAACGTCAAGGTCGCCGCGGAGGACGCGGTGCCGGCGCCTGAGGATCTGCTGCACGGCCGCTGGCTGGTGCTGCGCCGGGGCAAGAAGAACCTGGCCGCGGTCGAGGTCACCACGGGCTGACCGTCATCATTCAGGGCTCCGCCCCGAACCCCCGCGCTGCCGGGGTTCGGGGCGGAGCCCTTTTCGGCGCTCAGGCTCGCTGTCTGTTGCCGCGCACGGCGGTGTAGGCCATGTCGCCCAGAAACACGATCACCACGGCCGCCGCGAGCTGGAGTACGTGGCGCCCCCAGTCGATGCCGCTCGTCTCGTCGATGCCGAACCCGCGCGCCAGCGCATTGCCGATCAAGGCGCCGATGATGCCGAAAATGGTGGTCAGCCAGAGCGGACTGTGCTGTTTGCCGGGGATGATCGCCTTGGCGATCAGACCGAGCACAAATCCCACGATGATCGCCCACAACCAGCCCATGGCTGCCTCCTCGTACGGCTCGGCGTGAGCAGTTACGCAGTCAGTCTCGGTCCGGCCTCCGTACGGCGCATGTCGGATGCGGCCGTACGGGCCGTGGCGCAGCACCGGCACGCAGTTGGGTCCCCGCCCCGGTCTCGTAGGTGTCCGATGTGCGGCGTACGGTGGAAGGCGTCAGGACCGGGGAGCGTTCCGACGCGGAAATCGGGTGGTGGAACGTGATGCGGAAGCACGGCGACGCGGAGGTCTTCCGGATCACGGGAGCACGCCAGGGCCTCGCGGACGATGTGCGCGGACGGCAGCGCCGCTATGTGATCTCGATGTCGGTCCGCACCGTGGCCGTGATCCTTGCCGCGGTGCTGTGGAATGTGGAACGCCCTGTGGCGATCGTGGCGCTGGTGCTCGGTGGGATTCTCCCCTATATCGCCGTGGTGATCGCCAACGCGGGCCGGGAAAACGCCCCTTCGGCGCTCCCCACGTTCGTCCCCGCCCCGTCCCGGCCGATGATCACGCCCGCCCCCACGCCCGCCCCCGCGGAAGGGGAGCCGGAAGCCGGTGGAGCCGGGCCCAAGGCTCAGGGGCGGGCGCAGAGCTGATTCAGGGGCTCCGGAAGCTCAGGAAAAGCTCAGATCAATCATGAAGTTCCTGTGCACCTGACCCCACTCCCCGTGACATACTTCGTAGGCGCTCCGCATCCCCCGTCGGAGCGACGGACCGACGCCGGGCAGCTCCCCCCGTGGCTGCTCGGCGTCGCCATGTGATCGCTATTTCCGTACGGATGCACGTGTGAGTGATGAGACCCCGATCTGCTCCGCGAAGGGCTGCCGCGCCGAGGCTGTCTGGGTGCTCGCGTGGAACAACCCGAAGCTGCACACTCCGGAGCGCCGCAAGACCTGGCTCGCCTGTGACGAGCACCGCGAGCACCTCTCCAACTTCCTTGGCCTGCGCGGCTTTCTGAAGGATGTCGTCACGCTGGAGGAGTGGGAGCGCGAACAACATCCCTAGGGGTTCGCGAGGGGCTCGCGCTCAGCCGCCGATCGCCGACATCGGGCGGTCGGGCTGCAGGAACGACGGGTCGTCGAGGCCCGAGCCTGCCTTCTTGCCCCACATCGCCAGCTTCCATATGCGGGCGATCTCCTCGTCAGGCGCGTCCGAGCGCAGCGCTGCCCGCAGGTCCGTCTCCTCCCGGGCGAACAGGCAGGTGCGCACCTGGCCGTCGGCGGTGAGCCGGGTGCGGTCGCAGGCGGAGCAGAAGGGGCGGGTGACGGAGGCGATGACTCCGACGCGGTGCGGCCCGCCGTCCACGATCCAGCGCTCGGCGGGCGCGGAACCGCGCTCCTGCTCGCCCTCGGCGGTGAGGGTGAAGCGCGTACGCAGCGACTCCAGGATGTCGCCCGCGGTAATCATGCCGTCGCGCTTCCAGCCGTGCTGGGCGTCCAGTGGCATCTGCTCGATGAAGCGCAGCTCGTAGTCATGGGCCACGGCCCAGGCCAGCAGCTCGGGGGCCTCGTCGTCATTGAGGCCCGGCATCAGGACCGTGTTGACCTTGACCGGAGTGAGGCCCGCCTCGCGGGCGGCCTCCAGGCCGTCCAGCACGTCGTGGTGGCGGTCGCGGCGCGTGAGGGTCTTGAAGACCTCGGGCCGCAAAGTGTCCAGCGAGACATTGACCCGGTCCAGGCCCGCGGCCTTGAGGGCGGCCGCGGTGCGCTTGAGACCTATGCCATTGGTGGTCAGGGACATCGTGGGGCGGGGTGCGAGAGCGGCGCAGCGCTCCACGATCCCGACCAGGCCGGGCCGCAGCAGCGGCTCCCCGCCGGTGAAGCGGACCTCGGTGATGCCGAGATCGGTGACGGCAATACGGATCAGCCGGACAATCTCGTCGTCACTGAGCAGATCGGGCTTGGCGAGCCACTGCAGGCCTTCTTCGGGCATGCAGTACGTACACCGCAGATTGCAGCGGTCGGTGAGTGAAACACGCAGGTCAGTGGCCACACGGCCATAGGTGTCGATGAGCACTGTGGGCCCCCTCCCCGGTTCAACGGATCTTATTGCTACCGAGCCTACGCCAGGGCACCGACAACGCACGGGGCCCGATTGTCACGAGGTGCGGTGCGGCCGCGTCGTAGGACTCTACGACGCGACCGCGGCCGGACTCCTGCGATCCCGCTCGCTCAGTGTGCTCCGGTGCCGGTCAGGGACTTGACCTCCAGCTCCGCGTACTTGCCCTTGTCGGGTTCCTCCTTGGACAGCACGGTGCCGAGCCAGCCGAGCAGGAAGCCCAGCGGGATCGAGACGATGCCCGGGTTCTCCAGCGGGAACCAGTAGAAGTCCGCGCCCTTGAACATCGAGGTGGGCTTGCCGGAGACGACCGGCGAGAAGAGCACCAGCACCACGGCCGAGGTCAGACCGCCGTAGATGGACCACAGCGCACCCTGCGTGGTGAACCTCTTCCAGAACAGGCTGTAGAGGATGGTTGGCAGGTTCGCGGACGCGGCGACCGCGAAGGCGAGAGCGACCAGACCGGCAACATTCAGATCGCGGGCCAGCGCGCCGAGCGCGATGGAGACGATGCCGATGGCGACCGTCGCCCAGCGGGCCGCCCGGACCTCCTCCTTCTCGGTTGCCTCACCCTTGCGGATGACGTTGGCGTAGATGTCGTGCGCGAAGGAGGACGAGGAGGCGAGGGTCAGACCCGCGACCACGGCCAGGATGGTGGCGAAGGCGACCGCGGAGATCACCGCCAGCAGGACGGACCCTCCGGTGGAACCGGAGCCGCCGCCGATCTCCAGCGCCGCCAGTGGCGCCGCCGTATTGCCCGCCTTGTTGGAGGCGATGATGTCGCCGGGCTTGAGCAGGGCCGCGGCGCCGAAGCCGAGCACGATGGTCATCAGGTAGAACGCGCCGATGATGCCGATGGCCCAGTTGACCGACTTACGGGCTGCCTTGGCGGTGGGCACGGTGTAGAAGCGGATCAGGATGTGCGGCAGTCCCGCCGTGCCGAGCACCAGGGCGATGCCGAGCGAGATGAAGTCCAGCTTCGATGTGCCCGTCTTGCCGTACTTGAGTCCCGGCTCCAGGAACGACGCTCCCTTTCCACTGTTCTCGGCCGCTTTGCCGAGCAGGTCGGAGAGGTTGAAGTTGAACTTCAGCAGGATCAGGAAGGTGATGAGGACTGTGCCCGAGATCAGCAGCACAGCCTTGACCATCTGCACCCAGGTGGTGCCCTTCATGCCGCCGATGGTCACGTACACGATCATCAGTACGCCGACCAGGGCGACGATCGCGATCTTGCCCGCGTCGCTGGTGATGCCGAGCAGCAGCGAGACCAGCACGCCCGCGCCCGCCATCTGCGCCAGCAGATAGAAGATCGAGACGACGATGGTGGAGGTGCCGGCGGCGGTACGGACCGGGCGCTGGCGCATCCGGTAGGCGAGGACGTCGCCCATTGTGTAGCGCCCCGAGTTGCGCAGCGGTTCGGCGACCAGCAACAGCGCTACCAGCCAGGCGACCAGAAAGCCGATCGAGTAGAGGAAGCCGTCGTAGCCGAAGAGGGCGATGGCGCCCGCGATACCGAGGAAGGACGCGGCCGACATGTAGTCGCCGGAGACCGCGAGGCCGTTCTGGAAACCGGTGAACTGGCGGCCGCCCGCGTAGAAGTCGGCGGCGTTCTTGGTCTGCCGTCCGGCCCACACGGTGATGACCAGGGTGGCGACGACGAAGCACGCGAAGAGCGTGATGATCAGCGGCCGGTGCTCGCTCGCCCCGTCGGCGGCGAGTTGGACCGTGGGATGTGCGGCATACGCGGCGCTCATGCGTCGTCCTCCATACGGGACTTGATCGCCTCGGCCTTGGGGTCGAGCTTGCGGGCCGCGTGACGCGAGTAGAGCCAGGCGATGAGGAACGTGGTGGCGAACTGGGCGAGTCCGAAGACGAGGGCGACATTGATATTGCCGAGGAGCTTGGTGCCCATGAAGCCGCCGGCGTAGTTGGACAGCAGTACGTAGAGCAGGTACCAGGCGATGAAAGCGACGGTCAGGGGAAAGGCGAAGGAGCGGTATGTGCGGCGCAGTTCGCCGAATTCCGCACTCTCCTGCACCTCGACGAACGACTCTGTCGTGGGCTGAGCGGGGCTGGTGTCCGTACCGCCCTTGGGCGGCGGTGCATCGGTGGCCACGGAATCTCCTCGCGACGCGGGTGCGGTGGGGTGGGGGACGACCTCGGTCGTCGGGGGTGGTTTTGATGTTGCTCCACTCCCTGACAACGGCACGGAGAGCACGCCGGACCGGTTCAACATCGGCCTTTTTCTTCCCGGTTTCTTCCAGAAACTCATTGATGGCGGCCCATGATCGGCGATAGCTTCGCTGGTCATGTACCCGCCCATTTCACAGGGGTCTGGGCGGTTGACACGGATGATGTGGAGAACCCATGGCTCATCTGGGATCCAGACGGCGGCGCGCACTCGCTCTGCCCGCAGGGCTGGCGCTCACGGCCTCGCTCGGTTTCCTTCCCGCGGGAGCGGCCTCGGCGGCGCAAACGGACGAAGTACCCGTCGCGGTCGTGACGGACGGCCCGAAGCTCTCGTACGTCGTGAACGTCAAGGGCGGGCACGGCACCGCCAAAGCGGTGAAGAAGGCGATAGCCAAGGCGGGCGGCACGGTGGTGATCGCCTATGACCAGATAGGCGTCGTCGTCGTCCACTCGCAGAACCCCGACTTCGCCCCGACGATCCGTCAGGTCCGTGGCGTGGCCTCGGCCGGCGCGACGCGCACCGCGCCGATCGCCCCCGCGAGCGACACGGCGATCGACTCCGAGCGTCCGCTGACCGCCGCCGAGGCGAAGACCGCGGCCGCGCAGGCGGAAGCCGGTCAGGACCCGATGGAGCCCCTTCAGTGGGACCTGCCCGCCATCAAGGCGGACAAGGCACATGAGAAGACGCTGGGCAGCAAGAAGGTCACGGTCGCGGTCATCGACACCGGTGTGGACGACACCCACCCCGATCTCGCGCCCAACTTCGACGTCGCGGCGTCCGCCAACTGTGTGAGCGGCAAGCCCGATACGACACCGGGCTCCTGGCGGCCGGCCGCCAACGAGAGCGACCACGGCACGCACGTCGCGGGCACGATCGCCGCGGCCAAGAACGGTGTCGGCATCACGGGTGTCGCCCCGGGCGTCAAGGTCTCCGGCATCAAGGTGGCCACAACGGACGGCTTCTTCTACACGGAGGCCGTCGTCTGCGGCTTCGTATGGGCCGCCGAGCACGGCGTCGACGTGACCAACAACAGCTACTACACCGACCCGTGGCTGTTCAACTGCAAGAACGACCTCGACCAGGGGGCTCTCGTCGAGGCGCACCGCCGGGCCATCGGCTACGCGGAGCGCAAGGGCGTGGTGAACGTCGCCGCGGCCGGCAACTCCAGGATGGACCTGGCAGCCGACGAGCTCACCGACACGACGAGCCCGAACGACACCACCCCGGGCACGCGGGTCGTCAACCCCCGTGAGTGCCTGGACATTCCGACCCAGATTCCCGGGGTCGTCACCGTCTCCGCGCTGGGTGCGAAGAACCTGAAGTCCTCGTACTCCAACTACGGTCTCGGCGTCATCGACATCTCCGCCCCCGGCGGTGACTCGACCGCCTTCCAGAAGCCGGACGCGCCGGCCGTCGACGGCCGCATCCTGTCCACGCTGCCGGGCGGCAAGTACGGCTACAAGGCCGGTACGTCGATGGCCTCGCCGCATGTCTCGGGCGTCGTCGCGCTCATCAAGTCACGGCACCCGCACGCTTCGGCGGCGGCCGTGAAGGCCCTGCTGTACGCGGAGGCGGACGACACGGCCTGCACGAACCCGTACGACATCAACGGCGACGGCACCGTTGACGCGGTGTGCGAGGGCGGCAGGCGCGACAACAGCTTCTACGGCACTGGTGTCGCGGACGCGCTGGACGCGGTTCGCCGCTGACAGCTCAGGAGTTCAGGGGTGGCCGGGCGCTGTGCACGTGTGCACAGCGCCCGGCCCTTCGCGTGTCCGCGGCCCGTGCCTACGGCCGCGACGGTGGAGCCCTTGGCGACGCCCGCGCCGATGGCGGCGTGGTGCCCGGTTCCCATGACGTCGGAGAGCGCGAGAGCCCGCCGGCCCGCAGGCGGCTGGAGCCGCGGCCCCGGGAGGACGAGGTGGCGGCCAGTGCTTCACCGGGCACGCCTGGGCGTTCCGGCGCGCTCACGCGGCAGGCTCCACGGCCGTTGTCGGCACCTCGGGGCCGGGGCTCGGCTGCCAGCCCGGTCCTCGCAGGACCCGCCCGGCCCTCTCACGCCAGGTGCTCGCCGCCCGTACGTCCCGTGCGATGGCCGCGTACTCGTGAGTGGCGACCCGCAGCGGGTTGTAGGTGTCGATGTTCTTGGTGAGCCCGAAGACCGGCCGCTCGGTCTCCGGCGCGAAGGACCCGAAGAGCCGGTCCCACAGGATGAGGATCCCGCCGAAGTTCCGGTCCAGGTAGCCGCCTTGGGACGCGTGGTGCACCCGGTGGTGGGAGGGCGTGTTCAGTACGTACTCGAAGGGGCGCGGCAGCTTGTCGATCCGTTCCGTGTGCACCCAGAACTGGTAGACGAGGTTGGCGGAGGAGCAGAAGGCGAGCGCGGCGGGATGCACCCCGCACGCGATGAGCGGCAGGTAGAACGGCCAGACGGTCAGGCTCGTCCAGGGCTGGCGCAGTGCGGTGCTGAGGTTGAACTTCCGGCTGGAGTGGTGGACGACATGGCAGGCCCACAGGATCCGGATGACATGGTGGCCGCGGTGGGACCAGTAGTAGAAGAGGTCCTGTGCGAGCAGCATCAGCAGCACGGTCCACCACAGGACGGGGACACGGGCCGGGGTGAGCTCGTACACCGCGGTGTAGATCGCGACGATCGGGATCTTCCAGAAGAAGTCGAAGGCGAGACTGCCGAGACCCATACCGATGCTGGTGGCGGCGTCCTTGGTCTCGTAGCCTGCGGCGTCCTCGTCGGGATGGATCCGGTAGCTCACGATCTCCAGGGCGGTGAGCAGCACGAAGGCGGGTATTGACCAGAGCACGACATCGGGCAGATTCGGCATGCGGGCACCGTAGAGGCGGGGCAGGGCCGCGGCTAGATGTTGTTACCAACAAGTATGCGAGACGACTTGTCAGCTGCAGTTGGTGACTTCCGCCAACGCGCCCCTCAAACCCCCACCGCGCCGAGCAGAGATCCCGCCCCATAGGTGACCGCCATCGCCAGTGCTCCCCCGCCCATGTTCCGCAGCACGGCCGGCCGGGCCGACGCGGCGCCCAGGCGGGCGCTCCACCAGCCCGTGAGGGCCAGGGCCGCGAGGACCGAGAGGACCGTGACCGGCAGGCGCAGCCACGAGGGCGGGAGCACGATCGCGAGCAGCGGCAGCAGCGCGCCCACCGTGAACGCCAGGAAGCTCGCGCCCGCCGCGTGCCACGGCTCGGCCAGCTGGTCAGGGTCGAAGCCGAGCTCCACGCGCGCGTGAGCGCGCAGGGCGTCGCGCGCGGTGAGCTGCTCGGCGGCTTCGCGGGCCACCTCCTGCGACAGGCCGCGGGCCACCAACAGACCGGCCAGTTCCTCCAGTTCCTCCTCAGGCTGCTCACGCAGCTCGCGCCGCTCCATGGCCAGGGCCGCCTTCTCGGAGTCGCGCTGGGTGGAGACGGAGACGTACTCACCGGCGGCCATGGACATCGACCCGGCCAGCAGCCCGGCAATGCCTGCCGTGAGGAGGGCGGCGCGCGATTCGGTGGCGCCTGCCACGCCGACGACGAGGCCCGCGGTGGACACGACCCCGTCGTTGGCACCGAGGACCGCGGCACGCAGCCAGTTGAGGCGCGTGCCGAGAGCCCCGCCGTGGGCTTCGTCGTGCGGTGTGTCGGTCACCACGGGAGGGTCTCACCCTCCCCCTCACCAGACGCGTACCGACCCGCCCCGGGCGAACGCGGGGCTGGTCGCCGCCGCCGGGATCTCGGTCAGAGGCTCGGCGATCTCCTCGACCGTCGGGCCGACCTTGGCCGCGATGGGGTCGAGGAGGCCCAGGTCGAAGCCGTAGACGCGGGCGGCGTTGCCGCCGGCCATCGCCGCGATCTCGTTCCTCGGCAGCCCCGCGTAGGCGATGCGGAGGCCTTCACGGGAGTAGGGGGTGGTGCCTTCGTCGTGCGGATAGTCGCAGCCCCACATGATCTTGTCGAGGCCGATCCGGTCGCGCAGCGGCACTTCGTGCGGGCGCATGAAGCTCGCGCCGACGAAGCAGTTCTCGCGCCAGACCTCGCTGGGGCCCCTGCCCATCCAAGCGGCCAGCCCCGCGCCGAACTTGGACTCCGCGGTGGCGGCTCTCGTCGCGGCGGCCACCAGACGCGCGTGGTAGTAGTCGAGCATGTCGAGCACGCCCGGGATCCAGCCCGAGCCCTGTTCGGTGAGGACCAGCTTCAACTCCGGGTGGCGGCGGAAGGCCCCGCCGAAGATCAGATGCCACAGGGCACGGTGGGAGAACCAGGTCGTCTCCACCATGAACACCGCGCGGGCCGCCGGCTCTTCACCCAGCGGCGGGGACGCCGAGCCGCCGTGGTGGTTGACGGGTATGCCGAGCTCGTCACACACCGCCCAGATCGGGTCGTACGTCTGCGAGTAGAGCTCGGGAAGACCCGAGCCCGGTGGTGTGCCCGGCAGCAGGATCCCGCCGGTGAGGCCCGCCCGGCCGGTGCGGCGGATCTCGCGGACCGCCTCGTCGACGTCGTTGAGCAGGATCTGCGCGACGCCCGCCCGCCGCCCGGGAGCCTGGGCGCAGAAGTCGGCGAGCCAGCGGTTGTGGGCGCGCAGCCCGGCCCAGCGCTGTTCGTACTCCGCGCGCGTGGGCGCCAGGGCCATCAGCGAGGCGCTGGGGAAGAACGGCGGGATGGTGTTGGGGAAGACGACCTCGGCCACGATGCCGTCGGCCTCCAGCTCATGGATGCGGCGCTCCGAGTTCCAGTTCCGGTCGGCGGTGTCGGCGAGCAGATCCTCGTACGGGTTGACGTATGTGGCCGCCCAGGCGTCGAAGTCGTCGTGGTACGTCTTCTCCAGATACGGCTTGTAGTCGAGGAGATCGGCCCCGGCGTGACAGTCGGCCGAGATGACGGTGTAGCGGTCGGTTCCGTCTCTCATGACGAGGCTCCCAGGACCGGGAAGTCGTGCTCGGTCAGCCAGTGGCGGCCCACCTCCCGCGACCTCGCCCAGGATGCCTCGACGGCCGACTGGTCCTCGCACTGGCCCAGTTCGGCCGGGGACGGGCCGATGCGCCGGGCGATCGGGGCGAGCTTTTCGGTGTCGAAGCCGAAGACGTCCGCCGCGGCCAGGCCCAGTATGCGGCGGGTCTCGGCGACGGGGATGTCGTGGAAAGTTTTCGCCAGCCACGCGCGCGTGGCTGGCCAGGTGCCCTCGGGGTGCGGGAAGTCGCTGCCCCAAAGGATGTTGTCGACGCCGATCTCGTAGCGCTGAGCGAGTTCGCGCCGCTTGGTGTTGGTGGCGCAGATGAAGATCTGCCGGTCCAGATACTCGCTCGGCGGCCGCTTCAGCTCGGCGAAGGGCGAGAGCTTCTTGCCGCCGTGCGCGCCGAGATAGAGCCGGTCCATGAACCACAGCTGGTTGGGAAGCCACCAGCAACCGGACTCGGCGACGCCGAACTTCAGGCCGGGGTGGCGCTCGAAGACGCCGGACCAGAGCAGGAACCACAGCGGCCGCGCCGGCCACCAGGTGACCTCGGAGACATAGATGCCGAGATGGTCGCCGTACTCGTGGCGCGGCGCCGCGCCGGAGTGGGTGACCACCGGCATCCCGGTCTCCGCGGCGGCCGCCCACACCGGGTCGTAACGCCGGTCGTGGTACGGCTTCTTGTCGACCCACATCGAGGGGATCATCAGCGCTCCGAGCCCGGATTCCCTGGCCCGGTGGATCTCGGCGACGACCTTCGCGGGCTCCGCCGTGATGGGCAGCAGGGCGACACCGCAGTGGCGCGCCGCGTTGTCGGCGTGCCCACCGACGAATTCGGCGAGCCAGCGGTTGTGCGCCTGGGCGCCCGCCATGCCGAGCTCGGGGTCCTGGTCGCCCGAGAGGCCGAGCCCCACTCCGAAGGGCGCGGCCGTCCGGCTGTCGACGGCGTCCGCGTCGGGGAAGACGACCTCGGCCGCCACTCCGTCGCCGTCGAGCTCCCTGAGCCGCTGGGCAGAGTCCCAACCGCCCCTGAGACCTTCCTCGTTGTCCTTGAACCAGGTGTCTGCGAAGGCTTCGTTGCGTACGCCGAGCCGGGTCATCTCCTCGCGGCGGCGGCCCTGCCCGGCGAGGAAGTCGTCGAAGTCCCGGTGAAAGCGGGACTCCAGATAGGGCCGGTACTGCTCGGTCGGCAGTCCGGCGTGGCAGTCGGAGGAAACGATCAGGTACGGGTCTGACCTCACGTCTGACATCAGGTGTCCCTCAGTCGAGAATGAAGCTTTCCAGGTACGACGGGTCCGTGCGGTCGAGCATCGACTGCGATCTGGCACGGATCTGCCGGTCGCTGTGCTCGCTCGCGGGCAGCATCCAGAAACGGTCGGCGCGGATCGAGTCCACGACGAAGCCGGCGACCTCCTCGGCCGGGGTGAACCGCACCTCGTGGCCGGCCTCCTTCATCGCCCTCTCCCACTGGTCGAGGGTGCGGTACGGCGCCTTGCGCGGGCGCTCCTTCGCGTACCGCTGGGGCCTGTTGCGGTGCGACTCCCACAGGCCGGTGCGCAGCATGTGCGGCCCGGGGAAGAGGACGGACGCACCCACGCGCGCGTGCTCCGCCTTCAGGTGCGCGTACAGCGACTCCGTCATCGTCACCACCGCCGACTTGGTGACCGCGTACACGGACGCGGTGGGCAGGGGCGCGATCCCACCGTCGCCGGACGAGGTGTTGACGACATGGCCCGGCTCACCACTCGCGATCATGCGCGGCACGAAGGCCTGGATGCCGTGGAAGACACCCCAGACGTTGACGGCGAAGGCCCATTTCCAGTCGTTGGGCTCGTGCTCCCACATCCGGCCCTCGGCGCCGGAGCCGACGCCGGCGTTGTTGCACAGCACATGGACGGCGCCGAAGGTCTCGTACGCGGCGTCCGCGAGCTCGAAGACGCAGGCGCGGTCCGCCACGTCGACCGTGTGCGCCAGCACCCGCGCGCCGTCCGCGGCGAGTTCGTTCGCCGCCTTGCACAGGGCCTGCTCCTCGACGTCCGCGAGCACGACCGCCAGTTTCTCGGCTGCGAACCGCCGCGCCATGGCGAGCCCGATGCCGCTCGCCGCGCCCGTGACAACGGCGACCTGTCCCTGCCTCAGCCGCATCACACGCTCCCGTCCGGCGGACCGTCGAGGATCTGCTGCGGGTCGTCGTAGCGCTGGTGGATGTAGGGAAGAAGCGCCTGGGCGCTGACCCGCTCGGCCACCCTGCCCTTCTGGTCGGAGGTCTTCTCGCCGACGGTGAGCTCGACGACGCGCCGCACGGGCAGGTCCGCGACGGGGTCGTACACCGACTCGCGCAGCACCACATCGCCGCTGAGCTTCTCCAGCCTGCGGAACTTCTCGTTACGCGTGCAGTGCACGAGGACGGGGTCGGCCTCGAAGCCCTGTCCGTCGACCGCGGGCAGGAACTTGAAGTAGAAGTCGAGCTTCTCGGCCGGTTCGGGCAGCGGAAGCGGGCCGTCCACCGCGCCGCGCACCTCGACGAAGGCGATGCCGTGCCGGGCGAGCACGGCCCGTACGACCGGGCCGTCGCGCTCGACACCGACCTCACCCAGCTTCTTCGGCTCGCCGAAGACCTCCCGTCCGCCGATCAGTGCGCGCTCATGAGTCATCGGCATGACGAGGGGGTACCAGCCCTCACGCCCGTCGTGCAGCGCGGCCACGGCCACCGAGCCGGCACCGAGCGGATAGCCGGGCAGGTCGACCTTGCTGATACTGGCCCGCACCAGGGGCCGTTCGGTGGGTTTGAGCGGCGGCGGAAGTACGGCGGCCACCGCGTCGGGGTCGCTCTCCCACACCGCCACGACGCCGGTGGACCAGATGTCGGGAAGCCTGGAGCTCGATGCGCGGGCCGCGGCGATCTCCGCCCCGGTGCGCGCGCCGTACCGTACGCGTGCCATGTCGTACCGCCCTTCGTCAGTCGGCCTGTAACACAGTTACACCGAGCGCGATGAAGGGTAAAGAGCCGTGCAAGCACCGGAGTTGGAGGCACCATGCCGAGAACCGCGCTGACCCGCGAAGAGGTACTCCAAGCGGCCGCCTCGCTCGTCAAGCAGCACGGTCCTGCGGCCCTCACCATGCGCAAGCTCGCCGCCGAACTCGGCACCGCCGTCACCTCGATCTACTGGCACGTCGGCAATCGCGAGTCGCTCCTCGACGCACTGGTCGAGCGGACGGTCCATGAGATGGGCGCGATCCGGCCCGTCGGCCGTACCCCCGGGCAGCGCATCGTCTCGGTCGCCCGGCGGCTGCGCCGTGAGCTGCGCGAGCGCCCCCATCTGATCGCGATGGTCCATGAACGGGGGCTCACGGAACGGATGTTCCTGCCCGCGCAGCAGTCGCTCGTCCACGAAATGCACGCCGCCGGGCTGCGCGGTGCTCGCGCGGCCGAGGCGGTGCGCGCCGTCCAGTTCCAGGTCGTCGGCTTCGTACTCGTCGAGCGCAACCGGGAACGCTCGCCGGTCCAGTCGCCCGGGGAACAGGAGCTGTGGGAGGGCAGGACGGTGGAGCACGACCCGGCGGAGGACGACCCGGCGTTGGCCCGCGCGCTGGCGCGGCCCGCCGACCCGGAGAAGCTGTTCGCCGCTTCCGTCAAGGCGTTGGTGAGCGCACTGCTCGCGCCACCCGCGCACGCCACACGGTCAGGTGACACCCGGGCGGGCGGCACGGGCCGTACCTCGCCTGCCTCCGGGGCCCGTTGACGACGGCGGCCCGGAACAGCGCCCGGCCGGGCACCTCGTCGCAACGCCGGACCGGCCGGCCGGGACCGTCCGGAGTTGTCAGTGCGGGCCCGTATTCTCTGTGACCATGCTCGACGACCGTACAACCGCAGCTGCAGCGTGGCCGGCCGCGTATCCCCGGGGATACGCGGTCGTCGACGTGGAGACCACCGGACTCGCCCGCGACGACCGGATAATCTCCGCTGCTGTGTACCGTCTCGACGCCCTCGGCGATGTCGAGGACCACTGGTACACCCTCGTCAACCCGGAACGGGATCCGGGTCCGGTGTGGATCCACGGTCTGACGAGCGATGTGCTGGAAGGCGCACCGCTCTTCGGTGATATCGCCGAGGAGTTCTCCGAGCGGCTCGACGGCCGGGTCCTCGTCGCACACAACGCGATCTTCGACTGGTCGATGATCGCCCGGGAGTACGCGCGAGCGAGCGCCACCGCGCCCACCCGGCAGCGGCTGTGCACCATCGCGCTCTCCAAGGAGCTGCGACTGCCGCTGCCCAACCACAAGCTGGAGTCGCTCGCCGCGCACTTCGGAGTCGTACAGCAGCGGGCGCACCACGCCCTGGACGACGCACGCGTGCTGGCCGAGGCGTTCCGGCCGAGTCTGCACACCGCGGCGCGGGACGGGGTGCGGCTGCCGCTGCTCGAATGCCGTCCGCTGACCGAGTGGTCGGACTCGCCCGCCACCCCGCGGATCGGCCACCAGCCTTCGTACGGCCGGAGCGCGTACGGGCAAAGCAGCTGGCGGCCGTCACGCAAACGCCCCGCCTGCCCCTACCCCAACCCGGGGCGGTACCAGGTGGGCGGGCCGCTCGCGCAGGGCATGCGGGTGGCCTTCTCCGGCGACACCTCCGTCGACCGCGAGCTGCTGGAGGACCGGGCGATCGAGGCGGGCCTGCATGTCGCGACGAGCGTGTCCCGGCTGACGAGCCTCCTGGTGACCAACGATCCCGGGGCCTCGACGTCGAAGACGGTCAAGGCGCGGTCGTACGGCACGCCGGTCGTCGACGAGGCCGCCTTCACCCAGCTGTTGCGGGACGTGGCCCCGGCACCCGCATCGGAGTGAACCGGACGCGACTCGCCCGCCGAGTGGTATGAGGACAACAACCTCAGCGCCTTCAAGCGCAACGTCAAGCGCCCCGACTTCGAGCAGATGGACCGTGTTCACGTCCCCGGAATCCACGTACGGGGGATCACGTTCGGGGCATCGTTCGAGGTCAGACCATAAGAACAAGCTGAGACGCCCACGATCGCTACGCGCTGCCGCCGGATCGGCGGCCTGCGGGTCGCCATGGGCTGGGAAGCCGTCCTTGTGCGGGTCAGTGGGCAGGGTTGAGGAAGTCCAGGGCCTCACGGGCCAGTCCGTCCCAGCTGAGCTCCGAGCCGGGGTCCAGGCTGAGCCACTCGCGCATGAGCCGCCCGTGCCCCGGGTCGAAGCGCTCACCCTCACCGGCATCCACCAGCTCGTCGACTCGGGCCCGCGGGAGCTTCACCACCAGACGGCCCTGCGCGAGCATCGCGAAAATCTTCCCGCCGACCTTGAGCGCAGCAGCGCCGAACTTTCCCTCCCGTCCCGGTTCGTCGCCAGGGATGGTCACCCCGTCCAGCTCCGCGAACTGCGCGACCAGCTGCTCGTACCGCTTCTCGGGGGAGACTGCCCGCCGTTGCTGCATCGGCTCCTCGACTCATTCCGGCCGGTGCGGGTCTCCTGCAGACCTCCGCCATCTCGGCGTCCGGCAGCCTACTGTTGTGACCAGGTCAGACCATAAAGAACAAGCTCAGGGCGAGCAAGCAGGTCCCGGAGACGGCCCAGCCGTGGGCTGGTGAGGCTGCGCTCAGGGACGTGGAGGAGGAGATCACGGAACTTCAGGAACTCTGGACGGCTAAGAAGGTCCGTGCCGCCTCGTACGTCACGGCACTCGATGACCTGAACGCTCGGAAGAACGAACTGCTGGCAGACAGGGTGTACCACACGGTCCCGGTCGGCACGCGTTCCATCACGGAAGAACTGCTGACGAAGGGCTGGGAGAACCTGTCCATCGAGCGTCAGCGGATCATCGTCCGGAAGGTCCTGCGGGCGGTGATCATCCACCCGGCCAAGAGCCGCGGCGGTCGGTTCGACCCCGCACGAGCGGAGCCCGTTTTCCTCACGGCCTGACAAACACTGAGGGCCCCTCCCATGTGGGAGGGCGCCCTGCTGTTCCCTGGTCTATCCGGTCACGCTGCCTACCTTGTCCACGATGCCCGTCTTCCCTTCAGCGCGGGCGCAGTGCGCTCCGCAGTACCAGTGGCCCTCGGCCTCGACGCCCTGTCCGATGATCTGGACTCGGCAGTGCTCACAGATCGGCGCCATGCGGTGAATGGCGCAGGCGAACGAGTCGAAAACGTGCCGCGCACCGTCCTTGGTCTCCACGGTGAACGCAAGCTCGTAGTCGTTCCCACACACTTCGCAACGTGTCATAAGCGGCATCGTTGAGGGCAGGGAAGGCGCTGGCAAGCTGACGGCGCACTGCCGGCTCGGGGTTCTACCCAGTCAGCGTAGCGGCCATGGAGCTCAGCCCGACCTCACCTCTGTCCTTCAGATTCACTAGTTCAAGGATCTCGTCGACCTGGTCCTCAGTCAGGATCGGGGCTCGGTCCAGTGCTCTGACCGGGAAGCTTCGCCGGTTTGCTGCGAGATGGCTGACGTGCGACGACTTCCGACGTCGGAGATCTGCCCCATAAGATCTTGAGCTCAGGCCACGGATGTCGGAGGGCGAGATGGAGCAGCCGCGGATACGCCTCGGCAACGATGACATCTGGCTGGAACTGGCTCGGACCGGTAGGGATAGCTGGCAGATCACCGCAGATTGGTGTTCCTGGCTGACAGCTGACTTCACTGCGGATCTCAGCGATGGGGAGGCCATGGACTTCGTGGCGCGGCTGCTAACTCACCTGCGCGCACCGTCGGGTGGGCGCTTTTCGGCGGCGGTGACTCACGGTCGCAACAATCCGCTGACGTTGAAGGCAGAGCCAGTCGGGGACGGTTTCGCCTTTTTCATTCGCTTGACTCCCAACGGCGACGACGACGTGTGTCACTTGCAGATGGAGATCGATCCGATCGCCTCGTTGGAACTTCGTGAGGCGTTCAGTGCGCTGCACGCGGCGCTGGTGGTCTGACCGCCCGGAGCGTTTCAGGCCGCGATCGTGAGGCGCCCCGGTCACCCAGCACCCCGCCGCCGCGGGGCGTGCTCCGTTCCCCGCGACAGCGGGGTTCACGGGCCCCGGGCGGGCCCCCCCGTCCGGGCCCGGGTCCGCGGCGGGTACGGTCGAAGCCGTGTACCGCTTCCTGTTGTCCCGCCAGTGGGTGATCCTCACCCTCATCGGCCTCGTCCTCATCCCCACGATGATCGAGCTGGGCTTCTGGCAGCTCCACCGGCACCAGCACCGGGTCGCGCAGAACACACTGATCGCGAAGAACGTCCGGGCGAAGCCCGTCCCCGTGACCGAGCTCACCTCCCCCGGACACACCGTCCCGAGCGGCGACTACTGGCGCCGCGTCACCGCCACCGGCGTCTTCGACACCGCACACGAAGTCGTCGTACGCCGCCGCACCTCCGCCGACGAGCGCGTCGGCTTCCATGTCCTGACCCCGCTCGTCCTCGCCGACGGCCGGGCCGTCCTGATCAACCGCGGCTGGATCCCGACGGCCGCCGACCAGAAGGCCTTCCCCTCGGTGCCGCCCGCCCCCAAGGGCACGGTGACGGTGACCGGCAGGCTCAAGGCCGACGAGACGACGGAGGCCAGCGGCATCAAGGACCTGGCCGGACTGCCGCCCCGCCAGATCATGCTGATCAGCAGCGCGCTGCAGGCGAAGGTGCTGGGCCGCACCGTGCTCGGCGGCTATCTGGAGCAGACCGCGCCCACGCCGGCCGGCAGCAGCCCCGAACTGATCCCGGACCCCGACCACGACTCGATCGGTTCGCACATGGCGTACGCCGTCCAGTGGTGGCTGTTCACCGCGGCGGTACCCGTCGGCTGGGTGATTCTCGTACGCCGCGAGAAGCGCGACCGCGAGGCCGCCGAGGCACAAACGGCACCGGAACAGGCCCCCGCGAACGCCTGACCCCGGCCGCGGGCGCAGCTCCGTGGCTGCTTAATCACCGCGCCGGACGGGAACACGCGAAAGCGTGACCCTACGCATCGAGGACTACGCCCTCATCGGCGATCTCCAGACCGCCGCGCTGGTGGGAAGAAACGGCTCCATCGACTGGCTGTGCCTGCCCCGCTTCGACTCCGCGGCCTGCTTCGCCGCGCTGCTCGGGAACAAGGACAACGGCCACTGGACAATCGCGCCCCAGGGCGCGGATCTGTGCACCCGCCGCGGCTACGTCGGGGAATCACTCGTCCTCGAAACGGTGTGGGAGACGCGTACCGGCACGGTCAAGGTCATCGACTTCATGCCGCAGCGCGACACGGCCCCCGACGTCGTCCGCATCGTGGAGGGCGTGAGCGGCTCGGTCGAGATGAGCGGCACGCTGCGGCTGCGCTTCGACTTCGGCTCCGTGGTGCCCTGGATGCGGCGGGCGGAGGGTCACCATGTGGCGGTCGCGGGCCCCGACTCCGTATGGCTGCGCAGTGAGCCGAGCGTCAAGACGTGGGGGCACGAGTACAGCACCCGCACGTCGTTCACGGTCGGCGAGGGAGAGTCGGTGGCGTTCGTCCTGACCTGGCATCCCTCGCACGAACCGCGGCCGACGTTCATCGACCCGTACGAAGCACTAAAGAGCAGCGTGGAGGACTGGACCCTGTGGTCCCGGCGCTGCCGGGGCGGGGGTCCCTACCGCGAGGCCGTGGTCCGCTCGCTCATCACGCTGCGGGCGCTCACCTACGCCCCGACCGGCGGCATCGTCGCCGCGCCGACCACGTCCCTGCCGGAGGAGCTCGGCGGCGTACGCAACTGGGACTACCGGTACTGCTGGCTGCGGGATGCCACCCTCACGCTGGGCGCACTGGTGATGGCGGGTTATCAGGAGGAAGCCTGGGCCTGGCGCAACTGGCTGCTGCGGGCGGTTGCCGGAGACCCGGCGGATCTGCAGATCATGTACGGGCTGTCGGGCGAGCGCCGGCTGCCCGAGACGGAGCTGGAGTGGCTGAGCGGCTACGCGGGCTCCGCGCCGGTCCGCACCGGCAACGAGGCGGTCAAGCAGTTGCAGCTCGATGTGTACGGAGAAGTGCTCGACTCCCTCTTCGTGTCCAGACAGGCGGGTATGCCCGCGGAGAAGCACGCCTGGAATGTGCAGCTCAGCCTGCTCGGCTTCCTGGAGTCCATGTGGCGCGAGCCGGACGAGGGTCTGTGGGAAGTCCGGGGTCCCCGGCGCCACTTCGTGCACTCCAAGGTGATGGCCTGGGTGGCGGCGGACCGTGCCGTGCGCACGCTGGAGGGGAATCGTTCGCTGAACGGCGACGCGGACCGGTGGCGCGCGATGCGTGACGAGGTGCACCGGGAGGTGTGCGAGAAGGGGTTCGACCCGGTGCGGAACACCTTCACGCAGTCGTACGGCTCCGTCGAACTCGACGCGGCGGCACTGCTGATCCCCCGGGTCGGCTTTCTGCCGCCGGACGATCCGAGGGTGATCGGGACGGTGGACGCGGTGCGCGAGGAGTTGGGGACGGGAGGTCTCGTACGCCGCTACAGCACCGACAGCGGGACTGTGGACGGGCTGCCGGGAGGGGAAGGGGCGTTCCTGGCCTGCTCGTTCTGGCTGGTCGACGCGCTGCGGCTGACGGGGCGTGTGAAGGAGGCGCGGGAGCTGTTCGAGCGGCTGCTCGCCCTGCGCAACGACGTCGGGCTGCTGGCCGAGGAGTACGACCCCGTGGCCGGCCGGCAGGTGGGGAACTTCCCCCAGGCGTTCAGCCATATCGGGCTGGTCGTCTCGGCCCTCGCGCTGGCCGGGGAGGAGACGGCAGGATAGGCCCATGGATCTTGGACTGAAAGACCGTGTCTATGTCGTCACGGGTGCGTCGCGGGGGCTGGGAAACGCGTCGGCGCGGGCACTTGTGGCCGACGGCGCGAACGTCGTCATCACCGGGCGCGACAAGAAGTCGGTCGCGGACGCGGCGGCCGAGCTGGGCCCGAACGCCATCGGCATCGCCGCGGACAACTCCGACCCGGCGGGCGCGGAACGCCTCGTCGCCGCGGCGCGGGCGCACTTCGGGCGCTTCGACGGCATCCTGATCAGCGTCGGCGGCCCGGCGCCGGGCTTCGTTGCGGACAACACGGACGAGCAGTGGCTCGCGGCGTTCGAAGCGGTGTTCCTGGGCGCAGTACGGCTGGCCCGCACGGCAGCGGCGGCGCTGGACGAGGGCGGCGTGATCGGCTTCGTCCTGTCCGCCTCGGTCCACGAACCGATCCCCGGCCTGACGATCTCCAACGGCCTCCGCCCCGGCCTGGCGGGCTTCGCGAAGTCCCTCGCGGACGAACTGGGCCCCCAGGGCATCCGGGTCGTCGGCCTGCTCCCCTCCCGCATCGACACGGACCGCGTCCGCGAACTCGACGCCTTGTCGGGCGACGCGGAGGCGGCGCGCACGGCGAACGAGTCCCGTATCCCGCTGCGCCGCTACGGCACGCCGGAGGAGTTCGGCAACACGGCGGCGTTCCTGTTGTCACCGGCGGCGTCGTACCTGACGGGCGTCATGCTCCCGGTGGACGGGGGCGCGCGCCACGGCTTCTGACGAGTCGGCGCGGTGCGCTGCGTGGTGGCTCGTTCGCGATCCGCCAAGGGCCTTGCAGCGAACGCGCCTCCGGCCGGTGCCCCGCCGGTCAGTATGGGGTGGGCATGGCTGCGGCGGCATCGCGGCCGCCAGGCCCGGCAGCCGCGATGCCGACCCTGGCTCGGCGGGGTGCGGGAACGCGTCAACTCACCCGCTGCGCACCGTGCTTCGCCGCCCTCAGCCGTACCTCCGCCGGCAGCACCTCCAGCCCCGCCGAGTCCCTCGCGTGGCCCACCGCCTCATCCGTCAGCCGCTGCAGCGACTCCCCGGGGGACGCGTGCGGCTCCAGGAGGAGCGCGACCCGCGCAGACGGCGTGCTGCGGTGGCCCGTCAGGGTGACATGGGCGCGGGACACGCCCTCCAGGGACTCAGCCTCGCTCTCCAGGACGCCCTCCAGCGCCCTCCCCCGCAGCAGCGCGCCCTCCCCGTCGCCGCTGTCCACGAGCACCTCCGCAAGCCGGGCGCGCCGCAGTTGGGCGATCAGCCACCACAGGGCGAGGAGCACGATCACTGCGAGCGCGGCGATGACCGCGGGCCACCACCAGCCCTCGTCACGCCAGCGGTAGCGGTCCGCTCTGCTCAGCAGTACGTCGTTCGGCCCGTCCCAGGGCCACCAGGACGGCACCGCCCATCCGGCCCCCGCCGCGAGCACCCCGCCGCCCACGCACAGCAGCACCAGCCCGGCCAGGCCGAGCAGTACGCGATTGATGACGCCGAGCATCGCCCTCACCTCTTCTTCGCCGACGGCCGGGCGACGTGCACGGTCAGAGCGGGCGGCCTGGCGAGGCAGAGTTCCTTGATGCCGCTGCCCAGCGCCAGGTCCAGATCCGCCCGGACGTCGTCGAGTTCGCGGAAGTGTGAAAGGGCCCGTACGGAAACTTTCGTGCGCCCCATCCGGACCCGTACGGACTGCACCCCGGAGATTTCCATCGCCCGGTCCCGCAGAACCAGCGCCGCGGCGTCCCGGTCCAGCCCCGCCCGTACGGAGGCGACGTCGCGCCGCATCGGCAGCAGCGCCCGAAGGCCGGGCGTGAGGGCGATGACCACGAGGCAGAGACCGAGGACCATCGCGGCCACCGCGACGGCCAGCACTCCCAGCTCGTCCAGCCGCCACTTCGCGAGGTCCGCCGCGAATACCCGGCGCCAGTGCATGGCGGGCCTGTCGGCTCGTACCGCCGCGATGTCGTAGAGCAGCAGTCCCGCGCCACCGAGCACCACCAGGGCCACGAGAGTGGCCGGGATCCTCCGCTTGGACCAGAAGCGCCCTGCCCTGCCCCCGCCGCCCTCGTCATGCCCTGGCGAATGGTAGGCCGCAGCCGACGCCGACTGGTCCAGATCGAGTACGGGCCGTACGGGCTCGCTCATCGGATCCTCCCGTGTGCCCCCTTGCGCGAGTGCACCGAGTGCAGCCGCTCGACCAGCACCGCGACCTCGGGCACATCCATCCCCGCCAACGCCCTTACCCGCTGAGTGACGTGGTGACGCACCGAACCGCACTGCCCGCCGATGTCGGAGGGGTAGTCGAGCTCCACGCTGACCCGGACCCGGGCCATGCCATGGTGCACCGTGACCGTGGCCCGGGGTGCCGATGCGCCTTGCGGTACGACGTCGAGCGCCTCCCGCGCTGCCTGCGCGGCGATCTTCGCGACGACCCGGTCGGCGATCGCGGTCGCCCCGCGCTCGGCTGCTTCGACGCGGTCAGCGGCCACCGCGGCTCACCGCCGCCGGTCGCCGCGCTCGCGACCGCGGAAGAAGTCGCCGGGTTCGAAGTCGCCGTCCAGGAACCGGCCTGCCACGAAGCCGATCGCCCCGAGTGCGGCGACCAGCAGAAAGGCACCGAATCCGCCGAAGTATCCGGCGAAGCCGAGCGCCAAGCCGGCGATCATGCCGGCCACAGCCATGCTCATCGTGAGCTCCTCTATTGGAGACGCTGCTCCGGCTCTTCCTCTTCCTCATCGGGCAGTTTCACATCGCTGACCGCGATATTGACCTCGACGACCTCGAGTCCCGTCATGCGTTCCACGGCGGCGATGACGTTCTCGCGGACCGCGCCGGCGACATCGGTGATGGAGACGCCGTAGTCGACGACGATCTCCAGGTCGAGGGCCGTCTGCACCTCGCCGACCTCGGCCTTCACACCGCGGGTGACGCTGGACTTGCTGGTGCCCGGTACCCGGTCGCGGACCGCGCCGAAGGTGCGGGAGATGCCGCTGCCCATCGCATGGACTCCGACCACATCGCGGGCGGCGAGCCCGGCGATCTTCTCGACGACGCCGTCGGCGATGGTGGTACGGCCGCGGGTCGCGGGATCGCCGCCGCCGCGCTTGGTCGTGGACGTTTTCCTGGTTTCCTCGCCCGAGCCCGACGGCTCGCCGGGCTTCTCGGGCCGGTTCCACTGAGCGGTCTCGGTCATCGCCGTATGTCCTTTCCGGGCGAGTTGGACTCTTTTGCCCCACATTAAGTGCGCTTGCCCACTCTCGCGCCGGTGATGCGGCACGCTGGAGCAATGACCACCGCTGATGCAGTACGGCGTCGTCTCGGGCTCGGCAGGCTGCTTCCGCTGGGCGAGGCGGCGGACGGGGCGTGGCTCGCGGAACAGGCGGCCGAGACGGTTCTGCGGAGCGTGGCGACCGGGGTGCCCGGGGTGGCGCCGGGCAGGCTGCGGCTGGCGCTCGTGGATCCGGACGCGGCGGGCCCTCCCGCCGTACCGCCGCCGCCGAGCGCGCTGCCGCCGGGGCCGCTGCGTATCGAGGCAGATTTCGCGGCGGTGGCGTGGGAGCCGCTCCCGGTTGCGGCGTCCGTGCTGCGTGCCTCGCTGTTCACTGCCGCGGAGAACCTGCTGGATCTGAGGGTCTCGGAGGTGGATCTGCTGGTGACGGACGTATTGGACGCAGGTCCGGAAATCGCGCAGGGCGCTCCGCCACCCGAGGTACAGCCCGCCGCCCCGAAGGGTCCCGTGGGATGGGCCGCGTCCGGGGCCCCGGGCGTCGCCCATCTGACGGCGACCCTGGGCACGGCGGTGCACTTCGCCCCCGACCATGTGCGTGTCGAGGTGGCGACGGCGAGCGGTCACCGCCCGCTGGAGGTGGTCCGGGCGGTCCGCGAGGCGGTGACGGCCGCGCTCGCGGACGGTCGCCCGGTGTCGGTGCTGGTCACCGCCGTGGAGGCGTGAGAAGAGCCGCGCTCACGGCGGACCGGGCAGATCGCGCGGACTCAGCGGACCCGGCGGATCAGTCGCCCATGCCGGCGAGGTCGCGCAGCCGGCGCGCCTGTGCCGCCCGCTCGGCGGTGCGCTGTTCCTCGTAGGAGCGGCCACTCACACCCTGAAGAAGCGCCTTGGTCTCGATCACCGCGTCCCGCGGCGCCGCGAGCAGTGCCGCCGCCAGGTCCCGTACCGCGCTGTCGAGCTCGTCACCGGGCACGACAAGGTTGGCCAGGCCGGTGCGCTCGGCCTCCTCGGCGCGGACGAAGCGGCCGGTGGCGCAGATCTCCAGCGCGCGGGCACAGCCGACGAGCGAGACGAGCGGGTGCGTTCCCGTGAGGTCGGGGACGAGCCCGAGGCTGGTCTCGCGCATGGCGAACTGCACGTCCTGCGCGACGACCCGGAGGTCGCAGGCGAGGGCGAGCTGGAATCCGGCACCGATCGCATGACCCTGGACGGCCGCAATGGTGACAAGGTCACTGCGGCGCCACCAGGTGAACGCCTCCTGGTACTCGGCGATGATCGCGTCGAGTTCCGCGTCGGAACCGCGCGCGAGGTCGAGGAAGGACGGCTCGCCGTCGAAGCCCTCGGGCGTGAACGCCTGCCGGTCGAGCCCCGCGGAGAAGGACTTGCCCTCGCCGCGCAGCACCACGACCCGCACGTCGCCCGGCAACGACCGACCCGCCTGCGCCAACGCCCGCCACAGAGCGGGAGATTGGGCGTTGCGCTTGTCCGGGTTGGTCAGGGTCACCGTGGCAACCGCGTCCTCGACGGTGAGCCGTACGCCGTCCTTGTCGAGCACAGAGTCGAGCGAAGTCATGGGGCGCCTCCGGTTCGGGTGCAGTCACTTGCATACGAAGTTAAGTGACTGCACAGTAACCACCCGGCCGCATCTGCGACCGACCGGGTGGCCACCGTGGAAACCGGTGGACCGAAGGAGCCTCGACGATCAGGCCGAAGCCTTCTTGCCTCGCGTAGCTCCGCCGCGTCCCCGCAGCGTGACTCCGGACTCGCTGAGCATCCGGTGGACGAATCCGTAGGAGCGGCCGGTCTCTTCGGCCAACGCCCGGATGCTCGCACCGGAGTCGTACTTCTTCTTCAGGTCTGCCGCGAGCTTGTCGCGCGCGGCGCCGGTAACCCGGCTGCCCTTCTTCAGAGTCTCGGCCACCCGTGCCTCCTCATGGGAAGTGCGCTCTGGACTCTCATGATCACCCCTCGCGGGCTTCCTGGCCACCCATTCGACAAGGTCCGTGCGACAAGCTTTGCCCTCCGGTATGGGGCCGCCAGGATCGGAATCTCTCATTCCGGGTGCGGCTGTCCGCACGCCCGCAGGGATTCCCCTCAAAAGTGCCAGGTCAGCGCCACGCGAACGAGAAGGGCCGGGCCGGACACCGGACGGAGCGGATCCGCTCGGTGCCACGCCGGGGTACGAGACGTTCTCACTCAGATGATGGATCACGCGTAGGCCGAATGATCCATACGGAGTGGATCAGAGCCCGAGCGGACCGGAAATGGCCGGTCCGGCGCGGGTGAGGCACCGGTCCGGCATCCCGGGGGCAGCCCTCCGGGACCGGTCAGGCCAGCGCCACCAGGTCCGCGTAGTCCGCGCCCCACAGGTCCTCGACGCCGTCCGGCAGCAGGATGATGCGCTCGGGTTCCAGCGCCTCGACCGCTCCCTCGTCGTGTGTGACGAGGATGACCGCGCCCTTGTAGGTGCGCAGTGCGCCGAGGATCTCCTCGCGGCTGGCCGGGTCGAGGTTGTTGGTCGGCTCGTCCAGGAGCAGGACGTTCGCCGACGAGACAACCAGGGTGGCCAGCGCGAGGCGGGTCTTCTCACCGCCGGAGAGCACCCCGGCCGGCTTGTCGACGTCGTCGCCGGAGAACAGGAACGAGCCCAGTGTCTTGCGCACCTGGACAAGATCGAGGTCCGGCGCGGACGAGCGCATGTTCTCCAGAACCGTGCGCTCCGGGTCCAGCGTCTCGTGCTCCTGGGCGTAGTAGCCGAGCTTGAGGCCGTGGCCGGGGGTGACCGCTCCGGTGTCCGGAGTCTCCACGCCCGCGAGCAGGCGCAGCAGCGTCGTCTTGCCCGCGCCGTTGAGACCGAGGATGACGACCCGGGAGCCCTTGTCGATCGCGAGGTCCACATCGGTGAAGATTTCGAGGGAGCCGTACGACTTGGACAGACCCTCGGCGGTCAGCGGCGTCCTGCCGCAGGGCGCGGGCTCCGGGAAGCGCAGCTTGGCGACCTTGTCGGACACGCGGACCTCGTCGAGCCCCGCGAGCAGCCGCTCGGCCCGCTTGGCCATGTTCTGCGCGGCCACGGTCTTGGTGGCCTTGGCGCGCATTTTGTCGGCCTGGGAGTTGAGGGCCGCCGCTTTCTTCTCGGCGTTCTGCCGCTCGCGCTTGCGACGCTTCTCGTCCGCTTCGCGCTGCTGCTGGTAGAGCTTCCAGCCCATGTTGTAGATGTCGATCGTGGAGCGGTTGGCGTCGAGGTAGAAGACCTTGTTGACGACCGTCTCGACGAGATCGACATCGTGGGAGATGACGATGAAGCCGCCGCGGTAGGTCTTGAGGTAGTCGCGCAGCCAGACGATCGAGTCGGCGTCGAGGTGGTTGGTCGGCTCGTCGAGGAGCAGGGTGTCGGCGTCCGAGAAAAGGATGCGCGCGAGCTCGACCCGGCGGCGCTGACCGCCGGAGAGCGTATGCAGCGGTTGGCCGAGGACCCGGTCGGGCAGGCCGAGCGCGGCGGCGATGGTGGCCGCCTCGGCCTCGGCGGCGTAACCGCCCTTGGTGAGGAACTCCGTCTCCAGGCGCTCGTACTTCTTCATCGCCTTCTCGCGGGTGGCGCCCTTGCCGTTCGCCATCCGGTCCTCGTTCTCGCGCATCTTCTTCAGCACGGAGTCGAGGTCACGGGCCGAGAGGATCCGATCGGTGGCGAGGATGTCGAGGTCACCGGTGCGTGGGTCCTGCGGGAGATAGCCGACCTCGCCGGAGCGGGCGATGGTGCCGGCCGCGGGGATGCCTTCGCCCGCGAGGCACTTGGTGAGGGTGGTCTTGCCCGCTCCGTTGCGGCCGACCAGGCCGATGCGGTCGCCTTTGGCGATACGGAAGGAAGCGGACTCGATGAGAACGCGTGCGCCGGCGCGCAGCTCGATGCCGGAAGCGGTGATCACGGAAAGACTCCAGGGCGGTATGGACGGCGGAAGGGACGGGCGCGGGAGCTTCGACGCCGCCTAATGCGCAAGGAGAATTGCCATACAGGCGAGTCTACCGGGGCCCTGCAAGTGGTTTTGCGCCAGCTTCAGCGGCCGCGGCCGCTGAGCCGGAAGGGGCACACCGGCGGTGGTTGCACAGCGGCTTCACGACCGGCGACATGGCCCGGTCCGGCGCCTTCGGCCGACTGTCAGTGGCGGCTGCAAGACTGAGATGCAGATCACATTTCCACCGTCGAGCCTGAAGGAGCGATCGAGATGACTCAGTCACCCAGCATCTGTCCGACGCTGAGGTACACGGACGCGAAGGCCGCGATCAAACAGCTCATCGAGGCCTTCGGCTTCGCCGAGCACGCGGTGTACGAGGACGAGGCGGGCGCCGTGGTGCACGCCGAACTGACCTTCGGCAACGGCATGGTGATGCTGGGCAGCAAGGGCACCGGCAGCGAGTTCGACAAGGTGATGGAGGGCGGCGGGCCGACGGGGGTGTTCGTCCATGTCGACGACGTCGACGCGCACCACAGCAGGGCAGTGGAGCACGGCGCGGACATCGTGATGCCGCCGACCGACCAGGACTACGGGGCGCGGGACTACATGGCGCGGGACATCGAGGGCAATGTGTGGAGCTTCGGGACGTACGCGCCGGGGGCGGAGTCCTAGCCCCGCCCCCGGGACGGCACGCCTGGGCCTTGTCCGGCCGATTGCGGACTGGCCTGACTTCCGGTGTGCACCTGGAACGCCGCCCGTCGTACGGCCTTCGCGACGGCCGGATCGGGGTGCGCGGCGGCGAGGGCGACCAGGACCTGCACCGTTCGGGGGTGGCCGCCCGCACGGACCTCGTCGAGCAGCGCGGGGACCGTGCCCTGGACCGCCGAGTCGAGGTGGCGCAGCAGCAGTTGGGGCTCTCCGTGGTCGGCGACGGCTGCCGCGGTGTCCACCCAGAGCCAGGTCGCTTCCTCGCGGGTGAGGATGTCGGCGGCGTTCTCGGTGTCCGCCCCCTCGTGCTCGGCGAGCCAGAGCAGGACATAGGGGCGCAGCGAGGGCTCGTCGGCGGCGGCGCGGACGTCGGCCTCGGCGGGGGCGCCGACGACACGCAGCGCCTCGAAGGCGAGGCCGCGCAGCAACGCGTCCTCACCGCGGGCGACGCCCAGGAGTTCGGCGACGGCACTGGAGACGGTGCGGGCGGCGAGCCAGGCACGGTACTCGGCGCGTGCAGGGCCGGGGGTGAGGCGTGCGCAGCCGCGCAGCATGTCCTCGGCGGACTGCTCGATATTGCCCGCCGGGCTCTGGGCGGCGACGCAGATCTGCTCCAGCTTGACCCACACCGCCCAGCTGCCGAGCGGGGTCAGGGTGGCCGAGCGTCCCTGGTCGAGGGTGAGCGCGCCGACGGCAGACAGCCCTTCCAGGGCCCAGTCGAGCAGGAGGGACACGGGTACGGGAGGACCGGCGTCGGGCTCCGGCTCGGGCTCGAAGCCGGGCTCGGGGGCGGAGTCCGGCTCCGCGCCGGCGTGGTCGGGCTGCGGGCCGTAGGGGACTTCGCAGCGCTCCTCGCGCAGTTCCGCGACGCGCTGCTGGAGCAGATCGAGCAGTACCGGTACGAGCACGGGGCCGGCCGAGAGCTGGAGGAGGGAGAGGACCTGGGGCACGGCCTCGACGACCTCGGCGACCGCCGCGGGCGCGACGTCGTCGGGCACCGGGTGGACCAGCGACCAGGCGTCGAAGAGCGCGACCCATCCGCGCAGTACGGCCATGTCGTCGCGGTCCCAGGCGCGCAGCCGCCAGCCGGGGCGAGCGGTGTCGCCGTGCAGCTCGACGAGTCCCGCGAGGCGGGCGCGGTCCCAGCCCGCGCGCACCTGGAGCGGGGTGAACTCCAGTGCGGCGGCGGCCCGTTCCTGGGTTCGCCCGGTGAGCTGGGCGGTGCTGGGGTCCCGCTCGACCGCTGCCCAGCGGGCGATGCGGACGGCGTCGGCGAGGACGGTCCTGGCCTGCCGGGCCAGTTCCGAGGCGGCGGGGGTGCCCTCGGGGGGGCGGGGGGCCGGCCTGGTACCCCGGGCCGTCACGGCCCGCCGTGCGGTGGCCAGCGATCGCGGGCGGACAAGACGGAGTCTGGAGTTGCGCGCCAATTGCTCATCAGGCTTTCGGGACGTCACGGGGAGCAGTCTTCCCGCTGTCGGCCCGAAAGCCCAAACGGAACCTGTTCGGTTCGTTCAGCGGCCCTCCCGGCGGACACCCGCAGGGGCGGGCAGGGCGCTACATCAAGGGGGTGAGGAACCGGCGGAGGGCTTCTTCGTAGCGGTCCGGATCGGCGTTCCACATGGCGGCGTGCGGGGCGTCCCGGACGGTGTGAAGGCTGACCAGTTCGGGGCGGCGCGCGGCGAGTTCGCGGGAGAGCTGCCAGGAGGCGAGCGTGTCGCCGGGGCCGTGGAAGATCAGGGTCGGCACGCGCATGGCCCCAGGATCGGCGGCTTCGAGCAGCCGGTCGCCGTGCAGTCCCGTCCTGCCCTGGGCCGCCTTGACGGCGAGTGGCAGCAGGGGCGCGGGTGTGCCGCGTGCGGCGACCAGGCTGCGCAGGGTGGCTTCCCAGTCGAGGACCGGGGAGTCCAGGACGAGGCCCCTGATCCGGTCGCGCAGGGCTGAGTTGGCGGCGGCATGCAGGGCCATCGAGGCGCCGGTGGACCAGCCGTGCACGATGACGCGCTCGGCGCCCTGGTTCACGGCGTAGCGGATGGCCGCGTCCAGGTCGCGCCACTCGGAGTCGCCGAGGTGCCCGAGCCCGTCGGGCGGCTGGGGTGCTCCGGGGTCTCCGCGGTAGCTGAGGTTGAGCACCGGGAAACGCAGGGTGTGCAGGAACGGCAGGAGGTTCAGGGGATGTTCCCGGGTTGCGCCCAGACCGTGCACGGTGATGACCCAGGTCTCACGAGGACCCGGCACGAACCAGGCGGGCAGCGTGCCGAGTTCGCCCGGTATGTCCACATCCCTGTGGTCGAGCCCGAGCGCGCCGGAAGGATCGCCGTCATACACCCGCGGGGTGAGCCGGACCTTGGTGCCGGGCTCCAGGCTGCCGTGGCTGACCCGCTCCAGCCGGCGCACGACGGTGTCGGCGCGACGCGGCACCGAGTCGAGTACCGCGCCGATGACGGCATGGACGTCCTCACCCTCGATTCCGTACCGGCCGGGGCGCTGGGTGGCGAGGCTGCGGGTGAGCGCCACATGGCCGGCGGCTGTGGAGTGCACGGTGAGCCGCGGGTCGCCGGGCAGCGGGCGTCCCGGCGTCGCCTTGAGCGCGGCGTCGCTCGCGTAGCGGCCGGCCGCTATCACGGCCGCGCCGACACCGATGAGTGTGGTGACGGCTGCTGCCGTCGCGGTAACCGGGCGCACCGTTCCAGTGTCGGCATCCGCGGGCCGCCATGCCAGCGGAGGGGCGGCCCTAGCCGGGCTGCCCGTAACTCTGGAGCTTCTCCGACGCCTCGCGCAGCTGTGAGCTCGTCAGGAGGGTGGGCGCGTGTCCGGGCACGGACGCGGCGGTCAGCCAGAGGCGGCACATCCACTCCAGCTGGGCCGTCCGGTCGTAGGCCTGATCGAGGGAGTCCGCGTAGGCGACGGTTCCGTGGTTCTGCAGGAGGCAGGCGGTGCGTTCGCGCAGGGCGCTGAGCATGTTCCGGGCCAGTTCCCCGGTTCCGTACAGGGCGTACGCCGCGACGCGCACGGTACCGCCCATGGCCCCCGCCATGTAGTGGATCGGCGGGAGTTCGGGGACGAGGGTGGAGACGGCGGTGGCGTGTACGGCGTGGGTGTGGACCACGGCGCCCGCGGAGGTGTTGCGGTAGAGCTCCAGGTGCAGGGGCAGCTCGCTGGTGGGGGCGAGGGTGCCGAGGACCTGGTTGCCGTCGAGGTCGACGGCGACGGCGTCCTGCGGGGTGAGCCGGTCGTACGGGACTCCGCTCGGGGTGACCAGGACGAGGGAGCCGACCCGTACCGAGACATTGCCCGACGTGCCCACCACGAGACCCTCCGCGGCCGTCCGGCGGGCCGTGGCCACGAGGTCCTGCCACGCCCGCTCGATCGCGTCCTGCCGCACTTCATCGGTCATGCCGCGATCCTGTCAGGCCGGGGCCCGGTGCCACAGGACATGCGGGTGACGGACATCACGCGAATCACCGCGAAAGCCGCATGTCATCGGTACTGCGGCCACTCCCGACAAGCGGAGTGGCCAATCCTCACTTCAGAACACCGCGATGCCTGTTTCAGTTCATCTTCCGTTCACCCAGATTAACTACGTTGATCGCGCCACTGACGTCAAAAGATTGCCTGGGTAGATGGAACACATCACGCTGCTGCTAGCGATCGTGATCGTGACAGCTCTCGTGTTCGATTTCACAAACGGTTTCCACGACACCGCCAACGCGATGGCGACGACCATCTCGACCGGCGCCCTGAAGCCCAAGACGGCGGTGGCCATGTCCGCCGTGCTCAATCTTGCCGGTGCGTTCCTGTCCGTCGAGGTCGCCAAGACGATCTCCAGCGGCATCGTCACCGAGTCCGGCATCACCCCGGAAGTCATCTTCGCGGCGCTCGTCGGCGCCATCCTCTGGAACCTGGTGACCTGGCTGATAGGTCTGCCGTCCAGTTCCTCGCACGCCCTGATGGGCGGACTCATCGGCGCCACGGTCGCCTCGGTCGGCATCGGCGGCGTCAACGGCGGCACCGTCGTCACCAAGGTCCTGATCCCCGCGATCGCCGCTCCCCTGGTGGCCGGCATCGCCGCCTTCCTGGCTTCCCGGCTCACGTACAAGATCGGCAAGAACGCCGACGAGAAGGCCACCGCGAAGGGCTACCGCGCCGGCCAGGTCGCCTCGGCCGGCCTTGTCTCCCTCGCCCACGGCACCAACGACGCCCAGAAGACGATGGGCATCATCACGCTGGCGCTCATCGCCGGCGGAGTGCTCTCGCCCGGCTCCAACCCTCCGATGTGGGTCATCCTCTCCGCCGGTCTCGCGATCGCGATGGGCACCTACCTCGGCGGCTGGCGCATCATCCGCACCATGGGCAAGGGCCTGACCGACCTTCAGCCGCAGCAGGGCTTCGCCGCCCAGACAAGTGCGGCCAGCGTCATCCTCGCCTCCTCCAACCTCGGCTTCTCGCTGTCGACGACGCACTCGTGCTCCGGCGCCGTGATGGGCGCGGGCCTGGGCCGCAAGGGCGGCGTGGTCCGCTGGTCCACCGCCACCCGGATGTTCGTCGCCTGGGGCCTGACGCTGCCCGCCGCCGCTCTGGTCGCCGCGGGCTCGGAGTTCGTGACCAAGCAGGGCGACTGGGGTGTCGCGGTCGTCGCGGCCTTCCTGATCGGCGCCTGCGCCGCGATCTGGTTCGTCTCCCGCCGCCAGGTGGTCGACCACACCAACGTCAATGACACGGACGCCGAACCCGCGGGCGTCGTGACCGCGGCCATCGCGGCCGTCGCCCCGCCGCCGGCGGGCACGCCCGCGCAGGACATGAAGACGACCATCCCGGCTCCGGCCCCCGCCTCCGGCTCCGAGCCGACGCGTCCGGCCACGGTGTAAGGACAGAACAGCATGAAAATCGACTGGGCAGCACTCGGCTCCGTCTTCGGCGTGAGCCTGGTCGCCACCGTCGCCCTGGTGGCTCTGTTCACCCTGGGCGTGGTGGGCCTGACCAGGCAGGAGTCCGCGGCCGCGAGCGGCGGCTCCGCGGTCCTGGCGCGCACCGGGGCGTACGCGTGCTTCGCGCTCTGCGCGGCAGCCGTGGCGTACGGGATCTACCTGATCGTCACCTGACAGCCGCTTCAGACACCTCGGGTCCGGGCCGGGTCACCCCATCGGGTGACCCGGCCCGCGTGTGTGCCCCAACACACTCTCCCCGTGCAGGTCAAAGGCCAGTTGACGGCCCTTCTCGCAGCGTGGTGGACTGCCGGGGCCATCTACGGCGGCAGAAGAGGAAGCCGGTGCGAATCCGGCGCGGTCCCGCCACTGTCACGGGGGAGCACTCCCCCGGAAGCCAGGAACTCTCACCGCCGGTCACGTCGAACCAGGGCGCGGACACCCTGAGTGAGGACATATCGCCATGCGCGGCTGCGGTTCGGTCCCTGCTGTGAGTACGAGGTTCCTGCGAGGCGGAACGACGGGCTGAACCGATGCGTGCCGACCGTCGATTCGTGTACGGCGCCACCGCCGGCCTGGCCGGTGACCTGCTTCTGGGCGATCCCCGCCGAGGGCATCCGGTCGCCGCGTTCGGGCGGGCCGCGGGTGGTGTCGAGGGTGTGCTGTGGCGTGACCACCGGGGGTGGGGCGCGCTGCACACCGTGGTGTGCGCCGGAGGCGCTGCCGCTGCCGCCGCACTGCTGAGCCGTGGACTGCGGGGCCGCTCGGCCGCGTCGGTCGCGCTGACCGCCGCCACCACCTGGGCCGTCGTCGGCGGCACGTCCCTGGGCCGGGAGGCACGGGCCATCGGTGGCGCGCTGGCCGCCGGGGACGTGGACGTGGCCCGGGAGCGGTTGCCGCATCTGTGCGGGCGCGATCCGCAGGCCCTGAACGAGCAGCAGATCGCGCGCGCCGTCGTCGAATCCGTTGCCGAGAACACCTCCGACGCCGTGGTGGGCGCGCTTGTGTGGGGAGCGCTCGCGGGCGTGCCCGGCCTGGTCGGCTTCCGGGCGGTCAACACGCTGGACGCGATGGTCGGGCACAAGTCACCCCGGTACCGGCGGTTCGGCTGGGCCTCGGCACGGCTCGACGATGTCGCGGGCTGGCCGGGCGCCAGGCTCACCGCGGCGCTGGCGGTGCTCGCGGGCGGGGACGCGCGCGGGGCCGCCCGCGCCTGGCGGGACGACGCGAAGAAGCACCCGAGCCCCAACGCTGGTCCCGTGGAGGCGGCTTTCGCCGGTGCGCTCGGGGTACGGCTCGGCGGAACGCTCTCCTACGGCGGACGCGTCGAGCACCGTCCCGTACTCAACGGCGACGGCCGCCCTGTGCAGTTCGGCGACATCGAACGCGCCGTACGGCTCTCGCGCCGCATCGGCTGGCTGACACTCGCCACCTGCGCGGCCGGGCGCCTCGCGGGGCATGCGCTGCGCGCGCGGCGCGCGGGAAAGGGGCGGGGATGAGCGGGCGCAGGGGCGGCGGACTGCTGGTCGCGGGAACCACGTCCGACGCCGGAAAGAGCGTCGTGACGGCGGGGATCTGCCGCTGGCTGGTGCGGCAGGGGGTGAAGGTCGCACCCTTCAAGGGGCAGAACATGTCGCTCAACTCGTTCGTCACGCGTGAGGGCGCGGAGATCGGGCGGGCGCAGGCCATGCAGGCGCAGGCGGCGCGCGTGGAGCCGAGCGCGCTGATGAACCCGGTGCTGCTCAAGCCCGGCAGCGACCGTTCGAGTCAGGTCGTGCTGATGGGCAGGCCGGTGGGTGAACTCAGCGCCCGTGGCTACCACGGGGGGCGGCAGGAGGCTCTGTTCGGGACCGTCGTGGAGTGCCTGGAGGAGCTGCGGGGCACGTATGAAGCTGTGATCTGCGAGGGGGCGGGCAGTCCTGCCGAGATCAATCTGCGGCGTACGGACATCGTGAACATGGGCATCGCACGGGCCGCTCGCCTTCCGGTGCTCGTGGTCGGAGACATCGACCGCGGCGGCGTCTTCGCCTCCTTCTTCGGTACCACGGCGCTGCTCGCCCCCGAGGACCAGGCGCTGATCGCGGGCTATCTGGTCAACAAGTTCCGGGGCGATGTGACGCTCCTCGAACCCGGCCTGGAGATGCTGCACGGGCTGACGGGGCGGCACACCTACGGCGTGCTGCCCTTCGCGCACGGCCTCGGTATCGACGAGGAGGACGGGCTGCGGGTCTCGTTGCGCGGCGCGGTACGGGAGTCGGTGGTCGCGCCGCCCGTCGGCGAGGACGTGCTGCGCGTCGCCGTGTGCGCCGTACCGCTGATGTCGAACTTCACGGACGTGGACGCGCTCGCCGCGGAACCCGGCGTCGTCGTGCGCTTCGTGGACCGGGCCGAGGAGCTGGCCGACGCCGATCTGGCGGTCGTGCCGGGCACGAGGGGCACGGTCAAGGCGCTCGGCTGGCTGCGTGAGCGCGGTCTCGCGGACGCGTTGGCACGCCGGGCCGCCGAGGGGCGGCCGGTGCTCGGCATCTGCGGCGGCTTCCAGATGCTGGGCGAGCTCATCGAGGACGACGTGGAGTCGCGCGCGGGCACCGTCGACGGCCTCGACCTGCTGCCGGTACGGGTGCGTTTCGCCCGGGACAAGACCCTCGCACGGCCCGTGGGCGCGGCGCTCGGCGAGAGTGTCGAGGGATACGAGATCCATCACGGGGTCGCCGAAGTGCTGGGCGGAGAGCCCTTCTTGGACGGCTGCCGTGTCGGACCCGTGTGGGGCACTCACTGGCACGGCTCGCTGGAGAGCGACGGCTTCAGGCGCGCCTTTCTGCGGGAGGTGGCAGCGGCCTCGGGACGGCGTTTCGTACCGGCGCCGGACACCAGCTTCGGGGTCCTGCGCGAGGAGCAGCTCGACCGCCTCGGCGACCTGATCGAAGAACACGCGGACACGGACGCGCTGTTGCGGCTCATCGAGTCGGGCGCTCCGTCGGGACTGCCCTTCATTCCACCGGGAGCGCCATGAGCACCGTGCTGTTGCTGTCCACGGCCGACACCGATCTGCTGGCGGCCCGGGCCTCCGGGGCGCCGTACCGGATCGGCAACCCCACCCGCGTCGACGTGGCGGCGGAACTGCCCGCGCTGATCGTGGGCGCCGACATCGCCGTCGTGCGTCTCCTCGGCGGGAAGCGGACCTGGGAGGACGGTCTCGCGGCGCTGCGTGCCGCCCGGATCCCGACGGTCCTGCTGGGCGGTGAGGCCGCTGCGGACGCGGAGTTGATGGCCGAGTCCACGGTGCACGCGGGTGCGGTGACGCAGGCGCTGCGCTATCTGGTCGAGGGCGGTCCGGGCAACCTCGCCGAGCTGGCCCGCTTCCTCCTTCTGGACGTGCTGCGGGCGGGGCACGGTCGTGCTCAGGGCGCCCAGAACAGGCACAGCGCGGAGCCGCGGAAGATGCCCGAGTGGGGCGTGCACGGCACGCGCGCGCACGTCGAGGGCCGGCCGACCGTGGGCGTGCTCTTCTACCGGGCCCACCAGCTCTCCGGGAACACGGCCTTCGTCGACACACTCTGCGACCGCATCGAGGCGCGGGGCGCCAACGCCCTTCCCGTGTACTGCGGTTCGCTGCGCGGCGCCGAGGCCGGTCTGTACGAGCTCCTCGCCGGGGCCGACTCGCTCGTCGCCACCGTGCTCGCCGCCGGCGGCACGCGAGCGAGCGACGCCAGTGCGGGCGGCGACGACGAGGCCTGGGACATCGGGGCGCTCGCCGGGCTGGACATCCCTGTGCTCCAGGGGCTGTGCCTGACGTCCTCGCGGGCGGTCTGGGAGGCGTCGGACGCGGCGCTGTCCCCGATGGACGCGGCGATGCAGGTGGCCATCCCGGAGTTCGACGGGCGGCTGATCACGGTCCCGTTCTCCTTCAAGGAGCAGGGCCCCGACGAGGTGCCGGTGTATGTCGCCGACCCCGAGCGGGCCGGGCGCGTCGCCGGAATCGCCGTACGCCACGCCCGGTTGAGGCACCGGCCGAACGCCGAGAAGAAGCTGGCTCTCGTCTTCACCGCCTACCCCACCAAGCACTCACGCGTCGGCAATGCGGTGGGCCTGGACACACCGGCCTCGGCGGTACGGGTCCTGGACGCCCTGCGCGACGCCGGTTACGCCGTCGAAGGCCACCCGGACAACGGCGACGAGCTGATCCACCGGCTCATCAACGCCGGTGGCCACGACGTCGAGTGGCTGACCGACGAGCAGTTGGCGGCCGCCCCCGCGCGCGTGCCGCTCGCCGACTACCGGGCCTGGTTCGAGACCCTGGCTCCGGGGCTGCGCGAGGCCATGCCGGAGCACTGGGGTGAGCCGCCCGGCTCGCTCTACGTCGACGGCGACGACATCGTGCTGGCCTCGCTCCGGTTCGGCAATGTCGTGGTCATGATCCAGCCGCCGCGTGGCTTCGGTGAGAACCCGATCGCCATCTACCACGACCCGGACATGCCGCCCTCGCACCACTACCTGGCCGCGTACCGCTGGCTGGAGAACTCGTTCGGCGCGGACGCCGTCGTGCACATGGGCAAGCACGGCACCCTGGAGTGGCTGCCGGGCAAGGGACTGGGCCTGTCGGCGGGCTGTGGCCCGGACGCCGTGCTGGGCGAACTGCCGCTGATCTACCCCTTCATCGTCAACGACCCGGGCGAGGGCACTCAGGCCAAGCGCCGCGGCCAC